>CAZWNS010000003.1:78944-80746 GCA_964635245.1 uncultured Spirochaetaceae bacterium
GCGGCCCCGGCCTCCGCGTCGGCGGCAGCACCCGCGGCCCCGGCCTCCGCGTCGCTCACCCCCGCGCGCACACGCAGCAGCATGCTATCCGGGCCGACTTCAGCGACCGTGCACCGGTACCGCACGCCGTCTCGGGAGCGCCCCGGGAATGTATCGCCTTTGGAGAGCCGGCGGACACGGTGCAGGTAATGGTAGTCCCGCCCCGAAACCGTGACCTCGCCCTCCCCCGCGCAGGCGGCGGGCAGTACGAACTGCTTCATATCTACCGCTACTGTTCCGGTATGTCTCCCTGCCGCAGCATTTCGACCGCGCGTTGCAGCACGATATCAAAATCCAGATCGTAGATCTGATCGACATCGTCTCTCCGCTGTACCTCGTCCCGGACCAGCTTTCGTATACGCCGTTCGGAAAGCGTTATATCCTGCTCGCGAAGCCTCTCGATGAAGGACCGTACCTGCCGGTCCGACGGCGATGGGTGCTCGTCTACGAACTCCGCCACCAGCCCCTGCTCCTGCAGACGTGCGAGAGAGTCGAGGTCTTCATCGCTGAGCTCGCGATCCTTCAACTCCAGATCCGGTTCTATCCCCTTCTCGTCGATGTAGTCACCGCTCGGGGTGTAGTAGCGCGACATCGTGAGGCGGAACCCTCCGGTGGTGATGCGTCTGACCTGCTGTACCGAACCCTTTCCGTACGTGGTCTCGCCGATCAGAAAGGCCCGGTCGCGGTCCTTCAGCGCACCGGCGAGAATCTCCGAGGCGGAGGCCGAGCCCTCGTCGATCAACACGACGACGGGCAGATCGTCCGGTACCGCCACGCCGTCTTTGGAGGTAAAGCGCTGGTTTTCACCGGGACTGCGGCCCCGCGTCCCGACTACCAGCCCCTCGGAAAGGAAGAGATCCGCGGTATCCACCACCGCAGGCAGCAATCCGCCCGGATTTCGCCTCAGATCGATGATGAGCGACCCATAGCCCTTATCCTCGAACTCCTCTATCGACTCTTTGACGCGGTCGTCGGTGTACGGGGTGAACTGTATGATGCGGATATAGCCGATGTCCTCGGGAATCATCGCATGGCGCACGGTCGGCACTTCGATGATCTCACGGGCGAGGGCGACGTCAAAGCTGCGGCCCTCGCCGCGGCGGACGGTTATCTCGACGTTGCTCCCGGGATCGCCTCGAAGTCGGGAGACGACCTCGTCGATACTGAGGTCCTCGGTCGCCTCCCCCTCTATGGCGATGATGAGATCGCCGGATCGCAGCCCCGCGCGGTCCGCCGGCGTGCTCTCAATCGGAGAAATCACCTCCACGTAGGCGGGTTCACGACTGTCCTCGGGAACGGATTGCTTCGAAATGTAGAGTCCGACGCCACCGAACTCGCCCTGCGTTGTATCCGATAGATCGCGCATCTCCTCCATCGTGAGGTACGCCGAGTGCTGGTCGTCGAGGCTGTCGAGCATGCCCTCCAGAGCTCCCTCGATCAGCTTCTGCGCCTCCACTTCGTCGACGTAGTTGTTCTGCACGAATCGGAACACCTGCTCGAACATGTCGAGCAGTCGGTCGTCCTCGCTCGAGTTCGACTGGCCGAACGCTGCGGCCGGCACCATCACTACCAGCAGGGTTATGACAAGCGCAGCGGTCACGCCGAGCCATACCAGCCGCTCCCGGCCCTGCAGCTTGTCGTTATGTTCACTCATGATACTCTCCAATGCGGTTCGTCGGGTACGACTAATATAACTACTGACCGCCGTTCTTTCATTAGCGAGCGGCGATTCCGGCCGGCACGCCGCGCGCCGGGCACGCCGC
>CAZWNS010000003.1:80846-83529 GCA_964635245.1 uncultured Spirochaetaceae bacterium
GGCACGCCGCGCGCCGGGCACGCCGCCCCCGCCGTTCAGTTCTCGCCGAGCCGCGCCTCGATCTCCCGCAGCCCCCGCACGGCGTCCGGCGTGAGGCGCCCGAGCAGCTCTCTGCGGAGTTCCACGCGCCCCTCGGTCTTCGGTGTTCGCACGCCCTTGTCCAATTTGCCTATCTTCCGGTTTCTGTAGTAGAGGTCCAGATCGACGAACCGCTTTCCCCGTTCATCGGCTTCGAGACCCATGAGAATACGCTTCACCGCGGTCGGCTCGGTCAGTGTGAAGAGGCGGACCTGATAGGCGAGCACCGAGAAGAGGGAAAGCGCGTGGTCGCGCGTCCACGACTCACCGAGAATCATACCGATATTGAGGTCCGAAAGCACGAGCACCAGTCGTTCGTAGTGCTCGTCGTACTTCGCCGAGGAGTCGTAAATGTTGATGCGCAACTCGTACCACTCCTTGCGCTCGAGGCTCTGCGTGATGAAATGCAGCCCCTGGTTGCGCAGCTCGCTGAAAAGCTCGTGGGCCGGGCGATGGATGAGGATCTGGGGCGTGAGGAGCTCGGTGGTGTCGAGAACCCGGTTGATCGGCTGATCCGAGAGACTGACAAAGGTATCGTCGGCTTCTCCGGCCTCAATCGCCTCTTCGAAATCGGCGCGGACACCCCCGTAGCGGCGCTCGAGCTCCTCGAGAGTCGGGTCTCCGTCGCCGACCACACGAAGCAGAATCATCCCGGGGCCGAGGTGAACGCCGTCGACCTTGTCGGTGAGCGCGTGGTTGAACAGTGAGGCCAGGAACACCGAGGAGGCCGCGGGCACCAGCATGACCGACTCGGCGTCCGCAACTCTCGTCTGGGTGATGCCCGGCCGTGTGAAGAAGAGGATGGTCGTATTCTCCTGAGCGCGGGCCAGCGCGTCGTTGAAGGTGTAATGGACACCCCCGAAACGCTCTACGGTATGTCGTTCGATGTCGTCGCGTGTGGCGGTTCGCACGAAGAGAAAGCGGGGGCCGTTTCGTATGAATATCATAAATACTCCCTCCTCGCGGGATACATCTACAATCCGGGCTTGGGTAGCAGCAGCTTGCGCACATCGTCGGTGCCGGCCGGATACGGCAATATATGGAGCGTTCTTGAGGGAACCTCAATTACCGTCACCCCGACTATGCCGTTGAGGCACTCCGTCCTACCGCGACGGTGGTGCGCCGGTGACGGCGTATGCCCGTAGAGATAGAAGTCCCCGTCTCCGATGTTCACGTCGTAGTGGTGCGAGACCGAAACACTGAGACCGGCGATATGCAGCTTCGCGCCCTCGGGCACGGTCACCGCCCGGCTGCTGTTGTCCTCGAGAACGCCGGGCGCGTCATGATTTCCCGGAACAAGATAGATGGCACCGACCGGCGTCGCCTCGAGCCGTGAGAGAAACCCGGCAACCTCACGGCTGTACGCCCGGATCTCCTGCGGGCGATTCTCGAGCTTGATGTCGTCGACCACGTCCCCGGTATGAATGAGGTATTCCGGGCGCAGCTGCCGCGCAATGCGTAACACGAACGGGTAACTCATGCGGGGCGTGTCGCTGATATGGACGATGAGCGGACGCCTCGCGCCGGCAAGCGCGGCCGAAAGATACGGTCGATTGACCAGGCCGAGAAGCGTGTGCCTGAACCGCCGGGGGATATGCACCGACATGCGTATGTCTACGTATACAATTCCTCAAGCGCTTGGGCAACCGTACGTTCTGAGTAAAAGCGAAAAAAACTTGACAAAGGATTGCCGTACTGCCATAAAGTAGGGAGCCATCCACATAATCTCCGCATTTTTCAAGGAGGGAGCAGTAATGCAAAAGGAACAGTGGGGAAGCAGGGTAGGATTCATCCTTGCTGCCGTAGGTTCCGCCATTGGGCTCGGAAACATTTGGCGGTTTCCCTATCAGGCATTTGACAACGGAGGAGGCGCATTCCTTATTCCGTACTTCATCGCGCTGATAACCGCGGGAATTCCGATCATCATCATGGAATTCGCGATGGGTCACAAGATGAAGGGAGGAGCTCCTCTTACGTTCGCCAAGATGAATCGTAAGTTCGAGTGGCTCGGCTGGTGGCAGTCGCTGATTTCATTCGTTATCGCGGTGTACTACGTTGTGATTATCGGATGGGCGATCAGCTACTTCTTCTTCTCGTTCTCGCTGGCGTGGTCCGGAGATCCGGTCGCGTTCTTCACGGGCGAGTACCTGCAGCTGACCGACGGGCCCTTTGACCTCGGCGGCATCCGCTGGTCGATCTTCGCCACGGTCGTGCTGGCGTGGATCATCAGTTTCTTCGCGTTGTTTGCGGGCGTGAAGCAGGGCATCGAGCGCGCCAACAAGATCTTCATGCCGTTGCTCATTGTGATGCTCTTGATCATTCTGATTCGCGGTGTCACCCTGCCGGGCGCGGCGGGCGGCCTGGAAATGCTGTTCAAGCCGGACTTTTCGAAGATACTGGACGGCGGCGTCTGGGTTGCTGCCTACGGTCAGATCTTCTTCACCCTCAGTATCGCCTTTGCGATCATGATCACCTACTCGAGCTACCTGCCCGACGACGCAGACATCGTCAACAACGGCTTCATGACTGCGCTTCTGAACTCGGGCTTCAGCATGCTCGCCGGTATCGCCGTCTTCAGCATCGTCGGCTATCTTACGCATCAGGC
>CAZWNS010000004.1:0-17564 GCA_964635245.1 uncultured Spirochaetaceae bacterium
AGTTTCCCGAGCGGTCAAAGGGGGCAGACTGTAAATCTGTTGGCATTCGCCTTCGAAGGTTCGAATCCTTCACTCCCCATCCCACCCCTTACACTTCAAGGATTTACGATACCGGAGACACTACGCTATATTGTGGGCGAGCCCGCAGGCGCGACGCGTCTGCCACGAAGAGACAAGACGGCCGTGAACACACGCGACGAGTTTTATTCCGATGGATTGCGGTTCCACTGCACGCGGTGCTCGATGTGTTGCCGCTTCGACACCGGCTATGTGTTCCTGTCCGAATCCGACCTCAGGAGACTGGCGGCGGGACTGGGTATTTCGACCGAAGAGGTAGCGCACCGCTACTGCAGGCGGGTGGAGACCGGCGTTGTCTCGCGCCTCAGTCTTCGCGAGCAGCCGAACAGGGACTGCGTGTTCTGGATAGACGGAGAGTGCTCGGTCTACGAGCATCGACCCCTGCAGTGTCGCAGCTACCCGTTCTGGCCGGCGCATCTCGGCTCCCGCTCCGAGTGGGACGAGCTCGAACGGGAGTGTCCGGGAGTCAATATCGGCACGCGCCACTCGGCCGAGAGCATCCGTGCGTGGCTTACGGCACACGAACGCGAGCCGCTCCTGTGAAGGGTAGACGATGACCATTCGCTTCTGGGGAGTCCGCGGTTCCCATCCACGGCCCCTGCTGCCGGACGAAGTGCAGAGCAAGATCGCAAGTGTCGTGCAGCGCATCCGCGCCGTAGATCTCGAATCGCCCGAGTCCCGCGAGCGGTTTCTCGCCACCCTGCCGCCCTGGCTGTTCGGCACCACCGGCGGGAATACGCCCTGCGTCGAGGCACGCCTCGCGGACGGCACCGTCGTCGTGTTCGACGCGGGGAGCGGCATACAGGCGCTCTCGGCTGCGAGACAGCGCGAACAGCGCGCGGTCGACGAGTTTCACGTGTTTTTTACGCACTTCCATTACGATCATGTACAGGGCCTTCCGTTTTTCGCTCCCGCCTACGACCCGAACGTGAAGGTGACGTTCTACAGCCCGCACCCGGATCTGGAGCGCAACCTCAAGCAGCACATGCAGCATCCGTACTTTCCCATCACCATGGAAGAAAAGATGAGCAACCTCGAGTTCGTGGTGCTGGAGGAGGGACCGCTGCACCTCGGCGGGGCGGAGATTACCTGGCGCGAGCTCAATCACCCCGGGACGGCCTTCGGCTACCAGATCCGGGAGCACGGCAGGACCTTCGTGCACGCCACCGACGTCGAACTGCTGGAAAGCGACTTCGAGAAGACGCCCGAGAACAGCCGCTTCTTTCGGGGGGCCGACATGATGGTCCTGGACACGCAGTACACCCTCGGAGAGGCGATCGAGAAGTACAACTGGGGCCACACGAGCTTCAGTCTCGGCGTGGATTTTGCAACGGCATGGGAGACCTCGCGCCTGTACCTGTTTCATCATGAGCCGCTCTACAATGACAAGAAGCTGCACAAGAACCTGCAGTCGGCGCGCTGGTACGCGAACCGACTGGGAAACACCACGCTCCAGATCCATCTCAGCGAAGAGGGCGTGGAGGTGGAGGTATAGAGGTGATGAGCCGCCCCGTAGACGATGTGGAAATCCGGCTCGGCGGGTTGCCCGTTGTCGGACTCTATCTCTTCCTGCGCGAACACGAGGAGGAGCTCGATACACATACCCTCGGGGTGCTCAATGCTCTCGAGCGGGAGCTGTTCCGCCACCTGTCGATCGATGAAATGGAAAAGCTTGCCGACTCCTATAGTCGGTGGCAGAGTAAAGGCTGATATTAGCCCGCAAGCGCGCTACGCTATTCTGTCTGGAGATGTAGATGAAGAGGATATGGACACTGCTTACCCTGGCGACGGTTCTTGCCGCACCGCTTGTCGCTCAACACGATCCGCCCGCCGGCGGGGACGACAGCTATGAGTTCATCTCGCCGCTGTTTCTCGGCGGCGGATTCTCGGTGACAACCGATGAAAGCCCGACCGGCAACCTCATGAACCCGGCGGTGTCCGGTCTCAAACAGCGTGCGACGCTGGACGCGAGCTACATCGGCGTGACCGGATTCGGCGACGCTTCGGAGAATGAGGGCCGGCAGGGTCATGCCGCCAACCTCGGAGCTACGATCCCATCGAGGGTCGGCGTGTTCTCCGGCATGGTTCACTTCCTCGGCAGCGACCTCGCGGCGATGGACCTCGGGTCGACCTTCCTCGGCCATGCGTCGTTCTCGAAGGACCTCTACGACGACCTCCTCGTCGGCACCGGCCTTAATTTCAGGGTCGGCGGGGACGGGGTGATCGACACCGGCCTCACCGCCGATCTCGGCATCCTGCACATGCCCGGCGACCTCGGGTTCGCGGGAGACTTCAGGTGGGGCGTCTCGCTGCTCGGCATGGGACTGCCGTACACGCCCGTGGAGGGACGCGGCTCGGTGCCGTCAACCTTTACACCGGCCGTCGGCGCGCAGTTCGCCCCCATTCAGACGGAAGATGTGGAGCTCGTGGTCCGAAACACCGTCAGTGCTCCCACATTCCAGAATCTGCGCATGAACCTCGGCGCCACGCTCAACATCGCCGAGCGGGTATCCGTATTCACGAGCGTTCGCGGCGATGCCCGCCGTCTGTTCGACGGGGACCTCGAGCACCGCAGCTTCGTCCCCTCGGTGGGGATCTCGATCAACTTCGGCACGGACTTCGCGGAGAGCGAGAGCTTCATCTCGGATCGCGAATGGAACCAGAGCGAAGTCCGCACCCGGGTCACCGCGGCGCCCCTCTACGAGGGTACCTGGGCCTTCGGGGGCGGGGTGAATGCTCCGCTCGGCGTCGTGGACCGCGACCCGCCGGAAATCACGGTCGAATACGAGGAGACCGCCTATGTGTCTCCGAACAACGACGGAACCCAGGACGCCCTCCGGTTTCCGATCGCCATCGAGGACGACCGCTACGTCCGCGGCTACACGCTGACCATACGCGATGAGTCGGGGACGGTGGTCCGCACCATCGAGAACAAGGAGGACCGCCCCGAGAACGAGGGATTCCAGAATATCGTCGAGCGACTCGCGGCCGTGGAGTCCGGTATTCCGGTACCCGAAACCCTGCGATGGGACGGCACCTCGAATGAGGGCTCGCGGGTCCCCGACGGTACCTACACCTTCGTGCTTTCGGCGGTTGACGACAACGGAAACGAAGGTCGCTCGGATTCATACGAGGTGGTTGTCGACACCACGCCTCCGGAGATCGACCTGGAGAAACCGACGCCCGAAGACCGCATCTTTTCCCCCGACGGTGACGGCAGCAAGGATGTCTTTCCCCTCACTCAGCAGGGCAGTACCGAGGTCCTCTGGACCGCGCGCGTTGAGGACGGCAGCGGCGATGCGGTGAAGACGTGGACCATAGAGAACGACGCGCCCGCCGACGTGGCCTGGGACGGTACCGACGATGACGGTGATGTCGTCCCGGACGGCGTGTATCGCTACGTGATCGAAAGCACCGACAGGGCCGGGAACAGCACGAAGGAGACGCTGGACAACATCATCGTGGATACCCGGCCGACGGAGGTATCCATCAGCGTCGGTGACTCTCACTTCTCGCCGAACGACGACGGGGTCAACGACACGATGCCCCTGAATCTGGACGTAGAGGTCGAGGATAACATCGTACGCTGGAGCGTCCGCGTCACCGACGAGGCCGACGACCGTGTCGTACGGGAGTACGGCGGTCGCAGTACGCCGCCGCGGCGCATCGGCTTCGACGGAATGGACGCGGAGGAAGACGGACGCCGCCTGCCGGAGGGCAGATACTCGGCTCAGCTCGAAGTGGTCTACCGGAACGGCAACCGTCCACAGGCCGATTCTCCGGAGTTCGTGCTTGACGTCACACCTCCCCGAGCGAACGTCCGCGCCGATTACGACATCTTTTCGCCGAACGGAGACGGGAACAAGGACCTGATTACCTTCTTTCAGGACACCTCCTCGGAGCGACTCTGGGAGGGAGAGATCACCACCCCCGGTGGAGAGGTGATTCGATCCTTCACATTCCGGGACACCGCCGATCTGCGCATGAGCTGGGACGGTCGGCAAAGCGACGGTCAGCTCGCCCCGGACGGGGAGTACGTGTACCGCCTCTCGGCCACCGACCGCGCCGGGAACACCGGCGCATCGGAGCCCGTCCGTTTCACCCTGGACACCGAGGAAGCCGAGGTCCTGCTCAGCGCCGAGTACGATGCATTCTCCCCGAACGCGAACGGCCGGCGGGACCGGATTCGGTTCTTCCCGCAGGTGCAGCGAAGCGGCGACGTCGTCTCCTACGAGCTCACCGTGGAGTCCGCGGAGGGAGAGCCGGTGTACAGTCTCGACGGTACGGAGGGCATCGAGGAGGTGTTTGTGTGGGAAGGCTTCGACAATGACGGTCGCCGGGCCTCCGACGGCGATTATCGTGCGCGCCTCGCGGTAACCTACGCCAATGGTTTCGAAACGGAGGCTCGCACGTCGCTGTTCGAGTTGGACACCACCGCACCTCGGATACGCCTGTCCACCGACTATCGTCTGTTCTCACCCGACGGCGACGGCAATCGGGACACGCTGGTTATCCGTCAGACCGGTAGTGAGGAGTCTCTCTGGGAAGGCAGCATCGTCGACGCCGAGGGAGAGCCGGTTCGCTCGTGGTTCTGGAAAGGCGCGCCGGATACCGCGGAGTGGCGGGGGCGCGACGATTCGGGCAACCCGGTCGGCGACGGGACCTATCGCTACGTCGTGCGCTCGACCGACGCCGCCGGAAACCGAACCGAGGAAACGATAGACGGTATTCGCGTCGATACGCGGGAGACCCCGACCTTCGCGACGGTCGACGTCACCGGTTTCGCGCCGAACGACGACGAGTATCTCGAGTCGGCGCGTATCACCATGTACACGAATCTCATCGACGGCGTGGAATCGTGGAGCCTCGACATTCTCGACGCCACCGGCACGCCGGTGCGCACCTTCGAAGGCGAGTCCGCCGAGCCGACGATGCACGTGGACTGGGACGGCACCGACTCCGCCGGCAATATTGTGGAGGGACGCTACACCGCCGAGTACCGTGTCGTGTATCAGAAGGGAAACCGACCGGTTGCGCAGACCACACCCTTCCGGCTGGACGTGAGCGCCCCCGAGGTCGAGGTGGATCTTGATCCCGTCCCGTTCTCGCCCGACAACGACGGTGTGGACGACGAGCTGTCGATCCGCATCGACGTGGAAGACGAGAGCGAGATCTCACACTGGCGGATGCGCGTGTTCGATCGCGAGGGAAACCTCTTCACCGACTTTTCCGGAGAGGGGAAGCCCGCGGAGGAGATCATCTGGGACGGGCGCGCGGAAGACGGCGAGCTCGTTATCTCCGCCGAGGACTATCCGTATGTTCTCGAGGTGACCGACGTGCTCGGCAACACCGCGGTCACCGAGGGTGACATTCCCGTCGACATCCTCGTGATCCGCGACGGCGACCGGTTACGCGTGCAGATTGCGAGCATCACCTTCGCGCCGAACAGCCCCGAGCTCATCACCGATACGTCGACCGAGCGCGGGGCGCGGAACGCTGCGATCCTCTCGCGGCTCGTCGAGGTGTTCACCAAGTACGACGACTACCGGATCCGCATCGAGGGCCACGCGGTGAACATCACCCAGACCGAGCGCGAGGAGGTCGAAGAGCTCGAGCCGCTCTCCGAAGCACGGGCGGAGGCGGTCAAGGCCGCGCTCGTGGAGCGGGGCCTCGACGAGGAGCGTATCTCGACGCTCGGCCGCGGCGGACGGGAGCCGGTGGTTCCGCATACGGATCTGGAAGACAGGTGGAAGAATCGGCGGGTTGAGTTCATCCTGATCCGATAACCGAATTGGAGTCGAGAGTACAGAGGGCGCGTTGAAGATAGCCAAACACGTGATCGATGAAATCGCCCGAAAGGTCGACATCGTGGACGTGGTGGGGGACTATGTATCCCTCAAGAAGCGCGGTGCGCGCTACTGGGGCCTCAGTCCATTTACGAGCGAGAAGACTCCCTCGTTCAGCGTGGAACCGGAGAAACAGCTGTACTACTGTTTTTCCAGCGGCAAGGGCGGCAGCGTCTTTCAGTTCGTCATGGAGATGGAGGGGCTGTCCTTTCCCGAGGCGGTGCGCGCCCTCGGCGAGCGGGCGGGAGTCAGCGTAGAAGCCGGCGAATCCGACGAGGAATCGCGTACCCGTGATGCGCTGAAGGAGCTCAACACGCGGGTCGCCGGCAGTTTCCGCCACATCTTCGTGAACTCGCCGGATGCGGAGCCGGCGCGCCGTTACATGCAGGGGCGCGGGATTTCCGAGGCCGTGCTCGAGCGCTATGAAGTAGGCTACGCTCCGGCCGACCGGCGGTGGTTGTTCACCTTTCTGCGGAAGAAGCAGTACTCCCCGGAGTTTCTCGCCCGGACGGGTCTGTTCTCGCAGCGCTATCCCGAGATCGCGCTCTTTTCCGACCGCGTGGTGTTTCCCATACACGCCCGCGCAGGGCAGGTGGTCGGATTCGGCGGTCGCCGTCTCGGCGAATACGGTCCGAAATACATAAACTCGCCGGAATCGGCCGTCTTTCGAAAACGGGACGAGCTCTACGGCCTGTATCAGGGCATGAAGGCCATACGCGAGCAGGAAGCGGTCTATCTTTGTGAGGGCTACATGGACGTCCTCGCCCTCGCGGAGTCCGGCGTGGCGAATGCCGTTGCACCGCTCGGTACGTCCTTTACCGAAGGGCAGGCCCGCATCCTGCGCCGCTACGCGGGTGTGGTGATCCTCCTGTTCGACGCGGATTCGGCGGGCCTCGACGCTGCACGGCGCGCGGCCGAGATTCTCGAAAAAACGGGTATAGAGGGCAGGGTGTGTCAGCTGCCCGCCGAGCAGGACCCGGGCGACATTCTGGAGAACGATGGCGCCGAACAATTGAAAAAACGGCTGACTTCTACTAAAACTCTATTTGATTATCTTGTAGAACGCGCAATGAGTCGAACAAATATCGACACACCGCGCGGCAAAGAATTTGTTCTGCGGGAGGTTTTTCCATATATTAGGAGCATCGGGTCGGCGGTGCGGCAGGAGGCAAGCTTACATCTCGTAGCCGATGCGCTTGGGGTGGATCGTGATGCCGTCGAACGCGATTTCCAAGCGGGACGTACGCATGCCTCCGCCGACACGAGTCGGCCTGCCGAGCAGTCAATCTCATTTGATCTCTACCTCATGCTTGCAACGGTGGCAAACAGGAATCTTTTCTCCTTCGTACGGACGGTACTAAGCGTTGAAGATTTGGGGGACGGCCGTGCACGTGAGGTTTTTCTCGCTCTCGAGGAGTGCTTTCGTGCGGGCGAGCAATCGATGGAGTTGCTGCTCGAACGCATCGAAACCGAGGATCTGCGCAGAGTTATCGTCGAGCGTGTGACCTCTGATGAGTTCGCGCTGAACGGCGAGGCTATCATCCGTGATACGACCTACCGGATCCGGCAGCGCAACCTCCAGGAACGACGAAAACGCATCGAAGCACGGTTGCGCCGCGGCGACACCGCCGATGACGCTGAGGAGATGGAGTTGCTGCACGAGCAGCAGTATCTCGACGCCGAGCTTCGAAAGCTGAGGGTGCTTATTGATGACAGAGCTGCAAAATGACCCGGCGATGCTCAAGCTCATAGATTATGCCAAAGACAAGAGCAGCATCAGCTACGACGAAGTGAATGACTTCCTTCCCGATTCCGTCGTGAACTCGGAGAAGATTGAGGAGGTTATCGGAATATTGGCAAAGCATAACGTAACGCTCGAAGAAGAAGACGTATCGGTGGTCGAAGAGGACGCGGAGGAAACAGCCGAGGTCGGATCCGACGGAGACGGTGAGGCGGATTCGAAGTCCGACTCGGAGCCCAGGCAGGACAAGTCCAAACAGAAGCTCATGATGAGCGACAAGGACAGCGCGGTCGACGATCCGATCCGCCTCTACCTCCGGGAAATCGGCAAGGAGAACCTGCTCACCGCCGAGCAGGAAGTGGAGCTCTCCAAAAAGATGGAGGAGGGCGAAAACATCATAAAACGGGTTATAAAGAACTCGGGCATTCTGATACCGGAGTTCTACGACCTCGCCCAGCGAGCCTTTTCCAAACAGGATCCCAAGGAGCTGAACCTTACCAAGAAGGAGATCTCCGAGTTTCTCGCCGAACGACGACGGCTCTCCCAGTTCTACCGTGAGGCACTGAAGGACCTGCTGCCCGATCTCCGCGGCTATATCGAGCAGAAGGAGAAGGTGATCGCGAAGGGGGGTGACCTCTTTGAGGACAAGAGCCTCGCCCGGAAGCGGAACGAGCTGATGAAGAAGCTCCACGAGGTGGAGATTCATCAGGAGGAGATCCTGTGCTTTTCCGACCGCTTCATCAGCGCGGCCCGTAAGATCCGCAAGTACCGCAAGGAACAGGAACGGATCGAGAAACGCCTGCGCGTCTCCAACCTGCGCGAGCTTCGAAGTCTCGGACGCGGTCTCGCGGTGACGGCCGAGCGCATCCGCCTCGAGGAGGAGCTCGCCCTCAGCGCGGATCAGATCAAGGACAAGATTCGTCAGATCCAGATTACCGAGAAGAAGCTCAACAATCTGGAGGCGAGCTTCGAGAACTCCATAGACCAGATTCTCGAAATGTCGGAGGAGATCACCTACGGCAAGGAGATGATGCAGAACGCCAAGGATCGCCTCATCAAGGCGAACCTGCGATTGGTTGTAAGCATCGCCAAGAAGTACACGAACCGCGGTCTGCACTTCTTCGACCTCGTGCAGGAAGGCAACATCGGCCTCATCAAGGCGGTGGAGAAGTTCGAGTATCGGAAAGGATACAAGTTTTCAACGTATGCCACATGGTGGATCCGGCAGGCCATCACCCGCTCCATTTCCGATCAGGCGCGAACCATCCGCGTGCCGGTGCACATGATCGAGCAGATCAACAAGGTTGTTCGCGAATCCCGCCAGCTCATGCAGATGCTCGGTCGCGAGCCCAACGATGAAGAGGTTGCGGACCGGCTCGGCTGGTCGGTTGCGCGGGTCAAGTCGGTGAAGAACGTTGCCCGTGAGCCGATCTCCCTCGAAACCCCCATCGGCGAGGAGGAGGATTCGCTTCTCGGTGACTTCATAGAGGACAAGGACGTGGAGAATCCGGCCCACCAGACCGCCTTCACGCTCCTGCAGGAGCAACTACAGGGGGTTCTCGGTACGTTGCCGCCCCGTGAGCAGGAGGTCCTCAAGATGCGTTTCGGACTCGAGGACGGGTATTCGCTGACACTCGAGGAGGTCGGCCTGTACTTCAACGTCACTCGCGAGCGCATCCGCCAGATCGAGGCGAAGGCGCTTCGCCGGCTCAGGCATCCGAAGCGCAGCCGGCGACTCAAGGATTACCTCGACCAGTAAAAGGAGCATAGAATGATCCACGACACCATCGACAAGCTGAAGACTCTCCAGGATGTCCTCTCGCGGAAGTTCGAAATCGAGGCGGAGATCAAGGATCTGCCGAAGGCGCTTTCCACCAAGACGGAGCTCCTCAATCGAATGAAGAAATCCTACATCGAGAAGAACAGCCGGTACGACGAAACAAAGCAGCGCATTACCGACCTCCGCGAGAAAATGGAGGCCGCCGAGCGCGAGCGTGAGCGATACGAGCAGCAGATGGACCTGATTCAGACGCAGCGCGAGTACGAAGCGCTGGACAAAGAGATTCGCGACGCCTCCGAGCGGGAGCAGTCGCTGCGAAAAGAGCTGCAAAAGGAAACCAAGGTGCTCGAAGAGATGTCCGAGCAGTTGTCTCGCGAGGAGAGCCTCATCGAGCAGCAGGAGCAGGAAGTCAAAGAAGAACAGGACAAGATCAAGGATGAGACCGAGGCAAAGAAGCGCGCCCTCAACGAGCTCGAAGAGGATGAGAAGAAACTCGTGCCCGGTCTCGACGAGGAGTTGATCTTCAAGTTCAAGCGCATCATCCGCAGCAAGGAAGGCGAGGGTATCGTTCCTCTCAAGAAGGGGGTGTGTACCGGCTGCCAGATGATCCTGCCGAATCAGTTCGTGAACGACGTACAGCGTGGTGATCAGATCCTGTTCTGTCCGTACTGCAGTAAGATCGTATTCCACGTCGGTGATGAGGAAGCCGAGTACTCCGAGGAGGATTCGGAGACCTTCGCCGACGTCGTGGAGTCCTTCGGTGACGACGACCTCGGCATCGAGGATGTCCTCGATGAAGAGCCACTCGAGATGGGCGACGCCGAGGCGGACGAGGAAGTCGAAGAGGAAGAAGAGCTCGAGCCGGATACCGACGAAGACGTCGAGGAAACCGAGGACGAAGCCTACGAGGACGAGGAAGACTACGAGGAGGACGAAGACGAAGAGGACGAACCGGACGAAGAGGAAGAAGACTAGACGATACATGGAGCTTGTAGCGATCGGGGCGCCGGCCGTCGCCGGGGTGAGAGCCCCGGAGGAAAGTCCGGGCTCCACAGGGCACGGTACCGGGTAACACCCGGCCCCGGCTCCGCGTCGGGCGAGATAGTGCCACAGAAAACGTACCGCCCGGCTGCACGATCTCCGATTGTGTGGTCGGGTAAGGGTGAAAAGGTGGGGTAAGAGCCCACCGGTCGGAGAGTAATCTCCGGCGCATGGTAAACCTTGCCGGGAGCAAGACCAAGCAGCAGGTGGACTGCCCGTCCGAAACCTGCGGGTAGGTTGCTCGAGACCGACTGCGGTAACGCAGCGGCGAGATAGATGACGGCCTTACACAGAACCCGGCTTATGACGTCCCGATCGCTTTTTGATGCGAATTGACTTTTGCCCCGATCTATAGTTGAATACGCCTGATTGACAATGGCATTCTCCCGTAGCGGCTTTCGCACCAGAGGCTTTGGAGCAGCACCGCGAGGCGGTGCCCGACGGATCCTGATCCTCGGTGGCCTTCTCGCAGTAATTGCGATAGTGTTTTTTCAAACCCGGGCCTTCGGGCTTCTGAGATACAGCGACGTGCAGGAACGACAGGAAATGCACGAGCTGTGGGAGGAGGCGAGGTATGAGGCCATCATCGATCGGACGGAGCAGGTGCTCGAAGAGACTCCGCTCGACGAGAGCGCCCTCGTGCTGGGGGGATTCTCATACTTCTATGAAGGCGTCAACCAGGTGTCGGAGGAGGACAAACGCTCGTATCTCGAGCGGGCCGTAGTTCTGCTTCGCAAGGCGCTCGTGCTTCACCGCACGCCGCTGGAGGCGCAGGTGCACTACGTGCTCGGGAAGGCATACTACCACCGCGGCGAGTTCTACTACGATCTTGCGGTGAGGCATATGCGCCGTTCGATGGATCTCGGCTACGTAGCCGACGACACCTACGAGTATCTGGGTATGGCATACGCGCAACTCGACCGCTTTGAGGAGAGCGTGGAGAGTTTTTCCGCGGCGCTCGAGCGGACACCGTCGGACCTCCTGTACCTGACGGTCGCGGAGACCTACATACAGGCGGGGCGCCACGGGCGGGCGGAGTCGTATCTGAAGGACGCGATCGAGGCGACCGACGACGCGTTTCTTGTCCAGAGGGCGCGTTTTATGCTCGGCGAAGCCTATATCCAGGAGGGGCGGCTCGAGGACGCAGAGGAGCAGTTCGAGCTCGTTATTGACTCGAACGCCAAGTCTGCCGAAGCTCATTATCAGTTGGGCCGAGTCTACGATCTGATGGGCGACACCGTCCGCGCCCGGTCGCAGTGGCGCGAGACCATTCGAATCGATCCGAATCATGCGGGCGCAGCGACGAGCCTGCAGGGGAACACGTAAGCCGGAGGAACACATACATGGGGGTTGGATCGCTCTTCAACGCTTTTTCAAGCGATATCGGGGTGGACCTCGGTACCTGCAACACGCTTATTTACATCCGAGGGCGGGGCATTGTCATAAGTGAGCCGTCGGTCGTAGCCGTTGAGCGCGGCACCAAGAAGGTGGTCGCCGTCGGAGAGGAGGCTCGCCGGATGCTCTGGAAGACCCCCGGTGATATCATCGCGATCCGACCGCTTCGCGACGGCGTCATTGCCGATCTCGAAACAACCGAGAAGATGATCCGCTACTTCATCTCCAAGGTTCTCAATCGCCGACTCTTCGTGAAACCCCGCATGGTGATCGGAGTTCCCACGTGCATTACCGAGGTGGAGCGCCGCGCGGTCGAGGAGAGCGCCTACAAGGCCGGCGCGCGCGAGGTGAAGGTGATCGAGGAATCCCTCGCCGCGGCTATCGGCGCAAGTATACCCATCTTCGAGCCGGCGGGTCATATGATCGTCGATATCGGTGGCGGGACCAGTGAGATTTCGGTGATATCGCTCGGCGGCATGGTTGTCACGAATGCGATCCGGCTTGGCGGCGACGAGTTCGACGAAGCGATCATGAAGCATGTCAGGAGCGTGCACAACCTGATTATCGGTGAGGGCACCGCCGAGGAGCTGAAGAAGCGCATCGGAAACGCCTCACCGGACAAGACGATCGAGAAGATGGAAGTGAAAGGCACGGACGCCATTACGGGGTTGCCACGGCGGCTCGAGATCGACAGCGTCGAGGTGCGTGAGGCACTGCAGGAGCCCATTACGGCCATCGTGGAAGAGATAAAGCGCACCCTCGGCGAAACGCCGCCGGAGCTTGCCGCCGACATCGTGGAGCGGGGCATCGTTATGACCGGTGGGGGATCGCTGCTCAAGGGCCTCGACGTGCTGATCGCCAACGAGACCGGTGTGCCCGCGTTCAAGGCCGAGGATCCGCTCAACTGCGTAGCGCTCGGGGCCGGTATGTACTTCGACCACGAGCGGGGACCGAACCACTCGAGTCGCCGCGTGTATCATAAGACGTGACGTGAGCGTTCGGGAGCGTATCGAGAATCACAGGGCCGGAGTTCTCCTCGCGGTGCTGGTGACGGTCTCCATCGTGCTGATGGCAGTCTCAACAGCGCGTGAGCGCTTCAGGCCGGCGGAGGCGGGACTGAGCGTGGTCTCCTCGGTTCAGGAGCTCTTCTTCCACGTGGGCGACTTCATCGGCTCGACCATCAACTCGGTACGCGAATTGGGCGAGCTGCAGCAACAGTACGAGGCGGTGCTGGCGGAGCTCAGGCGCTACGAGGGCGTCCGAACCGATGTCGAAGAGTTGAGACGGGAGGTGGAGCGTCTCGAACAGGTGCTCGGGTTTTCCGAGTCCCTCGACTACCGCAACGTGCCCGCCCGCGTGGTCGGCAAGGACCCCTCGAATCTGTTTGCCGCCATTACGATAGATAAGGGCTCGGCGGACGGTATGCAGCGGAACATGCCGGTCGTTGCCGTCCAGGGAGGCTCTCAAGGGCTCATCGGGCGCATCGAGACGGTGGGGCGACGCACATCCATCGTGATTCCGCTCTTCGACAGCGCGAACTACGTGGCGGCCCGGCTGCAGCAGTCCCGATATGAGGGACTCGTCCATGGTACGCCGAGCAGGGACGGTACGCTGACGATGCTCTACGTCAGCTCGCAGGCCCGCAACAGCGTTCGCTACGGGGCCTGGGTGGTAACCTCGGGGATGAACTCGATCTACCCCCCGGGGATTCGAATCGGAACGGTAACGTCGGTGCAGGGGAAGCCCTACGAGACCTCTTTGCAGCTGACCGTGGAACCGGTGGTAGACTTCTCGACCCTTGAGTACGTTTTCGTCATAACTCCGGAGAACGAATGACCTCCCGTGTGGCGCTGTATTCTGGAATTCTCGCGGTTATTGCCGTCCTGCAGACGAACGTGCTCGTTGCCGTCGAAATTGCGGGCGTCCGGCCCGATCTGTTGCTCATCGTCCTAGCCTGGTACTCGGTGGTGAACGGCAGCTTCGAAGGGCAAATCGGCGGCTTTGTCGGCGGACTGGTGGAGGACCTGCTTTCTCTCGCGCCGCCGGGCTTTCATGCCCTCCTTCGCGCCGTGATGGGCTTTCTCTTCGGCGTTCTGCACAACCGGATGCTGGTGGACGCCGTTCTGGTCCCGGTGCTCCTTCTCTCGGTGGGAACGGTGGTCAAATCGCTCCTTGCCGGGCTCACCGCGACGGTGTTCGCCATGGAGGGGCTTTCTTCCGTGGCGCTCTCTTCACGTCTGTTCGTGGAAGTAGGGTATAACGCGGTGCTTGCGCCGATCCTGTTTGCTCTGCTAAGGTTGATCCGGCCACTGAGACGGTCACGCAGGGAGTCGACGACGCTATGAGTGGTTTTTCGCCCCGAGGCGGTCCGGTTTCCAGGCCCCGCGTCCTCGCGCTCGGGGCTCTCATTATCGCGCTCTTCGTAGGGTATGCCGGCTATCTGTTTTCCATGCAGGTCGTCGACAACTATATCTACAGTGCCCGTGCGGAGCGGGTGAAGCGTCGCGCGATGGTGATCCCCGCCCAGCGCGGCGAAATCTACGACCGAAACTACGGTACGCCCCTCGTTACCAATACGGATTCCTTTGCGGTATACATCAACCCGGCGGAAATACCGGTCGGCCGTCACCAGGAGATCTTCCGGCGCGTTGCCGACTACCTCGGTGTGCCGGTCTCGCGAATCGCCGGGAAGATTCCCCCGGACAGCTACAACGTCTACCGCCCGGTAGAGGTGCAGAGCGGTGTCTCTTTTCGCAGGATAACCTATCTCGCCGAACACCTCCGACGGTTTCCCGGTGTAACGTGGCAGAGCAAGCCGACGCGTTATTACACCGAGGGCGAGGAGCTTGCACACGTGCTCGGATACGTCGGAGATATCACTCCCGAGGAGCTCCAGGTTCTCTTCAATCGCGGATACACAGCGAACTCCGTCATCGGCAAGAGAGGAGTAGAGCAGCAGTACGACGAGCTGTTGCGCGGCAGGCCGGGCCGCAGCTACCGCACGGTTGATGCGTCCGGACGCCTCGTGGAGGCCACCGGCAGAGAGGACATTCCCCCTGTTCCGGGCGACAATCTGGTTCTCACGATCGACCGCGACATACAGCAGCTGACCGCCGACGCTCTCGGAGACCGCATCGGTTCCGCGATCGTCCTCAAGCCGGCGACGGGCGAGATTCTGGCCATGGTCTCCTATCCCGGCTTCGATCCCAACCGTTTCTACGGAGAGGGCGGCTCAGAGGCCTTCAGAGAGGAATCTCTCTCGCCGAGCTCCCCGTTTCTCAACCGCGCCGTCCAGAGTAGCTATGCCCCCGCGTCAACCTGGAAGGTTCTTATGACCACGGCCGTTGTGGACGAGGAGGTGTTCGGTCTCGATGAGACGGTGAACGCAACCGGAACCTACGTGCTGGGTAACCGCGTGTTCAACGACTGGCGCGAGACCGGTTTCGGTCATCTTGATATCTTCGGGGGTCTCGCATACTCCTCCAACGTCTTCTTCTGGACAATGGGAGTCGAGTATCTCGGCGTGGAGCGGATCGTCGACTACGCTCACAAGTTCGGATTCGGAACCGAGACCGGTATCGACCTGCCGGGTGAGGTCCCCGGCACGCTTCCCAGCCCGGAGTGGAAACGCCGGGAGTTCAACGCTCCATGGGTCGGCGGTGACACCGCCAACATGTCTATCGGACAGGGCTTTCTGGCCGTGACACCCCTGCAGGTCGCGAACATGGTCGCCATGGTCGTCAACGACGGTGTCGTGTATCGGCCCCACCTGCTGCGGGAGGTCCGCGATCAGGTCACCGGCGAGGTCCTCCGGACGGTCGAGCCCGAAGTCCTGCACACCATGAACGCGCGGCCGTCGACGTTCGATACCGTAAAGAAGGCCATGCGTGAAGTCATAACCGACGGGACGGCGGAGGTCGTGATTACGACACCGGCCGTGGACGCGGCGGGGAAGACCGGTACCAGCCAGGTCGGAGGCCGGGAGGAGAACTGGCATTCCTGGTTCGTTGCCTATGCCCCATACGAGACTACCGACCCGGAAGAGCGCGTGGTCGTCGTGGTTCTGGTCGATGCACAAAACGAGTGGGAGTGGTGGGCGCCGAAGGCGGCAAATATCATTCTGCACGGGATCTTTACGGACAGCGATTTCCGGGAATCCGTCGCGGGGCTCAAACGCGCTCCACGACCACTGTGGTATATGTAGGAGACCCAGGTGCAATCACGCTCGGTACTCGGATTCGACGTCTACATCATCGCCGCCACGCTCTCGCTTGTTTCCATCGGAGTCCTCTTCATCTACTCAAGCGGCGTGACGTCCACCGGGCGCGTATTCTCAAACGAGTACATCCGCCAGATCGTGTGGGCGGGGACCGGTCTGTTGCTGCTCCTGGGGGCCGCGTTCATCAGCTACAGCAGAATCCGGGCCGTTTCGATCCCACTCTACGCGTTGGTGTTCCTGTTACTGATCGTCACGCTTGCCTTCGGTCGAGTCGTCAACGGTGCCCGCTCGTGGCTGGGCATCGGAGGTCTCGGCATCCAGCCCTCGGAGTTCGCTAAACTCGCCTCCGTGCTGGTGCTGGCGCTCTATCTGGAACACGTCGGCACCGCGATACGGAAGCTTCCCCAGTTCGTCGCCGGATCGGTCATCGTGCTCATCCCCATGGGGCTTACGCTGGTACAGCCGGACCTGGGCACGGCGCTGGTCTTTATGCCGCTCTTTCTGGTGATGGCCTTCGTTGCGGGCGCCCGGCTTCGCCACGTGGCCTACGTCGTCCTCGCCGGCGCTCTCGCCGCCGTTCTCAGCGTGATTCCCGCCTGGGAGCGACAGATCTACGACGGCAGCATTCCGCTCGTCTCGGTTCTTACCCGTCCCGAGGTATTGTTGATGGTTATCGCCGCGATCGCCGCCATGCTTGCGGTGACCGCCATCGGATACGTCTCCACGAGGCGAAAGTATTTCTTCTGGCTCGCGTACGGGCTCTCCGTGATCCTCGTCGGTCTGCTCGGCTCGATCGTTGTTCGCACAGTGCTTGCGGAATATCAGATGATGCGACTGATCCTCTTTCTGGACCCGTACGCCGATCCCCGGGGTGGGGGATGGAACATCATTCAGTCGGTCACCGCCGTAGGCTCGGGCGGACTTACCGGTAAGGGCTTCCTGCAGGGCACGCAGAGCCACTATCAGTTCATTCCGCAACAGAGTACCGACTTCATCTTCTCCATCCTGGCCGAAGAATGGGGCTTCGTCGGGGGATTTGTGGTCTTCGGCCTGTTTCTGGTCATACTTCTTCGGGGCCTCTACATCGCTCAGACCGCCCGCGACAGGTATTCCGCGCTCGTGGCAACCGGAATCGTTACCCTCATCTTCTTTCACTTCGCGGTCAATATCGGCATGGTGATCGGGGTGATGCCCATAACCGGCATTCCACTGTTCTTCCTGTCCCACGGCGGATCGTCTCTCTGGACCGCGATGGTGGGCGTCGGATTGCTGCTGAACATCCACCACAACCGTTACCATTACTGATGATGCATACAATAGATCCGAGGCGAGACCTCAAACGAATACTTGCCCGTGTGGAGAATCCGGGCCGCTATACCGGAGGGGAGTTCGGCGCCCTCGAGCCCCTGCAGGCCGATACGTCGGCCCGGAGCCGGTGGGAACCCGCGGCCGGAAACGGGACCG
>CAZWNS010000004.1:17664-41320 GCA_964635245.1 uncultured Spirochaetaceae bacterium
CCGGAAACGGGACCGCGGGCCGGCGCCCGGATGAGTACCTGGTGGCTGTCTGCTTCCCTGATCTCTACGAGATCGGGATGTCCAACACCGCGATCAAACTCCTGTACACGCGCCTCAACGCGATCCCCGGGGTGCGCTGCGAGCGCGTGTTTGCTCCTGCTCCGGATTTCGAGGCCGAGCTCGCACACGCCGGCATCCCGCTCTACACCCTGGAGTCCGGGTTACCGCTTCACGAGTGCGACATGGTCGCGTTCTCCATCGGGTACGAGCTCTCGGCAACGAACGTTCTGACCGTGCTCGAGAGCGGCGGAATCCCGCTGCGGGCGAGCGAGCGCGGCGAGGAGTCTCCGCTGGTTATAGCGGGTGGGCCGACCTCATCGAATCCCGTCCCCTTCGGTGCGTTCTTCGACGGCATCTTCGTCGGAGAGGCCGAGGGAGTGATCGAGGAGTTGCTGAGAGACCTCGTCCGGCTGCACCGCCGCGGGGGCTCGCGCGGGAGCGGCCTCGCACGACTTCGCCGGAGTCCGCATGTATGGTGGCCCGGCGCCGAGCGCCGCGCGAGGCGCGCGATCTGGACCGGGTTCGGCTCGGAACCACTCGTCCTTCAGGCGCCCGTTCCCAATATCCGGGTGGTGCAGGACCACGGCGTGGTCGAGATTATGCGCGGGTGCCCGCAGGGGTGCCGATTCTGCAGCGCGGGGGTATTCTATCGTCCCGTTCGCATGAAGGACTATGCCGCCATCGAACGGGAAGTAGAGAACCTTGTCTACAACCACGGATACCGCCACATAACGCTTTCCTCCCTCAGTACCGGTGATTACACCGACGTCCACGCGCTGTTCCGATACCTGAACGCGCGCTTCGCATCCGAGCACGTCAGCTTCGCCCTTCCGTCACTGCGGGTAAGCTCATTCACGCTGCCGGTTCTCGCCGAGGTGTCGCAGGTCCGCAAGAGCGGGTTGACCTTCGCTGTGGAGACACCGGGAGAGGCGGGTCAGCTTGCCGTAAACAAACAGGTACCGCTGGAGCGCACGAGAGAAATTCTGAAGTCCGCGCGTGATATGGGCTGGCGCCACGCCAAGTTCTACTTCATGATAGGTCTTCCGGTGCCGGAGGAGGACGAGGTCGCCGCCATCGCCGGGTTCATGCAGGACGTGAAAGCCGCGGTGAAGATGAACTACAATGTGGCGGTAGCCACCTTCGTGCCGAAACCGCACACCCCGTTCCAGTGGGCGCGGCAGCTCGGCGAGTACGAAGCACTCGAACGCATCATGGAGCTGAAGCGCGAGCTCAAGAGCATGGGAATGAAACTGGGCTATCAGGCGCCGTTTCAGTCACGGCTGGAGGGCATCATCAGCCGCGGCGACGGGCGGGTGGGAGACCTCATCGAGGACGCGTGGCGCCGCGGCTGCCGCCTCGACGCCTGGGAGGACCACCTCGATCGGGAGGCCTGGCGGCGGGCGATCGACGACGCTCGGTGGTCCGTCGACGACGAGCTCTTTCGCGAGCGTGATCCCCGGGAGCGGCTTCCCTGGCAGCGCGTTACCACCGGCGTCGGTACCGCGGCCCTGCGACGGGAGTTTGAGCGCTCGAAACGGGCGGAATTGACCGAGCAGTGTGCGGACGGCTGCGACCACCCCTGCGGGGTGTGCAGCGCCGGCGTAAGCATTCGTGAGGTTGCGCCGGCGCCCGCGCCCGCGCCTGCACCCCCCGCGCCGGCGCCCGCGCCGGCTCCGCCTCCGGAAGAAGGCACGGCCGAGGAGCGGAAGTCTCCGACACGCTACAGGATGCTGTTCCGGTTTACGAAGACGGGAAGGGCCGTCTACATACCCCATCTCGGTCTCATGGGAGTCTTCGAACGCGCCTACCGTCGTGCCGGGGTCCCGGTGAGCTACACACAGGGGTATAACCCGAAACCCCGCCAGGAGTTCGCACAGCCGCTCTCACTCGGACTGGCATCCGAATGCGAGTACGCGCTGGTTTCCGTATCTGAAGAGATACATCCTGATACGTTTTGTAAAGCGTTGACGCAGGCCATGCCGGACGGCATCACGGTTACCGCGGCAATGCTGATCGGGGAGACCGGGAAGAGCGTCAAGTCTCTCATGGCAAGCTACTGGGGCTCACGGTTCCTCATCGATATGACCGATGCCGATATGCCGGCGGACGAGCTGCGGACAGTCCTCGAGGGCGCCGCAGGGGTTCGACTGGTCGTCGAAGGCGAGGAGGGGTTCGACGTCACGATTGCGCACGAAGGCGGCCGCGCGCAGGGGCTCAAGAAGCTACTGAAGACGTCGTTCGGCTCGGATCCGGCCGCATTCGGTGTGGAGATCACCCGTGTGCAGACCCTCGCAACCGGTCCTTCCGGCGGCGGGCAGGGCATCTCGTACTTCGAGGCGTATGCGCCAAGCTCGGTTTCCGGAGCCGCGGTCTCCGCCGGGGCGGCTAGCGATCCTCGGTCCCCTTTGCCCGTGACCAGATAGCATCCATCGTTTCGAGCTCATCGGAGCTCATCGTGATTCCGCGCCGCTCCATCTCTTCCTCGACCGCCCTGAATCTGCGCTTGAACTTTCCGTTCGCCTGGTGCAGGGCAACGGACGGGTCGACACCCATCTTTCTCGAGAGGTTCACTACGGAGAACAGCAGGTCGCCGATCTCACCCTCGACTCGTACGTGGTCCGCCGGATCGAGGGAAAGGACTTCGTCGAGCTCCTCGGTAACCTTTTCAGCGGCCGACCGCGGCTCGTCCCAGTCGAATCCCCGTCGCCGGGCCCGCTTCTGAAGCTCGAAGGCGCGAGACAGGGGAGGAAGCCCCTCCGGCACCCCGTCGAGAGCGGACGGGTGAGCCTTGCCCTCGACATCCGTCTTGATCCGGTCCCACTGAGCGGCCACCGCCTCCGGGGTCTCGGCCTCCGCCGTCCCGAACACATGGGGATGCCGGCGCAGCAGTTTCTCCCGGATATGGTCGAAGACCTCCGCGACGGTAAACGCGCCTTCCTGTTCCTTGATGTACGCCATCATGGTTGCGATCAGAAAGACGTCGCCGAGCTCCTCTCGGAGCTCCTGGTCGTCACCGGTGTCGATCGCGTCGAGGGTCTCGTAGGTCTCCTCGAGGAGATACGGGCGCATGCTTTCTGTCGTCTGTTTGCGGTCCCATGGGCACCCTTCGGGGCCGCGCAGCGTCCTGATCACCTCGAGAAACCGGGAGAAGTGTGCATCACTCATGCGGTGATCCTACCGGGAGGCGGGCGCTTCGCCAAGCCCCGTTCGCGGAAGTAGACAGAATATCTGTTATACGAAGTGAAGGGCGCATAGCCACGGCAGCGACCGGCTGTATAGCGAGGGGCCGGCTGGACGGCGGCCGGCTGGACGGCGGCGTGGCCGGCGAGCGCCAAAGCGCTATTCCCGATTGTCCGTTATGAGCGAAAACAGCCACACCAGGATAAAAGCCGTAACGATCGGAGGAAAGATGTTCACGGTGTCGTTGAGGTTTGCCAACAGCCGGATGGTGTCCGCGAACAGGAAGTCCACGAGGCCGCCGGCGAACGCTCCGATAAGTCCGATAAGCAGCGCCCCCCAGAAGTGGCCGAGAAAGCGCTTTCGGAGCACGTAATGGAAGAACAGAGCCACACCGAACCCAACTACGAGGTACGCGAGGCCGATGGTCAGATAATAGGCGGTCATGTGGGCAATCCTTTCCTGTCAAGAACTAGTTGAAGTCTACGCGGACGTATCCGAGGTAGACCGGCTCACTGTAGAGTACCTGCAGGGAGCCCGGATCGACCCCGTAGCCGAGGCTGTATACAGCAACATACAGGTTGTTATCGGCAATCACCTCGGCTATATCCGATTCGATATGACTGATGTCGTCATCCGTGTCTTCATATGCGTTGTCGTCCAGGAAGCGCTTGTGGGTGCCTCCCTGCGATACGTCGCGGTTGAGCGTCACGGTGTCGTCGGGCCAGGTCGCGGTGAAGGCGTCCTCCGGGGTCCCCCCGGCTCCCCCGCCGGAAATATCAATCTCCACGTCAAACTCGTTTCCCTTTATTCCACTCGACACGGGTATGTTCGGGGTCTGCCCGGGCGAGTTCCCCTGAATGAGGCGTCGGTAGTCGCGTCCGCGTAGCCGCGACGGTCCGGTCTGCACGGGATCGTTGAGGATGTAGTCCCTGTCGTTTCGGCAGGGGTCGCCGGGCTCGCATCCCCACTGCCCGTCTTCGGCTTCATAGAGCTTGTAGTAGAGGTCGTAGCCCCTGAACTCGTCGCTGTCATTGTCGTCTTCGTTGTGCAGAAAGGTGATACGCTCGGTATCCGTGGCCGGCACAAGATCGACTTCATCGGGCCGGGGACCTGCGATGAACACCGTACTCTCGATCCCGCAGGAGGAAAGAAGCAGGAGAAACGACGCCAGGAGTGATACCGGTGCTGCTGCTGCCGAACGGTTGTGACTCATGGAACGTCGATGAGCTCGTAGATCAGCACCGGACGATTTTTGCCCTTCACTCGTATGTTGTCGAGCTCGCGCGCGACGACGTGGTCCTTGACGAGCCCGTAGGTGTACTCGCTTATGATGATCGTTGTGCCGTACATCTTGTTTGTTCCTTCGAGCCGGGCGCCGAGGTTCACGTTGTCGCCCATAAGCGTATAGTTCATTCGCCCCTGAGAACCCATGTTTCCGACCGTCATCACGCCGGAGTTGATACCAATGCCGATGGCGATACGCTTTTCCGGCGGCCAGGAGGCGTTGAGCTCTTCCAATACCTCGATCTGCCGCACGGCACTCTTACAGGCACGGAGCGCGTGGTCCGGCTGGGCAAGCGGAGCACCCCAGAAACACATGATCTCGTCACCGACGTACTTGTCGAGCGTACCTTCGGACTCCAGAATCACGTCGGTCATTGCGGTCAGATAAACATTGAGGTGATTGACCAGCTCCTGCGGGGTCATCGACTCCGAAAGCGTCGTGAACCCCCGGATATCGGAGAACAGCACCGAGAGCTCCTTGTCGACGCCGCCGAGCTCCGGAGGATTCTCGAGAATCTGGTCGACGACGCGCGGGCTGACGTACTTTCCGAACATGTCGCGGATCCGCCGCTTATCCCGTTCCTCGGTCATGACACGGTATACGACGACCGACAGGAAGGTCAGAAGCACGCCGATAGCCGGCGTGGAGAAGTTGATGATATACGCGAGATCGTCAAAGATGATGGTCGTTGCGAAGAACAGCGCCACGATAAGAAAGAGCGACGCGATAAGCGACCAGATGGTAGACAGTCTCGAAGCCATGAAGGCCGTGACAAACGCGAGCACGAGCAGCACGAGCGCATCGAGCCACGCCGGTGCATACTCGAGGAAGTTGTCCATGAGAATCGTGTTGAGGGCGTTGGCGTGGATCTCGACGCCGTACATGAGGCCATACGGGGTGGTTTTCTCGTCCGCCGCCATGCCGGGGGCAAAGGCGCCCACCATCAGGATCTTGTTTTCTACCGCGCGCGTCGGCGGCCAGCTCTCGGGATCCGGACCGGGAACCCGCGACGCGTACCCCGCGTACGGACGCACGGGAAAGGTCTGGTAGCCGTCCCGCGCGGGACTCGATCGCGGGCCCATGAAGTTGATGAGCATGCTCCCCGCTTCGTCGATCGGGATGGTTATCTCGTCGAGCCGCCGATATCGGCCCTCCTCGACCAGGTTTCCCTCCTCGTCGTATCTGGGAAGCCTCACCATGATCTCGTACGGTCCCCACTCCCCCGTCTGCGGATCATAGCGCTGCGGCTCGGGGATGCGAATGTACTCGCCCAGGCGGATCTCGAGATCGTCGTAGCTGCGATTGAAGTAGTCGAGGGCGAGACTCAACGTGATCGCCGGAACGAAATGATCCTGAAACTTGCGCACCACATAGTAGGAATCGTCGGGCTCACCGTCGTTGTCCGTGTCTTCCACGCGCTGGGGGGCCTCCGCCTCCATGCGCGCACGCAGTTCCTCGAGAACCTCCTCCGTCACGGGATACGGGACCGTGTGCTCTCTCCCCTCGGTATCGAACCACGCGAGGCGCTGGAAGCCTTCATGGTCGATTTCGACCTGCGGTGTAAGCTCGTCGAGCCGGTATGTGTCGAGGAGTTCGGTCGACTTCGCGACAAGCGGCGCGCGCCGGAAGATTTCGTCGAAGTCATGATAGAAGTTTGCATGGCCGTAGCCGGCCGCTGCGCGACCGAGGGGTTTGAGCGGAGGTTGCTTCCCGAGGTTATACGGGACCTTCGTCCAGTCCCCCCTGATGTTTGTGAGCGTGCCGTGCGTGTCGTAGAGAACCTGATGCCGCTCGCCCATCTCCGCAGCCACGTCGGGCGGAGCCGCACTACGCTCGAGAATGGTCTCCAGATACGTTCGCCCGTTGTCCTCGATAGCCTCGCGCAGCAGCGCGTCCTCGAACGCGTTGTCCGCGGGCTCGACGAAGAAGATATCGAGGAGGATGGAGCGCTCGCGTGCGCGCTGGTCGGAGATACGGGCGAAGGAGTTCAGGAGGTCGGCGTGGCGTGAGCGCGGAAACGGCCAGTTTCCGAACGCCGAGAGAGTGCGGAAGTCAACTCCGATGATGAGGATGTCGGGCGAGACGTCGGGATTCCGTTGAACCTGCGTCACGCCTTCCTGCGTGCTCTCGCCGCGAAAGGTCTGCTTGAGGCTGAAATGGGCGTCGAGCATCTTGGTTTCGAGTCGGTCGAGCAACGGCGTGGTCGTGCCGACCAGCACCAGAATAGCGACGACGAACGCCCCGATAACGAGCCCAAAGTAACGAGTCTCCAGGAAGCGAGAGCTGCGCTTGGCCATGTACTCTCCCGACGACGCGCGCTCCTGTGACGGACTACTCAGCTATGAGCCCGCGTGTTTTGAGAGCGATTATACGGTTTCGGGCAAGATTTGTCCAACTGCTTTCGGGATGCTCCTCGACGAGTCTGTTGTACGCATCGGCGGCGATATCATAGTTTTCGAGATCCTCGTTCATGCGGCCTCGGGTGAACAGCGCACGAGCAAGCTCAGGCGTCGGCTCGCCGTCGCCGTAGCGTTCGATGAGCGTCTCGACATGTCCGAGCGCCGCCTCCGCGTTACCCTCGGCCTCCTCGGCAGCAGAAGCGTTGAGCAGGGCGACGGGTGCCAGGTGGCTTTCCCGGTACTCCTCGGCGACCCCGGCATAGGTCTCCGCGGCCGCCGGCCATTCCTCCTGCTCCCAATGGATTTCCGCCCGAATCATACGCGCGCGAGAGGCGGCGTACGTTCCCCCGTACCGATCCACGAGCTCGTCGATGGAGTCCTGAACCGCCTCTTCGAGCGACGATCGTTCCTCCTCCTCAGCCTCCTGCCAGGCTTCGTAGTCCTCCTGCAGCTCTTCGGCCATGCGTGCGGCTTCGTTTGCCCGGTTCTCCTGTATCTGGAAATACGCGAAGGCGGCGACGGTCACCACCATGATTCCCGCGAAGGTAATCACAAGTGTCTTCCAATGTCGGGTCAGCAGATTGGAAATGGCGTCGGCTATGCGCGTCTTCGTGTCACGCTCGTCGGTTCGTTGCATTCGTCGGCACTCCTGTGGGTTAGTGAGAAATATCGAGGTCTTTGATGAGCCGGGACAAGTAGGTCCGCTGGATTCCGAGGACCTTCGCCGTGGCGGTCTGGTTCCAGTCGTTCTTTTCGAGGGTTGTCCGAATGAGATGCCGCTTGAACAGGTTCACCGATTCCTTCAACGGTCGCCCGTTAAAGCTGTCCTGATGTACCTTCTGCGTCGGCTGCAGAATGAGGTCGCCGGGCTGGATGTAGTCATCCTGTGTAATGACGACCGCGCGCTCGACCGCGTTCTGGAGCTCGCGCACATTGCCGGGCCACGAATAGGACAGTAACTCCTGCATGGCCGAATCCGAAAAGCCCCGTACCTGCTTCTTTGTCTCGCGGTTCACCTTCTTCAGGAAGTGCGTGGCGAGGGCGGGGATGTCTTCCTTTCGGTCACGGAGGGGCGGTATGTAGAGCGGCAGGACGTTCAGCCGGTAGTAGAGGTCGCGGCGGAAGCTCCCGTCCTCGACCGCCTGTTCGATATCCTTGTTGGTGGCCGCGATGATGCGCACGTTTACCCGCACGGGCTCGCTGGCACCGACCGGCTCGAACGTCTGCTCCTGGAGAACGCGGAGCATCTTGGCCTGCACCGATGCCGGGATATCCCCGATCTCGTCGAGAAAGATGGTTCCGCCGTCCGCGAGCTCGAAGCGCCCCCGGCGGTCGCTTACCGCGTCGGTGAAGGCTCCGCGCACGTGCCCGAAGAGCTCGCTCTCGAGGAGCCCTTCAGGCAGGGCCGCACAATTCACCCGCACGAGCGGCATCTGTGCCCGCTTGCTTCGCATGTGGATCTGTTCGGCAAACAGCTCCTTCCCGACGCCGCTCTCGCCGAGAATGAGCACCGATGAATCGGTAGCCGAGACCCGATCAACGAGGGACATCTTCTCCTCCATCTGCTTGCTCGCGCTGATGAAGGTATGGTAGCCCTGAGCGTTGTCGACCTGGCTCTGCAAGTTGTCGATCTCATCCCGCGCCTGCTGGAAAGACTTCGCGTTCTGAATAGCCAGTGCCGCCTGCGTGGCGAAGATTTCGAGCCACTGCAGGTCGCCCTGATTGAAGTCCCGGCCGCTCTTCTTGTTGATCATCTCGATGACGCCGACTGATCGTTCCTTGATGCGCATGGGTACCGCAAGGATAGCGTCGGTGGTGAAGCCTATCTTGCGTCCGATTTCCGCATAGAACCGCGAATCACGGTCGACGTCGTTCACGATGAGGGAGCGGTTGCGCTCGGCCACCCACCCCGCGATTCCCTCACCGAGATTCAACGAGAATTTCTTCACGTCCGGTCCTTTGGAGCCGAGTGCCACCTCAAAGTAGAGCTTGTTGTTTTCGGGATTCAACAGCAGGAGTGAGGCCGCCTCACACTCGATGAGCCGCATCGCCGAGTTCAGTATTCGCTGCAACACCGCCTGCAGATCCGAATAGTCGGAGTTTATGAGCGCGTTGATCTCGATAAGCGTTTCGAGCTTGTTAATGTCTACGTCAGACGTGAACATCCGGGTCACGATCGCGTGAGGAGACGAAGGTCTATTGGAAGACGACTCAGGTCTTCTCCTTTTCCTTGAGCATCTCGCCCAGCGTGAGTTTGGTCTCCTCCCCTTCATCGTGGATGTACTTCTCGAGCTCCGCACGCTGCTCCTGCCTGTGCATCTCACGGATGGAGAGGGAAAGGCGATTCCTCCCTGGATTGACCTCGGTCACCATTGCCTGCACCTTCTGACCGATCTTGAACCGCTGCACGGCCTCTTCGAAGGACTCGTTCTTGGGATCAACGAGGTTTGCCTTGTTGATGAGACCCTCAATACCGCCGTGCACGCGCACGAACACCCCGAAATCGGTGATGTTGGTTATTTCGCCTTCCACGATGCGCCTGTCGGCGTAGGCCTGTTTCAGTTCCTGCCACGGGTCCTCTTCGAGCTGCTTCATGCCCAGCCGAATGTTGTGGTTCTCCGAGTCGATGGAGAGTACCATAACGTCGACCTCTTCGCCTTCGCTGAGGACGGCCGACGGATTGCGGTACTTCTTCGTCCAGGAGATATTGTCCACGTGGAGGAATCCGTCGATTCCTTCCTCCAGCTCAATGAATGCGCCCGAATGGGTGATCTTCTTGACGGGCCGCTTTACCCGCATGCCCTCGGGGTAGCGTTCGGCAACCTCGTCCCAGGGGTTGGGAAGCGTCTGCTTGATGCCGAGCGAGACCTTGCCCTCCGGAACGTCATAGTCGAGGATCTTCGCCTGAACCTGATCGCCGACGGAGACGACTTCTTTCGGATGGTTGATGTGCTTTGTCCAGGACAGCTCGGAGATGTGCGCGAGACCCTCGATTCCTTCCTCGAGCTCGATAAAGGCGCCGAAATCGGTGAGCTTCGTGACGGTTCCCGACACCACGTCGCCGGTGGCGTATTTCTCTTCGAAGTAGTTCCAGGGGTCTTCGGTCATGTGCCGCAGAGAGAGGTTGATCTTCTTCTCCTCCGGATCCATTCGAATGACTTTCACGTTGATTTCCTCGCCCTTGTGGACATAGTCCTTTGGGCGGGTAACGTGGCCCCAGCTCATATCGTTGATATGCAGCAGTCCGTCAAAACCACCGAGATCGATGAAGGCGCCGAATGAGGTAAAGGACTTCACGGTGCCCGTGACGATGTCCCCTACCTGAGTATTCTCGAAGAACTCGTTTCGCCGCCGGTCGACCTCCTCTTCGAGCCAGGCACGACGGGAGAGCACGATGTTGACGCGGTTCTCGCTGTACAGCCGCTCAATATAGAACTTGGAGGTGAGATTGACGTACTGCTCCGGATCCTCGATCCGGCGAAGGTCCATTTTCGAGATCGGGTTGAAACCACGCACGCCCTGATGGAGGCGTACCTCGAACCCGCCCTTGACGCTGCGGACCACGCGGCCCTCGACGGCCTCACGATTATGGAAGGCTTCCTTCAACTGGCCCCAGAACAGCTTCTCGTCGGCCTTGCGCTTGGAAACGGCTATGCCGCCGCGCGATGCGTCCTTGTTGAGAAGCACGACCTGAACCGTGTCGCCGATCTCCGGGAGCTCGTCGAACTCCTCGGTCGAAATGCGACCCTCCGACTTATAGCCGATGTCTACAAAAACCTGTTCCGAACCGACCTGTACAACGGTCCCCTCTACGATCTGGCCCACTTCGAGTTGATCAAGCGGCTTGAGAAACTCCTCCTGGAGCTCCTCCTGGAGAAGTGACTTCATAGTCTCGCTCTGTTGTGGGTCTTTATCACTCATGATTACCCTGCAACTCCTGAATATATTGCTGTCTCTGGATAGTGCCTAATACTGTCTCACAAACCTCATCGATGGTCAAGCCCGATGTATCTACGTAGACAGCGTCGGCGGAGCGGCGCAACGCGCCGGTGCGTTTCTCCCGATCACGGGCGTCGCGCGACTCTATGCCGGCCCGTATGGCGGCGAGCGATTCATTGGTAAGTCCCTGCTCGAAGCGGCGCCGTGCCCTCGTCTCCACGCCGGCGTCGAGATACACTTTCACCTCGGCGTCGGGGAACACCACGGTGGTGATGTCGCGGCCCTCAACCACCACGTTCCGCTCGGTGGACAGCTCCCGCAGCCGACCGTTCACGCAGTCTCTCACCTCGGGTACGGAGGAGTGCCGTGACACCCAGGAATTGACGCGATGGCTGTAGAGCTCACGCTCGGCCGGCGCACCCTCCACACGCACGGCTCCCGCGTCGACGTAGACATCCATTTCGCGCGCGACGCGGATGATCTGCTCCGTGTCGTTCGGGTCGTCGGCGAGCTCCAGTACCTTCCAGGTGATTGCGCGGTACAGCGCCCCCGAGTTCACGTAGAGAAATCCAAGGGAATCGGCGACGTACTTCGCGACGGTACTCTTACCCGTGCCGGCGGGCCCGTCAATCGCTACGACCACTCTTGCTCCTTGTACGGGTTCCCCGGCCCCTGTCGGCGGCCTGAGCGAAAAACCATGAGACTTCCTGCTCCGTAAGATCACGGTAGCCGCCGGGGCGGGTAGCCGAGAGGCGCACCGGCCCGATGCGGATCCGGTGCAGGCGCTTGATCTTGAGCTTTCGCGCCATGAACACTTCCCGGATCTCGCGGTTCTTCCCCTCTTCGAGGATCAGGTGGACCTTCCGCCCGTTCTTGAAATCAAAGGACTTCAGCGTGTAGACGGTACCCTCGAGGCGAATACCGTTGCGGTATTCCTCGAGCATCTCCCGCGGTACGGGGTCCTTCGTCTCGACGATGTACTCCTTCTCCACGCCGGAGGAGGGATGCATGACGGCGTCGGCGAACTCACCGTCATTCGTCAGAAACACGAGGCCCGTGGACATGAAGTCCAGCCGCCCCACCGTGAACAACCGCACCGGTACATCGCTCTTGACCAGATCGACGGCGAGGGGCCGCCCTTCGGGGTCATGGTTCGAGCAGAGGACCTTCGCCGGCTTGTTCAACGCCAGATAATACTTCTGCCGCGTGATGTGCACCTCGTGCCCGTCGAAGTACACGCGGTCGTCCGGCCCCACCTGCGTCCCCTGCTCCGTTATCACGGTGTCATTCACCCGTACACGTCCCTGTGCAATGAGCCCTTCGCTCTTGCGCCGCGAAGCGATACCGCTGCGGGCGAGAAAGACATGCAGCCGCATGGGCCATTCGTATGATCGCTTGCCGCCGGCGGGTTTAGCCATCGAGTCTGAACCTGTCCTCTTCAACCTCGTCGAGCCGCGGAAGCTCCGCGATGCTCTGAAGGTGAAACTGTTTGAGAAACTCACGTGTCGTGCCGTACTGCACCGGTTTGCCCGGCGCGTCCTTGCGGCCGGTTTCCTTTATGAGGCCGCGCTGCAGAAGCAGCCGGATCATGTTGTCGGCGGAGACCCCGCGGAGATTCTCGATCTCCCCCCGGGTTATGGGCTGCGCATACGCGACGATAGACAACGTTTCGAGGGCGGCCTTCGAGAGCCGTGCGTCGCGGCGCTTGCCGTAGTGGTCCTTGAGATGATCCCACAGGGCCCGCTTGGGTGCAAGCCCCACGCCGTCCTCGAGTCGCGTAAGCTCGATCCCCCGATCCTCCGTCGCGTAGTCTTCTTCGAGCGCCGCGAGAACCCTGCGAACGACCTCACGCGAGAGTCCGCTTACCGATACGAGGCGTCGCTCCTCCACGGGCTCCGACTCGAGGTAGAGAATGGCTTCGATCAGTGCCTTTTCCTGCGTCAATTCCATGCGTCCGTCACTTCCATCCGCGAATCCGAATATCCCCGAACATGCGATTCTGCAGCAGCCGGATCCGGCGGGATTTCACCGCGTCGAGGACCGCGAGAAACGCACAGACGACGTCCATGATCGATTCGCGCCGTACGATCAGATCCGTGAACAGAAACTCGCCTTTGCTCTCGAGAAACTCCTCGATAAGGCTGAGTTTCTCGTTCACCGACACCTCTTCGTAGAGGTCGAACACCCGCTCGTCGGACAGCCCCTCCATAATACCGGAGAAGGATTTCAGCAGATCCCAGACGTCTATGCTCACCCACAGGCTCTCGTCATCCGCGAAGGGGAGCACCGGCTGCTTTTTCTTTCGTTCGATGACCCATTCCGATTCCTGCTGCTTCTCGTCCATCAGGTGGGAGAGCTTCTTGAAACGCTGATATTCTATCAGTTTTTCCACGAGCTCCTCGCGCGGGTCCTCCTCGTCGTCCTCGAGCTCTTCTCCGGGCAACAGCATTCTTGATTTAATAAAGAGAAGCGTCGAGGCCATGAGATAGAAGTCGGTGATGTTGTCCAGGTCGATGCCCGCGACCCACTCGAGGTACTCGAGGTACTGCCGTGTGATTTCGGCTATGGGGATGTCGTGAATATCGATCTCCGAGCGCTTAATGAGGAAGAGCAGAAGGTCGAGCGGCCCTTCGAACTGGTTCACTCGAAAGCGCTGTCCCTGCTCCTGCTGTTGTTCCTGCATCCGCGATCAGGTTTGTCCTCCACGGCGAGTATACGGCTGCTCGGAGGCGAGGTAAATACCCTGACCGCGGAGGCTCTCGAGAAAGGATCGATAGCGCGTGCCGGTTACCGGGTCGATAAGGTCGGGAGCAAGATCCAGCAGGGGCTTCAGGGCGAAGGCCCGCGAGGTGAGTCCCGGGTGAGGTACCGTCAGGCGGGGGTCCTCCCGTATGAGGGCGCCGTACAGGAGCACGTCGATGTCGAGAGCCCTCGGCCCTTTTCGAATCTCGGTGGCGCGATCGCGGCCCGCTTCCGCCTCAATGCGTTGCGTGGAATCGAGAAGCTCGAGTGGATCGAGCGCGCAGTAGCCGGCTACACAGGCATTGAGAAACGCCGGCTGGTCCTCGTAGTCGAGCGGCTCGGTTTCGTATACCGGAGAGACGCGGAGCTGAGACAGGATATCCGCGAGGCGCCGAAACGCGAACTCGAGGTGGCCGAGGCGGTTGCCGACATTGCTGCCCAGCCCGAGGAATACACGTGGGGGTTTCCGCATCCCTAAAAGAGCTCGTCCTCGCCCGCGGCCCCGCCGGCCCCGCCGGTCGTCTCGGCCTCGGGAACGCTCTTCGATACCGACTGCGGCGGCGGCTCGCTCTTGTTGCCGGCCTGTGCGGAAGCGGCGCCCGCCTCGACGGCGTAGCGCTCGGGAAAGATCGCCCTGCGGGCCTTGTCCTCGATGTCGGCTGCTATCTCGGGGTTCTTCTCGAGGAACTCTTTGGCGTTCTCGCGCCCCTGACCGATGCGCTCCTCCCCGTAGGAGTACCAGCTGCCGCTCTTGGAGATGACGTCGTACTTCAGGGCCGCGTCGAGCAGGCTGCCGGTAGCGGAAATCCCCTTCCCGAACATGATCTCTACCTCGGCCTTGCGAAACGGCGGGGCGACCTTGTTCTTGACGATCTTCACGCGCACACGATTACCGATGGCGTCGTCGGTTCCCTTGGTGATGGTCTCGATCCGGCGAACCTCCACGCGGACCGACGAATAGAACTTCAGCGCGTTGCCGCCGGTCGTGGTCTCGGGGTTGCCGAACATGACGCCGATTTTCATTCGAATCTGGTTGATGAAAATGAGGCAGGTACCGGATTTGGAGATGGTACCCGTGAGCTTCCGCAGAGCCTGACTCATGAGTCGCGCCTGGAGGCCCACGTGGGAATCACCCATATCACCCTCTATTTCAGCCTGGGGCGTGAGGGCCGCGACCGAGTCGACCACGATGACATCCACCGAGCCCGATCGAACCAGCGTCTCCGCAATCTCGAGCGCCTGCTCGCCGGTGTCGGGCTGGGATACCCACAGCTCGTCGACGTTGACCCCGAGTGCGCGCGCGTAGGTGGGGTCGAGCGCATGCTCGGCATCCACGAACGCGGCGATCCCCCCGAGTTTCTGCGCTTCGGCGATCGCGTGCAGCGCGAGGGTGGTCTTGCCCGAGGACTCGGGTCCGAAGACTTCCACCACGCGTCCCTTGGGATAACCGCCGAGGCCCAGCGCCTCGTCGATCATGATGGACCCGCTTGGAATCACGTTGATCCCGCTCGTGTCGGTCCCCTCGCCCATCTTCATGAGCGAGCCCTTTCCGAACTGCTTCTCGATCTGCAGCCGGGCAGCCTCTATCGCCCGTTCCTTGTCTTCGGTCTTTTCAAGATCGCGCGTCTCGGTGTCCTTTTTAGCCATACTAATCCTCTCCCGTAGCAGGGGTTCGAGCTTTCACTGATCGCTACGGGCAAAACGGGCGTGGTGCTTCACGGTTCCGGCAAAAATACTAACCTTCACCCCGCAGTCGGTCAATATCACCGCCGATACTGTAGACGTATGGCCGCACGTCGCCTCGACAGACCGGACGGCGTCCGGGCGCGCATCGCCGGGACGCCGCGTATCCTTCTCGTTCTCCTGCTTGCCGCGGGGATGTATACGGTGGTCGCTCCCCCGCCCGCCCACGGGCAGAGCGGGAACTGGGCGGCGGTAGCGGAGGCGAGCGGACCCGAGCAGGACGCGCTCATCGCCGAGCTCCTTGCCACCCTGCCCCTCACCGACGCCCTCGCGATTGCCCGTTCCCTGCCGCGCCGCGAGCACGCCGACATCGGCGGGGCGCTTCGCGCCCTTCACCGCGGTCCCGCCCGCGGCGCCCGGCGTGCGGAGCTTCTCACCCGCGTCGCCCTCGACGCCCTGCAGGCGCTGCCCGACGCGCGCCGCCGGACGGCGCTCGATGCAAACGCGGAGACGCTTCGCCGTTTTCTCGCCGAGAGTCCTCGCCTCGACTCGCCGATGCTTCGCGCGTCGGTGTGGCGAGCCGTGGCGGGCTCCGACGCGGACCTCCGTCGGGCCGTGCTGCCGCAAGCGCGGACCGCGGCGGCCGCGCTGCACGCGCGATTCGTCGCGGAGGCCGACAGTCGGGCGCGGGACGTCGGGCCGGGAGGGGAGGAGCATCCGGAGCTCGTCGCGGAGGCGCTCGCGTTCTTCTCCTACGCGGACGCGACCCCCGACGCGACGCTTCGGACGCTCGTGGACGCCATACGCCGGGAGTCACGCGATACCGTACTCGTAGAGCGTGCGCGAGAGGTGATAGAGAGCCCGGCGGCGGAGCCCGACGGTTAGAAGTTTTTCTCGGAGTCGATCAGAATGGTTACCGGTCCGTCGTTGGTGTATCGGACCTGCATGCGTGCCTGGAACACACCGGTTGCCACCTCGAGCCCCATCCTCCGAAGCTCCTCGACGAAGCTCTCGTAGACCGGTACCGCGGCCTCGGGCCGGGCGGCACGGTTATAGGAGGGCCGTCTCCCCTTTCTGGTATCGCCGTAGAGGGTGAACTGCGACACCACGCAGGCGGCACCACCGGTATCGAGAAGAGAACGATTCATGACACCGTTCTCATCTTCGAAAATCCGGAGATTGGCGACCTTCCCCGCAACGTGCGTGATCTCCCGGGCTCCGTCGTCTGCCGTAATCCCGAGATACACCAGAACGCCGCGCTCGACGGCCCCGACCGTCTCGCCGTCGACCGTTATGCTGCAGTCTACCACGCGCTGCACGACGGCTCTCATTCCGTAGCGCCCCTTTCTACTCCCCGCGCGGCTGTATCCGCCGAACGGCGACACCCTGCAGGCCCGTGAGCTCGGAATCCGCGATCACCTCTCCGATGAGCTCCACCGACATCGCCGACTCGATACGGGCGGCGAAGCTGAGCCGCACCGGCACCACGCCTTCGAGCACCTGCTGGTTTTCATATCCGACGAGCAGATCAAAGGTGATGGACTCCTCGCCGATGTTCACGTTTGCAGCCCGTCCGCGCCAGCGAACGTAGCAGCCCTCGTAGAGCCAGGGCTCCTCGGAGACCTCGCGGTAGGAGAAGTTTTCCCCGAAATCCGTAAAATCGGGCTCTCGAAGATAGTCGGTGAGCAGGAGCGCGCGCTCCTTCAGCCGGGCGGAGGCGTTTGAGTGCAGCAGACGGTTTATGGAGCGCCGCGCCAGATTATCCTCGCCCTCGTGAAAGTGGTCGCGTATCCGGTCGAATAGGCGCTCCACTTCGTCGTCCGTGAGAATGTAGCGGAAGTCACCGGTATACTGTATGAGCTGCTCGCCCTCGGTGTCGATCTCCAGCACTTCCGCTCCTTCCCGCTCCTCGGCGGGCGGGCGGTCGAAGACATGGCTCCAGGGGACACGAACGAACCCGGCGGCGAGAACGGCGAGAAGCACGCCTGCGCCGGCCCAGCGTGCTGCCGTGCGAAACGGAAAGGGCCTCGACGGCAGCAAACGGTTGATCCGCTCTCCACGAAAGAGCTCGTGCACCTCCGCCTGGGTCTCCGCCTCCCGAAGGGCCGACAGCCCGCGCCGGGCCTGAGGATTGCGGGGATCGGCATCCAGTACGTCGAGCCACAGTCTCAAGGCATCCTGGCTCTCGTTTCGTCGCAGATGGACCGCGGCCAGCCCGAGCAGAGAATCCGGATCGTCGGGAGCCAGCTGTGCGCCCCTGCTCAGGTAGGAGTACGCGCCCCCGAGGTCGCCCATGTGCAGGCAGGACATCCCGAGCAGGTAGTAGAACCGGGGATGTTCCCGATACATGAACACCTGTGGCTCGAGCAGATGAATGACGTCGGAGTAGCGCCGGGAGGCGAAAAGACGTTCCGCCTTCTTGAGTTCCTGGGTCTTCATTCGCGTCCGGCTATCGCGTGTCGTACGCTTCTTTGCGGGCTTCGAGCTGCCTCAGGATCTCTTCGACCACTTCCACGTCCTCCGCGTCGAGCTCCCCGTCCTCGGATAGCAGTGTTTCGATTTCCTCGAGGAGATCGTTTACCGAGATCAGCTCCTCCCGCGCGGTCCCGGCGTCGAGCTCCGGCGCCGTCTCATCGCGGGCGCGATCGAGAAGCTCGGCGCTCTGCGTGCGTGCCGGCGAATAGTCGGCGTAGCCGTCGGCATCGAAGTTGCCCACCAGAGTTGTTATGCGCCTCGAGGCTCCGGGGGCAAGCTCTTCGGCACCGTAATAGACCGCCGCCGCGGAATCGTCGATGGAGTACGGCAGCAGACTGAACGTGCGCTCGGAACCGACGCCGTAGTCGTAGGCGGATTCGGACAGACGTTTCCAGTTTGCGAACACCACGCGCTCGGGCCGTGTAATGCCCTCTCCGGCTATGAGCTGCTGAAAGCCCACTCCCTCCCGCTCGGGATGCGGCGTTGCCCACCACGCGCGGTCCGCCGACGGGCGTACTTCGGTTTCCGAGCGGATACGCGCGCCGTCGGCGAGCAGAAAATGCGCCTGGCGGGTCTCCGCGAGGTGGGTGTCGAAGAGATATCGTGCTTCTACTTCGCGAGGTACCTCTGATACGTTTTCGATAACGAGCTCCACAACGACCCCGTTTGCGAGCCGTGCGGACGTGGATGTGACAAAGGAGAATTGCTGGGTGATCTTCAGTTCCGCCGACTCCCACACGAAGGACGCTCCGCCGCCGGTTCGACGCTCCACACTGAGATCGAAGCGCGGCGAGCTTCCGAGCCTGTAGACGTCGTTACCGTCGCGAATCCGGATTTCCGAGGTCCGCGGGTCGATGTTGTCGATGAGCGCAATGTAGCGCTCCTGCCGGAGATCGGGGCGATACTCGAGGGAAAAGCGGCCGCTGCGCTCGTGCAATACGAGCCTCATGCGCCCCTCGGTGAGCTCGAGCGCGGAACCCTGCCACGCCGCCACGGATGTCAGGATAAGCAACAGTAGTGCGCGTCGCATCACATTCCCCCCGCCTCGCCGGTCCCTATCCGGTTCAGATAGAACTCCTTGAGCTCGAGCGCCCGGGATTTGGCGTCCAGAAGCTCGCGCTGCGCCGCACTCGCGGAAGGCCCGTCGTCCGTGGGGCGGCGCGCGAGCCGCTGTCGCAGATCCCGGACCTCGCGCTCCCGCTCCGCGAGCTCCGCCTCGAGCTCCGAGACTCTCTCGCTGAGGCGATCGAGCTCGGCACGAAAGTCATCGCTTGCCAGTCGCCGCAGGCGCTCGCGGTACTCACTGAGCGCCTCCTCGTAGGTGCGCTCGCGCTGCTCGAACTCGTCGACCGCGTTCAGATACTCCTGATGGCTCCAGCGCAGGAGCTTGAGAAGCGACACTTCCCGGCGATTGAGCTCGATCACCGATAGACGGTACTCGGCGGCTTCCGCCCGGTAACTCTCGGGATACTCGGCGGTGACGGTGCGAAACACCTCCGCCGCCCGATCGAAGCGGCCGAGGGCATAGAGCGACTCACCGATCCAGTAATAGGCGTTCGGGAGAAAACGGGAATCCGGATGTCGGTCTATGAAATCCTCGAGCGCCCGAATGGACTGCCGATAGTCCTCCTGGAGGTACAGGAGCCGCCCCCGCTGATACCGTGCCTCCGGGGCAAAGCGATGGTCCGGGTGATTCTGCAGATAATACTCGAGGTTCTCCGCCGCCTCGTCCAGGCGGCCGGCGGCCAGTGCCGAGCGACCGATCCAGAAGTACGCGTCGGCCCGGTAGGCGTCGGCGTCGGGAGATGAGAGCAGCTCCCTGAAGGTTACCATCGCCTGCTCATAGTTACCGTTTCGGAAGTCCTCGAGACCCTCTTCGAGGATGCGCCGAGCGGGATCGGTATCCTGAGCGAGCGCCGAAATCGTGGCGAGCAGTAATGCGACGGCAATCGTCGCACGCAAAGTCGTTCTCATGAAAAGCCGGTCTCCTATTACTGTGTCGACCTGGTGACCCGAGGACCTGATACCGCAATCATAAATCATGACTCCCTCTATGGCAAACCCGCGGTCGTTGACTAGCTGGGGCGGAATGCGGTATTAATATAGATGAAACAGAGATTTAAGGGGACTATGTCTCACGACCAACTGGGCGCACACGGAGAGCCTGTCGAGAGACTCCTCAGGGCGGCTTACGAGCATACGAAAAACAGAGAACTTCATGAGGCCGGAAGCAAGCTGGAAGAGGCGCTATCGGTAGACTTCGATAACACCGAGGTCGTCACCGCGCTCAAGTACGTAAACTTCTGGAAGGATCGCGAAGCTTCCGCACGTGAGGCTTCGAGCGGGTTCGAACGGGGAGAATACCTCCTCGGTCAATGGAGACTGTTCAACGCATTCGTTCGTCGCGTCGGGGAAGTATCGGAGCGGTTTCTCTACGCAATTCGACAGTACGCATTCGGCGAAGCTCTCGAGGAGTTCGAGCGCAGCGGCGAGGAATCCGGTGACAACGATCCCGAGATCCTCCTTCGCAGGGGTCGCTGTTACAAGGGAACGGGAGAATACGACAAAGCCCTCGAGGTTCTGTCGAAGGCCGCCCGCGCCCGCTCGGACGATCCTCACGTACTGGCCGAGCTTGCGGATTCCTACGCATTGGTCAACGAGATCAGTAAGGCGAAGGCCTTCTTTCGGGAAGCCTTCTTCCTTGGGCCCCAGAAGGTCGATATCGGAACGCTCGAGTCGGAGATGATCGGGCGTCTCATAACGAAACTACGGGAGCTCGGCTACGAAAGCCCGGAGCTGGAAGAGTGGCTTCCTGTCTACGGAGTGCTGTATGGGGTGTTTTCCGTCAAACGGGAGCTGAGATCCATCGAGTACGGGAAGCTCAAACAGTCAATTTACGCCCTGGAGCGTGAGTACCACGATAAGCCGGATCCCGAGGGTGTTGTGTGTGCTCGTCTTCTCAACCGGTACTTCTGGTTGATCGACCATTACACCAACACGCAGGAAGACCAAAGCAAGATAGACGAGGTGCTTCTGAAGATTCGGAGCACGAACGAGCGGATCTACAGCCACTACGTCGGTTAAACAGGAGTAGAGACATGGCGGAAGAGCAGAAGACAGAGCAGCAGACCGAAGAACAGCACGCACCCGAGCACGAGCTGGTCCGATCGGTTGCCGAGCAACTTACCCAGGAAAAATGGACCCGCGCGGCGCTCAATAACTATACCGTAAGCAACTTCAAAGAGCTGGATGAGCTTCTCGACCGCATTATCGGCGAGGGGCTGGAAGATGAGATACTCGAGCTCTGCGAAGATCATCTGCACCACACCAAGAACAGCATCATCGCGCTGTATCTGTCAGGGATTATCCGACTCCGCCGCCAGGCCGTCGACGACAGCAATCTGGTGATGCTGATCAACATCTTCACCGACAACCGTCGATGGAACATCGTCGAGTACCTCGCGAACAGGATCCTGGACTTCGGAGAGAACCGTTTCGCGCTGCGCACGCTTGCGGAGACCTACAACAGCGATAACCAGCGGGAGAAGATGTACGACGTGTGGGAGCGCCTGATCCGCGTGGACTACGAGGAAGCCGACATTGTTCGGCATCTCGCCGAGAAACGCGAGGAAGAGAGCGAGATCGAGCAGGCGGTCGACTATTACAAGAAGGCGCTGCACCGCTACATCAACAAGAAGAACTTCAACAATATCAAGGAAATCTGGCACCGCCTCATCCAGTACGCTCCCGAGGACAGTGAGTTCTTCGATCACGCCGAAGGAAAGATCGCCAAGATGGTCTCGGAGGACCGCGCGGTTCAGCTGCTCGAGGATCTCTACCCCCACTACAAAAAGGAGGGGAACTGGGATCGCGCGATCGAGATTCTCAAGCGGGTGCTGGCCTACGACTCAAAGAATCCGTGGGCACGAAAGGAGATCGTCGAGTGCTACAAGCAGAAGTACGCCGACCACAGCCAGCTCGACGAGTACATCCGCATCTCCAATCTCAACCAGAGCTGGAGAAACGTGCACGACGCGATTGCGGATTTCGAGAAACACATCTCATTCGACGCCGGAAACTTCGTCTTCCATCGCAGCTGGGGTGTCGGCATTATCCGCAAGATCGACGACGACTCCGTCGTCGTTGATTTTGCCAAGAAGCGTGGCCACAAGATGTCGCTCAAAATGGCGGTGAGCGCCCTCGACATCCTGCCCCGGGACCACATCTGGGTTCTGCGCAGCATCGCCGACAAGCAGAAGCTCCACGACAAGGTCAAGAGCGATCCCAAGTGGGCCCTCAGGACGGTTATCAAGAGCCTCGGGAACGCCGCGGACATGAAGAAGATCAAGGCCGAGCTCGTCCCCTACGTGCTGTCGCAGCGCGAGTGGTCCTCCTGGAGCACGAAGGCGCGGCAGATCCTCAAGACGAACAAGGAGTTCGGGAACCTCACCGACAAGCCCGATTTCTTTATGGTGCGGGATCAGCCGATCACCTTCGCCGAGAAGATGTACAACAAGTTCCGCGCGGAGAAGGACTTCTTCAGCCGCGTGAAAGTACTTGACGAGTTTCTCGAGCAATCCGCCGAAGAGGGGCGTGAGTCGACGGAGTCCGACCTGTTTCGCGAGATGTTCGAGTACTTCGCCGGTTTTCTACGCTCTCAGAACGTGATCAACGAGCAGGTCATCGCAAGTTATCTCGTGGTAAAGCGGATCACCGACCGCTTTCCGTTCCTGAACGCCGGTGTGGACGTCGACTTCGACCGGCTGTTCGAGCAAATCGGAAACGTGGAGGACGTGTTCGCGCGCATCGACAATGCCGAGCTCAAGAGTGAGTTCCTCGAGCAGGTAAAACAGCACGTGGCCGAATGGCCGGACTACTATGTGCGGCTGTTCCCCTACCATCTGTCACGCGATATCATCTACGATCTCGAGACCCGGGGCTACGCTGATCGGCTGAAGGAGATGTTCTTCAGTGTCTTTAACAACTACCGCGATATGCGTGAGCCGTTCGTTTGGATGGTTCGCCACTGCGCCGCCGATGAGTGGTTCCAATCGCTGCCGGTGGAATACGAAAAGCTTCTGATCGCGATGGTTCACCTGCTCGACATTACCGCACGGGAAATCGACAACCGACGGGATGTAAGCGCCAATCGCAAGCTCAACCGGCAGATTCACACGTATCTTTTCAAGTCCGGCCACCTCGCCGACTATATCAGCCACGCCGACGAGGATAGCGTCAATCGGCTGTTCAGCCTCGTGAGCGACGCGAAAGACCTCGACCCCTCGCTGGTCATCGAGTTGAAGCAGCGCATTCTCGACCGGTTCCCGGATTTCAAATTTCACGGCGAGGGCGAGGCGGAAACCGTCAGCCGCGGGCTCATCGTCACCCCGTCGAGCTATGAGGCGAAACAGAAGCAGCTGCAGCACATTCACGAGGTGGAGGTGCCGCAGAACTCGCAGGAGATCGCCGAGGCGAGAGAGCACGGAGACCTGCGCGAAAACGCCGAATACAAGGCCGCCAAGGAGCGGCAGGACATGCTCAACAATACCGCGGCGCGGCTGCAGGAGGAGATCGAGCGGGCACAGATCGTGCGGCCGAAGGATGTCGACGATTCGGCTATCACCTTCGGCACGAAGGTCACCCTCCATAACGCGGACTCCGGCGAGCTCGAGGAGTACACCGTGCTCGGTCCGTGGGAGTCCAATCCGGAGGAGTCGATCATTTCCTACCTCTCGCCCCTGGGCAGCAAGCTCTACAATCACAGAGAGGGCGAGGAGCTTCAGCTGACGATAAACGAGCGGCAGTATAACTACCGTGTGGAAAAGATCGAGGTTGCAGCCTTCAAGTAGGCGCTCTCGCGCGGGGCGGCTGCGGGCCGGTCGGCGCCGGGGCG
>CAZWNS010000004.1:41420-82349 GCA_964635245.1 uncultured Spirochaetaceae bacterium
TCGGTATCAGAGCTGCTCGAGTACCGCCTCGGCGTTCTGCCTGACGGCCGGGTGGTTATCTTCTTCGGACTTTTCCTCGACGCTGGACCTGAGTCTGAGTAAGCGATTCGTCCCGATACCGCGTAAGCCGAAGATCTGAACCGCGGGCTCGGAATGCGTCAGAAACTTCGAATACAGCCCGGCGAGTGCCTCGTCCTCCGTTCGGGAAAGCTCCCGCGCGATGAATCCGAGAAGCGGCGACTCCTCCTCCGACCACTCGGCCTCGACCGCTTTCTCCAGTACGCCGCTTGAGCCGCCGGGATCATGCTCGACGAGCGCAGCGGCCGCCGCGAGCCGTCCGTTCATCGGGTTGTCGTCGTCGAGCAGATACTCCTCCACGAAGGTCTTCGCATCCCCCGTGTCGAGCTGCACGAGCGTCTCAAACGCCTCGGCGCGCACCCGTTCTTCGGGGTCCTGCTCGGCCATGTAGATGACTGCGGGAACCCCGTCGGTGATGTCGTTGCGGGCAACGCCCTGCAGGGCGAACTGCCGCACGCGCGATACCGAATCGCGAAGCGCGGCCATCAGCGTCGGCTCGGTCTCCGGGTCTTCGAAGCGGCTGAGGGCGGAAACGGCGTATCCCCGTACCACCGCATCCTCCGCGGAAACCATGCCCTTGAGCACATCCAGCGCCTCTCGGTCCCCGATGCGGCCGAGGGAGTCCGCGGCGTACCCGCGTATCAGCCGCGCCTCATCGTCGTTGCGAGCGATATCCACGAGCGCGTCGACGCCGGCCGGCTCGCCTATGTCCCCGAGGGCAAGGATGAGCTCGCCACGAAGCTCGTCGTCGGAAGCTTCTCCGAGCGCCGCGAGCAGGGTCTCGACGTCGCCCTCCCCGCCCTTCTCTCCGAGCACGCGGGCCGCTGCGGCGGCGAACCCGGAATACGGATCGCCGGCGATGGGACGCACCGCGTCGATCGCCTCCCCCGGAAGCTCAAAGTCCCCGTTGCGCAGGTAGGACAGCGCCGCGCGAACCAGCTCGGAGCGCTCCTCCCGATAAAACTCGAGCGTATCTACCGCCTCGTCTATTGCCACGTCGGCGTCCATTTCGGTAAAGAACTCGAAGATGGATGCCTTGAGCCGCGGGTTCAGCGAGTTCTCGAGGAGGGTTTGCACTTCGTCGTTGAGACTGGTAACACGGTTGCCGCTGAGCACCGGGAGAAGCTCCTCGACCTGGGAATCTATGCCGTAGAGGAGGGTCTGCCGCCACTGTTCGATGAGGGGTTCATCCTCGTCGACATCGGTATCGACTGCGGCGTCGATTTCGGCGTCGGCTTCGGGGTCGACTCCAGTGTCGGCTTCGGGGTCGGCGGGAGCCGGGGCGTCCTGGGCGACGATGCTATACGGCCCGATCATGACCCACGCCGCGATGAGCGCCGTGAGAAGAAGCGAGCGCGCGGTGAGCCGCGATTTGTCCCTGTCTCCCATATGCGTAACTCTCATGATTGTCTCCGTGCTCGCAGGAAGGCGGAAAACGCCTCCACCCTGAGAATGTAGTACATTCCGAGGCAAATGACGATGGATGATATCCCGGGGATTGCAAGCAGCCCGAGGGTTCTGACGGTACTGCCCTCCCGCCACCAGGGCCCGGTTCGTGCCAGGTACACGCGGATGAACGCGGCGATGGGTACAAGGGCGGTAAAGACCTTGCCGAGGGTGACGAGGATCCGCCGCACATCGATGCCTCCGAGAACGATCGAGCTGCGGTACAGAAGGAGCAGCAGGCCGACGCTGAAGGCGATGGAGTTTGCGAGGGCGAGACCGCGAACGCCGAGTACCGTCTCCTTCAACCAGAGACTGAGACTCACGTCGAGAATCAGCGTTACGACCGCCACGATAAGCGGCGTGCGAAAGTCGTCCGTCGCGTAGAAGAAGCGCTGGAAGAAGTTGTAGGCACCGACGCTGAGCAGACCGAGCGAATAGAACATGAGAACTTCGCTCGTAAGGACGGTAAACCGCGCCTCGAAGGCCCCGCGCTGCAGTGCCACGGCTATGATCTCCCTGCCGAGCAGCGAGAGAACCAGGGCCGAGGGAACAAGAAGCGTCACCAGGTAGCGGAACCCGAACTGAAGGGTTTCGCTGAGCCCGTCCCTGTCGTTCAGGGCCGCCTGGCGACTCATGCGCGGAAAGAGCACCGTCGTTATCGCCGCCCCGAATATGCCGAAGGGCAACTGCCAGAACACCAGCGCATTCGTCATCGCGGACCCACTTCCGTCCTCGAGTCCGCTTGCGAAGAGGATCGCAACCTGCTGATTGATCGTAAAGATCGACGCCGTGCCCACCACCGGAAGCCACTGGCGCAGCACTTTGCGAAAGCGCGGATCGGAGAAGTTCCACCGGGGCCGAAGACTGTATCCGAGTGCGGCGAAGGACGGGAGCTGGAACAGGATCTGAATCAGTCCGCCGGCAAGGACGCCCACGGCCATGGAGAAGATTCCCAATCGCCGGTGGAGGAGCAGGATGGATGCGATGACGGTGATGGAAAACAGCACCGGGGTAAGCGCCGGTATCAGAAAGCGGCGGTGGGAGTTGAGCGTGGCCATGAGAACGGCGCTGAGGCTGATGAGGACGGTGTAGTGAATGAACCACCTGAAGGCGTCTGCAGCAAGAAGCTGCCGCTCGAGCTCCGGGAAGTCGAGGATGACGTCTACAACCGGCTGGGCGAACACGACGGCGAGGACCATGAAGGGAGCGAGCACGACGAACTGGAACGTCGCAATGCTGCGAACGAGGCCCCGGGAGGTCTCACCGCCGGCGTCATCCACGATGCTTTGTGAAAGCACCGGGATGAAGGCGGAGGAAAGCGCTCCTTCGGCGGTGAGTTTTCGCAGATTATTCGGAATCGTGAACACGAGGTTCAGCACGTCGGCGTTGCCCGAGGCTCCGAAAATGGCGCCGATTACGGCGATCCGCACGAAGCCGAGGAGCCGCGATGCGAAGGTGGAAACCATCACCGCAACCGTCGACCTCGTGCTTCTGCCGAGAGAGCGCTCAGACCGCCGCATGCCGATTGTACCGTCCCAGGAACTCCGCCGAGAACTCCGTAAACCTGTCCGCACGAATAGCCTCACGAATATCATCGACCAGACGCCGGAGGAAGAAGAGGTTGTGCTGCGTCGCGAGTACCGGGCCGAGGATTTCGCCCGCCTTGAACAGATGTCTGAGGAAGGCCCGCGAATACCGGCTACAGGTGGGACACGAGCATTCGGCGTCAAGCGGACCGGTATCATCGGAAAAGCGCGCGTTGCTCAGCGCGAGGCGCCCGTCGCGGGTGAAGACCGTGCCGTTTCTCGCCGTGCGTGTGGGAAACACGCAGTCGAACATGTCGATGCCGTTCCGCACGGCTTCGAGAATGTACTCGGGCGTTCCCACGCCCATGAGGTAGCGGGGTTTGTCCGCCGGCAACAGTTCGGCGGTGATGCCGAGATACTCGGCAAAACGTTCGAACGTCTCCCCCACCGACAATCCTCCCACCGCGTAGCCGGGAAAATCCAGGTCGACGAGCTCGGCCGCGCTCTCACGTCGCAGGTCGGCATAGAAGTTGCCCTGCACGATACCGAACAGCAGGCCCTCGTACGCATCCGGCAGCGAGGCCCAGGTTTGCATGGCACGCCGGGCCCACAGCGTGGTGATATCCTTCGCCTCCTTTGCCTCGGCATGCTCGATATCGGGAGGCGTGCACACGTCGAGCACCATCTGCACATCGCTACCGAGACGTCCCTGCACCTGCGCTACGAGCTCCGGGGTGAGATGGTGGCGCGAGCCGTCTATGTGCGAGCGAAACTCGACCCCCTCGCGTGTGATCTTGCGAAACGGTGCGAGGGAAAACAGCTGGTAACCGCCGGAATCGGTGAGGATATTGTGGGGCCAGGTGGAAAACCGGTGGAGCCCTCCAAACTCTTCTATCACCTCCAGACCAGGTCTGAGGTAGAGGTGGTAGGTATTCCCGAGGATCAATCGAAACCCGAGCTCCTCCACCTGCAGATGGGTCAAGGCCCTCACCGTGCCGTTGGTACCGACCGGCATGAACACGGGGGTGTCCACCGGCCCCCGCGGCAGATCGAGGCGGCCGGTGCGTGCGGCCGACCGGAGGTCCCGGTGCTCGATCCGCAGGGGGGAGCGTCCGTCACGTGCGTGCATGTCGAAATCCGATAATACCGAATACGAGAAAGAGGAAGAACCCCGCCCAGGCTCCGGCCCATGGCGGTATGGTTCCTGCTGCCGCGAGCAGCCCCGTTACCATGCCCACGATGTAGTACACGACGGACAGAGAAAGTGAGACAAGCAGGCTCATAAGCAGAATGTTCTTCCGGAACCGGCTGCCGACCGCGCTTGCGATGAGTGTGACGATGAACGGCGTCAGCGCGAAGGAGAAGCGCTCGTAGTAGCTCGTCAGGGCTTCCCGGTACGGCAGGCCGGCCTGTCGAAGCTCCCGTATGTAGCGCTCGGCTTCTCCGAGGTCCATCTCCTCGATCTCCTGGGTGCGGCGCCGAAAGGTGCTCGGATCGGCGGTAAGCCCCGCGTCCTCGAGCAGCCGGTGCGCGCTGCGCTCCAACGTCCCGTCCTCCCCCCGTTCGAATACCACGGTCTCGTGGAGCACCCATTCCCCGTCGCGCCACTCCGCCCAGTCGGCGTTGATGCGTCGCACGAGGCGACCGCTTCCGTCCCGCATGAGCACGGTGAGTTCGGAGAGTGTCAGCGTTGCGTCGTTGTAGTAGTCCGCGTGGTAAATGATGCGGTTCGCGCTCCCGAGCAGCGTTACGTCGGTATTGCTGAAGCTCCGGTTCACGTTCAGCAGCTCGCGTGTCAGTTCGGTCTTTCGGGTGAAGGTATCGATCACCACCGTCTCTTCAAACACGAACGAGCCCGCACTGAGCAGGATCCCGGCCGCAACGAGGGGCGCAGCGAAGCGGTGCAGAGCTACCCCTGAGGCAAGCACGGCGATCAGCTCATTATTGCTGTAAAAGGTCCCCAGCGTGTAAGAGGCGGCAAACAGCACGGAGATGGGAAGGGCGAAGGAGACGCTTTTCGGCACGTAGAGCAGTTGAGCCCGGCCGACTGCGTACAGCGGCACCTCGAGGTCGAGATACCGAACGAGGTTCGAAAACAGATCAACGAGCTGCAGGATCAGCACGAAGAACAGAAGCGAGACGAGCATCACCGGGATGAACTGGGAGAGCACCATACGACCGAGAACTCTCACGCCCGTCTCCGTATGAGGAAAACGACTGCGCCGAGGCCGAGCACCAGCAGGTTCGGCGCCCACATCGCCATGAAGGGCGAGTACGCCGGCTGCTGTGTGCCGAGTGTCTGGCCGGCGATCAGCATCGCCCAGTACGCAACGGCGACCATCAGCCCCACCGCGAACCCGACCGATCTGCCGCTCTTTCGCGTGAGAAGGCCGACCGGGAAGGCAAAGACCGTAAAGGCGAGACAGGCAAAGGGTATGGCGAACTTCTTGTGGAACTCGATGCGGTGGATCTGGAGGCTGCGGTCGCGGATTACGCGGGCATCCGAGCGCTGCAGCGCCTCCATGCGGGCCTCGAGCTCTTCGTATGCGTGGGGCCCCCGAGCGTCTTCCTGCGCATACCCCCCCATCCCGCTCGCAACGAGATAGTCTCGGTACAGCGCATAGCGCTCGCGCTCGACCGACGCCTCATGCGCCCGACGACGCTCTGCGAGCTCCGCGCGCTTCTCGCGGATAACCGCGTACACGTCAACCGAGCTCATCTCCCGCGGACCGGGCGAGCGTACCGAGAACGTGATGTCGCGCAGGAGCACGTTGTAGATCATCGAAGAGGCGGAGAAGTACTCGTATTCCTCGGCCTCTCCGGCCCGCCCCTGTTGGCTGAACACATCCTCGAGCTCGAGGGAAAGTACCCCCGGCGCAGGGCCGGTGTCGGCGAGCCGGGCCTGCCGTGCCGAGATGACGCGTCGCTCTCCACGGTCGGGTGCCTCGATAATGACGAGATCGTCTATCCCCTTCCCGTCGACGTTTCCCGTCACGAGCGTGCTGTCGCGGTATCTGACGACCGAATACGGCTCGAGCTCGAGTCTGGGATTGGAGTACAGCAACTGACGGTAGAGCTCGCCGAATCTGATGGTGCCGAGCGGGAGAAAGTAGTCGTTCATCACGAACGAGAACACCGAGAAGGCGATGCCGAGCACCAGCATCGGTGTGAAGAGCACACGGTGCGAGATGCCCGACGCCCGGAATGCAATGATCTCGTCGTCCGAGGACAGGCGCCCGATCGCCATCAGCGCACCGACCAGGGCGCCGAAGGGAAAGGAAAGTGCAACAATGGACGGGAGCGAATAGAGTATGAGCTTGAGGACGTCGAGCAGGGGCACGTCCTTTGCCAGGATGTCTTCGGCAAGCAGGAGAAGCTGGTTGACGAAGAAGATGAAGAAGAAGAACAGGAACGCCACGAGGAACGAAAGCAGAAACTCCCGCGCCACGTAGGCGTACACCGTGTAGTGCGTCCGCCTCGGCATGGCCGCTCAACGTCCGGTAGAGCCGAAGCCTCCGCTCCCCCGAGCTGAATCGCTCAGGTGCCCCGGCTCGAACTCAGCGCGAATAACCGGCGCGATCACGATCTGTCCGATGCGCTCACCTCGTTGTACCACGAACGCCTCGTCTCCGAGGTTGATCACGATGAGCCGGATCTCTCCACGATAGTCGGAATCAATGGTACCCGGAGCATTGAGGAGCGTCACACCGTGGTGTACGGCAAGTCCCGACCGCGGGCGGATCTGCCCCTCGTATCCACGGGGGATCGCGAGCCGCACTCCGGTGGGAATGAGCGCCCGGCCTCCCGGTGGTATCGACACCGGGGCGTCGACCGCCGCCTTCAAATCCGCCCCGGCGGCGTCGGCGGAGGAGTACACGGGTGTAAGGTCGGGCGGACACTCGCAGGGAATACCGAGCCCCCTCGACGTTTCACGCAGCGTGTACTCCTCGTTCATGAGCTAGTCGCGCCTGCGGTCCCGATCCTGACGGGACCGGCCGCCGCGACCGCGATCCCCACCCCGGTCACCGCCCCTGCCCCGGTCGGAGCCGCGACCGCGATCCTGCCGGAGGCTCGTGCCGGGCTCGTCCATGCCCTCGTACATGAGGCTGAGGTTCACGCGACCCATCTTGTCGATCTCGATGAGCTTGACCTCGACCTCCTGGTTGAGCTCGAGAACATCGCTGACGGAGTTTACCCGCTCCGCGGCCATCTTCGAGATATGACACAGCCCTTCCTTACCGGGCAGGAACTCGATAAACGCACCGAAGTCCATGATGCGCTTCACGACACCCGTGTAGACTTTGCCGACCTCCGGTTCCTCGAGGAGCTTCATGAAGGCATCGCGGGCACCCTCGCCGCTGTCCTTGTCTTTCGTGTAGATCGTGACGAGGCCGCTGTCGTCGATGTCGGTCTGCACGCCGAACCGCTCGTTGATTCCCTTGATGTTCTTCCCCGACGGACCGATGAGGAGGCCGATCTTATCGGGATCAACCGTGAAGGAGATGATGCGTGGCGCATACTCCGATAGCTCCGTAGCCGGCTGTGCTATCGCCTCATTCATCGTGTCGAGTATGGAAAGCCGGCCCTTGCGTGCCTGTTCGAGCGCCGTCTTGAGAACCTCCGGGTCGACGTTGCTCACCTTGATGTCCATCTGAAACGCGGTAATGCCTTCCGCGCTTCCGGCGACCTTGAAGTCCATGTCGCCGAGGTGATCTTCCTCCCCGAGGATATCGGACAGAACGCGAACCTCTTCACCTTCGCTGACCATACCCATGGCGATGCCCGCTACGGGCTTCTTGATGGGGACCCCGGCGTCCATGAGCGCGAGACTGCTCGCGCACACCGTGGCCATGGAGGAGGAGCCGTTCGACTCGAGGATCTCGGAGACAATCCGGATGGTGTACGGAAAGACTTCCTTGCTCGGAAGCACCGCCTCGACCGCGCGGCGCGCAAGGTGACCGTGACCGACTTCGCGTCGTCCGGTGCCCAGTCGTCCGGTCTCCCCGACCGAATACGGCGGGAAGTTATAGTGCAGCAGAAAACCCGAGCGGCGATCGCCCTCGATATCGTCGAAGATCTGCTCATCGTGGGCCGTGCCGAGCGTGGTAATACCGAGCGCCTGGGTCTCTCCGCGGGTGAAGAGCGAGGAGCCGTGGGTGCGCTGCAGTACGCCGATCTCCGCGGTGATGGGCCGAATGTCCTCCAGCCCGCGGCCGTCGGTGCGCATATTCCTGTTGATAATCGATGAGCGGACGACCTCCTTCTCGAGATCCTCCATGAGGGCATGGAACTGTCTCTTGTGGTCCTCGTCGATGTCGTCGGCAAAGTGCTCGAGCGCATCCTCGGCCACCTTGTTGATAGCGGAGACGCGATTGAACTTCCCCTTGACGAAGCATGCCTCCTCCATCATCGGGCGGGCGAAGGCCAGAATCTCCTGTTCCTTCTCCAGCGGAGGCGCCTCCTCGACGAGCGGCAGCTTCTCGCGTCCGACGGCCTCCCGCATCTTCAGCTGCGCCGCGCACAGTTCCTGAATAGGGCCGCGGGCCTTCTCGATCGCGTCGATCAGGAGACTCTCGGGTACGTGATCGGCGCCACCCTCCACCATCGTGATACCTTCCCGGGTACCTGCCACGATGATGTCGAGCTCGGCGTGCTCGATTTGCTCGTACGTCGGATTGACGATAAGCTCCCCGTTCAGCGATGCTACTCTCACCGCGCCGATGGGGCCCTCGAAGGGAATGTCGGAAACCGTGACCGCGGCCGAGGCGGCGACCATCGCGACGACGTCCGGGGGATTCACCTGGTCGGCCGAAATGGTGGTCGGCACGACCTGGATATCGCGCTTGAACGCCTTTGAAAACAGGGGCCGCATGGGGCGGTCGATGAGACGGGAGACCAGTATCTCCTTGTCTTTGGGACGACCCTCGCGTTTTATGAAGCCGCCGGGGATCTTGCCCGCGGCGTAGTACTTTTCGTTGTATTCGACGTGGAGGGGGACGAAATCCAGGTCTTCCGCCGGCTTGTCCGCCGCGCACGCGGTGGCGAGAACGGCGCTGCCTCCGTACTGGGCGAATACGGCACCGTTTGCCTGCTTGGCCATGCGTCCGGTCTCGAGGACGAGCTCCTCTTGCCCCACCTTGACCGTTACGCGTTCAATCTGTTGTTGCATATTTCTTCCTTCGTTTTGAAACCCGGGGACGCAGGGGACCGGCTACTTTCGCAGTCCGAGTTTCTTCAGCACTTCCCGGTACTTGTCAAGATCCGTCTTCTGCAGGTAGCGAAGAAGCCGACGGCGCTGGCCGACAAGCTTCAGCAGTCCGCGCCGGGAGGCGTGGTCCTTGGTATGAGTCTTGAAGTGCTCGGTGAGCTCCTGGATACGGCGGGTGAGCAGCGCAATCTGCACTTCCGTATCACCGGTGTTCTTCTCACTTCCGCCGTGCGCGCCGACGATTTCAGCCTTTTCCTCTTTGGTAAGCGACATCTCTTTCTCCTTCTATTCCGATCCCGGTCTTCCTTGCAAACTCGATCTGAGATATTCCGCCCGGCGGAACCGAAATGCTGTTGCCGTTCGGTCCGGTGAGCCGCAGACCTTCCGGATCGACATGAACAACGGCCTCGATCGGCCCGTCGGTGGTGAACACTGTGCTGTGGAATGCTCCTGAGAAGGGGACAACTTGCCCGACGAGCGACCTCGGTACCCACACCTCATGGCGGCTTGTCTCAATCGACACATCCCGCAGATCCAGCACGAAGCTTCCACCCAACAGCGCACGAGCGGTTTCAAAATCACCGTTCGCAACCGCCTGGCGAATACGGGTACTGCTAACTGGAGAGCCATTATGATAAACGGCACCCGCAATGTCAACCCTGACCCCGTGAGCCGAAAAATATCGCGCCACACCCCGCGCGTCGGTATCCATGTTGCGCCCGCAGTGGAAATCGGGCCCCACCGCCGCGTACCGGATGTTCAGCGCATCCATCAGGTGGGCGAGAAAATCGGTGCCCGGCATCGTGCGAAACGAGTCGTCGAAGTCAGCCAATACGACCAGCTCGATGCCGTATGCGTCGAGGCGTTCCAGTTTCTGCCGGACCGAAAGGACGTCACCCGGGTAGGTGTGCGGCCGCAATACCGTCTGGGGGTTCCCGCGGAAGGTAAACACCGAGGGAGCCGCACGGCCGCGCTTCTCCTCCAGCAGGTCGAAGAGCGCCCTGTGGCCCGGGTGAATACCGTCGAACACCCCGAACGTTAGCGCCACTTCCTTCGGGACCTCGAGCCTGCCCTCTTCCACGCTCCGCCAATCGGCAACTCTCACGTCTGCTCCACCGATACGAACACGTATTTCATGCGGTCACCCGACTTCTCGCTCACGGCCGCGAGCCGGCCGTCTTCGGTACACAGCAGCACCAGTCCGTCCTCGAGTTCGGCGGCACCGACATCGGCCGGCGAAAGGGCGCCGCCGTGCGCCACCCGCGCGGCCGCCTCGCCTCCGATTGTTACCCTGTTGAGGCCGTCGAGTCGATCCGCGAGGGAAACCGCCGCGCGCAGGTCCCGCGACGCTGCAAAGTCATCGGGTGATACCGCTTCATCGACACCGAAGGGTCCGATTGCGGTGCGCCTCAGCTGCGATACATGGGCAACCGTCCCGAGCCGTCCGGCGATATCACGGGCGAGCGATCGCACGTATGTGCCCGACCCGCAGCGAATGTCGAGTACGGCCTCCGGCGGATCGTACTCGAGGACGTCGATGGAGCGGATGCTCACCTGTCGGGCGCTGAGGGTCACCTGCTCGCCGCCTCTCACGCGCCGGTACGCGCGCCGTCCGTCCACGTGCACGGCCGAGTACGCCGGCGGAACCTGCTCGATGTCGCCCACGAACTCAGCGGCGCCCCGCCGCAAGCGAGCCTCGTCGGGCACCTCACCACGTGCGGTCACCGCTCCCTCGGGATCGAGGGTTTCGGTCTCGACCCCGAAGTACACGCGGGCGACATAGCGCTTTTCGAGGTCCGAGAACACGCGAACGAGCCTCGTCAGCTTTCCGGCGAGCACAACGAGCAGGCCGGTTGCAAAACGGTCGAGGGTGCCGGCATGGCCCACTTTGCCGGTTCCGAGCGCTCTCTTCACCGGTCCGAGCGTCTCAAATGAGGTACGGCCGGCGGGCTTGTCGATGAGTACGAGACCGTCGGGCATCAGGAATCCAGTTTGCGAATGGTCTCGGTAACCCTGAACCCCTCTTCGATGCTGTGGTCGGCGACGAAGCGCAGCTTCGGCGTCGAACGCAGCTCGAGGTGTTTCCCGATACGCGACTGTATGAAGCCCGCCCCGTGATTCAACCCTTCGACCGCCGCATCGAGCTCTTCAGCCGACACGTAGCCCGACATTCGCAGAGTGGCATGGCGCAGGTCCTTGGACAGGGAAACGCTTCGGATGAGAACCATGGACGTTACTCGCGGATCCTTGATTTCATCGCGAAGGATAAGCGCGCTCACCTCCTGCATGATGAGCTGCTCCACCCGCTCTACGCGAAACTTCGACATGGCCTAACCCGAGGACCGGGGCTGTTGGACCTCTTCCAGCGTCTTGGCGATCTGCTTCAGCTCGAAAACCTCGAGCTGGTCGCCGACCTTGACATCGTTATAGTTTTCGACACCGATACCGCACTCGTAGCCGGCCTCGACCTCCTTCGCGTCGTTCTTGAAACGCTTGAGCGAAGAAATCTTGCCGGTATAGATCTGCACGCCGTCTCTGATGACGTGTACCTGCGCGTTACGCCGGACAACTCCGGACGTGACGTAGGCGCCGGCAATCAGGCCGATTTTCGGAACCCTGAAGATCTCCCGTACTTCTACGGTGCCGATGGTCTGCTCCTCATAGCTCGGCGCAAGGAGCCCTTCCATTGCGGACTTTATGTCGTCGACCGCGTCGTAGATGACGTTGTACTTTCGGATCTCCACCTTCTCGTGCTCGGCGAGCTCGGCGGCCCGGGGAGTCGGGCGCACGTGGAATCCGACGATGATGGCGTTCGATGCGGATGCGAGCATGACGTCGCTTTCGTTGATGGCGCCGGCCGCCGCATGGATGACCGAAAGCCGAATGGCCGGGGTGGACAGTTTCTCGAGAGCGGTCTGTACCGCCTCGACCGAGCCATGCACGTCACCCTTGATGACGGTCTTCAGCTCCTGAACCTCGCCCTCCTGAATGCTGTCGTAGAGGTTATCGAGGGTGATCTTCCGGACGTTCTTCGCGTCCTCGACCTTGCGGAGCTCCTGGCGTTTGTCGCCGACCTGACGGGCCATCTTCTCGCTGTCGGTTACCTGAAACGGATCCCCGGCGTTCGGTACACCGGTGAGCCCGAGGATCTCCACGGGCGTCGACGGCTCGGCCTTATCCACCTTCTCGCCGCGATCGTTGAACATCGCGCGCACACGTCCCGGATAGATGCCGGATACGAAATTGTCGCCGATCTCCAGCGTTCCCCGCTGCACGAGCACGCTCGCCACCGTGCCGCGACCCGGGTCGATTCTCGACTCGATGATCGTTCCCTCGGCATTTACGTCGTAGTCGGCACGAAGCTCGAGGATTTCCGACTGCAGAAGAATGGTCTCGAGCAGGCCGTCGATGCCTTCCCGCTTGAGGGCCGATACCTCGACGAAAAGGGTGCCGCCGCCCCACTCCTCCGGCATGAGATCCATCTCGGAGAGTTGCTGCTTCACCCTGTCCACGTTCGCGCTCGGCAGGTCTACCTTGTTCACTGCCACGATGATGGGCACCCCGGCCTCTTTCGCGTGGTCGATGGCCTCACGCGTCTGCGGCATGACGCCGTCGTCGGCCGCCACCACGAGGATGACAATATCGGTAATCTGCGCCCCGCGTGCGCGCATGAGGGTAAACGCTTCGTGTCCCGGGGTGTCGAGAAAGGTCACCCTGCCGTTGGGAACCTCGACCTGATAGGCGCCGATGTGCTGCGTGATGCCGCCGAACTCGCCTCCGACGACGTCCGTGGTGCGGATGGCGTCGAGCAGCTTCGTCTTGCCGTGGTCGACGTGGCCCATAATGGTCACGACCGGCGGGCGAGCCCGCAGGCGCTCCTCGGAGTCCTTTTCCCCCTCGATCACCGTCTCGTCATAGAGCGAGACAATGTTGACCTTGCACCCGTACTCGGAGGCGAGCAACTCGGCGGTTTCCGCGTCGATCTGCTGGTTGATGGTGACCATCATGCCCATGCTCATGAGCTTGCCGATGAGATCGGACGCCTTGAGGTTCATCTTCCGGGCGAGCTCGGAAACGGTGACGACCTCCATGATATCGATCTCTTTGGGTACCGGATTCGCCTTCGGCGGCCGGCGCTTCTGTTTGTACTGAAAGTCCCGCTCCGGCTGCCGCTCGCGCTTGGGGTACTGCTGCTCTTTCTTCTTGGTCTTGTAGAACTTCTTGTGACCGGGCTTCTTCTCTTCGCCCGGCTTGGGCGGCGGCGCCCCGCCTTCCCGGCCGCGGGGCGGAGCTCCACCGGCCGGTGGGCCGGTTCGTCCCCGTGCAGGCGCGCGTCCCGGGCTCGGTGCGCCGCCACCGCGTGCCTGCGGAGCGGGACCCCGTCGTTCGGCGTGTGTCGGAGCACCGGCTTCGCGTCGTGCGGCCTCTTGCCGCTCGCGCTCCCTGCGCTCGGCCTCGCGCTTCTTCTTCGCTTCCTCGCGTATTGAGTATCCGGCGCGCGGCTCGTCTTGCTGCGGACGTCGGCGCGCGGGCTGTCGGGATTCGGTCGACTGCTCGCCGTGGCGTGCCGATCCCTGTTCCGCCTCGCCGGCCGTGGAGACGGCCGGTCGCTGCTCGCGAGCCGCCGGCTGCTGTTCGCCGGTCGTCGGCTCCGCTTCGGCCTCTCGCTCGGGCTTGTCGGGTCGGGAAGGCTTCTTGCGGACAACCACACGAACCTTTTTCTTATGGTCCTGCTGCTTTGCGCTCTCCTCCGAGGGCGCAGGTTCCCCGCCTTTCTTATGCTTTATGAGAGTAGATTTCTTCTTCTGGGTCTGGTCCTTCTCTTCTGCCATAGCCTACCTTTCCCTATTGATAACATCTTTGCAGGAAAACATCAAAGGCACACATAGCCAGGCCCACAACGAGCATCTAGTCTTCTTCCTCTTCATCCTGCTCGATAACCTCGACGTTCTCGGAAATGATTTGCCGGACTTCCGCAACGTCGTCGGCGCTGAACCCGTTCAGCTCCGTCAGTTGCTGCTCGCTCAAATCGAGAAGGTCGAGTACTTCCTCGATGCCGTTTGCCTTGAGCTTCTCGACCAGCTCGTCCGAAATGTTCGGAAGCTCCGATACCAGGGTAATCTCGTCGCCTTCCTCTTCTTCTTCCTCTTCGGTTTCGGCTTCTTCTTCGGCTTCGGCTTCGGCCTCCCCTGCGTCGACCTCGGCGGGAGCGTCCACAACCTCGGCCTCCGCCGCACGCTCCGCCGCACGCTCCGGCTCTGCCGCAGGCTCAGCCTCCGCCCCGCGCGGCTCTTCAGCCGAACCCTCGGCGTCCGCCGTTTCCGTGACCTCGGCCTCGTCTCCAGCAGCTTCCGCCTCGCCTTCCTCGGGTTCCCCGCCTTCCGCTTCGTCCCATTCTTCGTCTTCGGCGGTCTCTTCCTGTTCCTCGATGATCTCGACGCTCTCCGCGATAATGTTGCGCAGCTCCCTGACGTCGTTCTCGTCGAGACCGGTGAGGCTGTTCATTTCTTCCTCGCTCAACGCGACGAGATCCTCGATATACTCGAGGCCGTTCCCTTTGAGTGCCGCCACGAGGGAATCGGTGATGCCGGGAAGCTCGGAGATGCGGGTAATCTCCTCTTCCTCGTCTTCGGGGCCGGCGCTTTCTCCGAAGAGGGCGCTGACCGCGCGCTTGGTCTCGGCGGCGATGTCCATTTCGGCAAACTGTGCTTCGGTCTTTACGTCGATGTTCCAGTCGGCGAGCCGATTGGCAAGGCGGACGTTGAGCCCCTGCTTGCCGATTGCGAGTGAGAGCTGATTCTCGGGCACGACGGCCAACGCCTGTCGCTTCGCCTCATCGAGAATCACCACATGGCTCACTTCGGCGGGCGAGAGGGCGTTCTTGAGAAAGGTTCTCGGATCGTTCTCGTACTTGAGAATATCCACCTTCTCGCCCTCGAGCTCGCGCACGATCGACTGAATCCGCACGCCCCGCAGGCCCACGCAGGCACCGACGGGATCCACGTCCTCGCGGTTGGAATACACCGCAATCTTGGTTCGGTAGCCGGGCTCCCGTACGATCTTGTAAATGGAGACCGTCTGATCGTAGATCTCGGGAACCTCGAGCTCGAAGACGCGCTTGACGAACTCGGTATGGGTTCGCGATAGGATGATCTGGAGCCCGGTCGGCGTCTTGTTGACTTCATAGATCAGGGCTTTGATCCGATCGTTCGGCCGATACGTCTCCCGCGGAGACTGGTAGCGCTTGGGCATCAGGCCCTCGGTCTTACCGAGATCCACGAAGATATTCCCGTTCCGCTCGCGTTGATAATAGCCGATGATCATTTCGCCGACCTTGTCGCTGAACTCGGAGTACAGCGTATCCTTCTGGATCTCCCGAAGTGTCTGCCGCGCCTTCTGCTTGGCGCTCTGCACCGCGACGCGATCGAACTCCTGGGGATTTATCTCGATAAGCAGCTCATCTCCGATTTCGGCTTCCTCGTCGTACTCCTTTGCCTCGGCGAGCTCGATCTCACTCACCGGGTCGTAGACCTCGTCTACGATCTCTTTCTGAGCGAAGAGGGTCAGCTCTCCGTCTTCTTCGGAGAACTGCACCACGGCATTGTCCGCCGTTCCGAATTTCTTCTTGTATGCGGCGAGAAGAAACTCCTCGATCGTCTTGCGAATCAGGTCTTCGGATATGCCCCGTTCCTGCACCAGGAGTCTGATTGCGTCACTCAATTCAGAAGCCATAGTTCCTACTCGACCTCCTGCGTATCGTCCAGCTTTGCTTTCTGGATCGCGCTGATTTCTATGGTATGCCTGGTTCCGGCCCTGATCAACGTAACCGATTCCCCGGTATACTCCGAGATAATGCCGCCGATCCACTGCCCGTCCGAAGCCTGCAGCACGCGCGCCCCTTTTCCGATGAACACCGAGAACTCTTCCGGCGACTTGAGCACTCGATCTATCCCGGGAGAGCTCACCTCGAGATTGATATCCTGCTCGTCCTCGATGATCTGAATCCGGGGCAGGATCGTCGTGTGCACCTCGGCGCAATCGTCCACGCCGATGCCCTCCGCACGATGAAGGACGACGTGCACCGCATATCCGTCCTTCAGACGTTTCGCCCGCAACTCTACGAGCAGGTAGCCGAGGCCCTCTATTACCGGTCTCAACTCGTCGGCGAGGCGCTGCTCGGCGGGGGTCTTCTCAACTGCTTTCATTACCTACAAAAAGAGAGTCGCCGGAACGACTCTCTCTCCACCACTCGGCTGCATTACGTGTATTCGGAGTGTAGCAATACTCAAGCGGAAGTGTCAATCTCGGACGGGTACGCGGGTAATATAATACCTGCATCAGTCCGCGGCAAGCGTCACCGCCTCGATCCGCCCCGCCCCCGCTCCGCGCAGGACCCGTGCGCACTCGTTCACCGTCGCTCCCGTTGTGAAGACGTCGTCGAGGAGTACTACGTGAGGCGGCACAGCCGCCCGCCGCAGGCCGAACGCCGGACGCAACCGCACCGCGCCGGCGAGGTTGCGACTGCGGCCCTCGAAATCGAGCCGCTTCTGCTCCTTGCCCCGCCCGCGCGCGAGCGCCCTCACCACCGGCACACCGTGGCGTCGCGCGAGCTCCGCGGCGAGCCGACGGACCTGATCGTAGCCCCGCCGCCGTCTCCCGGAGGGACTTGCCGGAACGGGCACCACGACCGCCGTGGGCGGAATGAACGGGACGATGTAATCGGACAGCAGGCCCGAAAACCGCAGCCGCCCGCCGAACTTGTACGACACAATGATCTGCTTTGCTATGCCCGAGTACACGAACACCGAGCGGTGGCGATCGTAGTGGATCTCCCGGGCGCGGCAACGCAGGCACAGCCCGGTCTCGGAGACGAGCGGCACGCCGCAGACGCGGCAGCGCACACCGTCTATCGGGCGAAGGGCCGTGCGGCAGGGGTTGCACACCGGGATCGGGCCGGACGCCGGCGCGCCGCAGCCGACACAGTGCTCGGGAAACACCGTGTCGAGTAGCGCTTCGGCGGCGGCGGTGCCGGCCGCGACGCCGGCCGCGAAGCCGGCCGCGACCGCGGCGGCGGCGGCGGAACATCGGGTTTGCAGCGTCCTCACACCTCCGGATACGCGCGATTTCGAACTGCTGCTTGCACTTGCCGTCGCGAACCGGAGGCAGTAGAGTATGGTGCATGTCGCAGCAGCATTACCGGTTCATCATGGCCGGCGGAGGTGCGGCGGGACTGAGCCTTGCCTACAGTCTGGCACACAGCCCGCTCAGGGACGAGCCCATTCTCATCGTCGATCTCGATCGGAAACAGAACAACGACCGGACCTGGTGCTTCTGGACGACCGGGGACCCGCCGTACCCGGAAGCCGTTTCCCACAGGTGGGACGCCTTCAACTTCCACGGCGAGGGGTTTCACTCGCGCCTCGATCTTACCCCCTACGCCTACTACATGATCCGCGGCATCGACTTCTACCGTCACACGCGTTCCGTCCTCGAAGCCCTGCCGAACGTCGACTTTTTGACCGCGACGGTCGACGAAGTCCGTGACGGACACGACCGCGCCGAGGTTCTCGTGGGGGACACCGTGTACTCCGCGGACTGGGTATTCGACAGCCTCTTTCTGCCGGGAGAGTTCAGTCCCGAGAGGGAGAAATACCACTACATCTGGCAGCACTTCACCGGATGGACGATCCGCACCCCGGAACCTGTCTTCGATCCCGGCGCCGCGACGCTATTCGACTTTCGCGTCCCCCAGCATGGCGTCATGCGCTTCATGTACATACTGCCGACGAGTGCCACCGAGGCACTGGTGGAGTTCACACTCTTCTCTGCCGACCTGCTTCCCGACGCGGAGTATGTGTCGGAGCTCGAGCGCTACATCACCGGCATCCTCGGCGTCCGTCACTACGACATCATCGAGGAAGAGCGGGGCAAGATCCCGATGACCGACCAGCCCTTCCCTCGCCGCGGTGGAAACCGCATCATGTACACCGGTACAAAAGGGGGGCGCGTGAAAGCCTCCACCGGTTTTGCCTTCTTCCGCACCCAGCAGGACTCCAGGGCGATCGTCGACTCTCTGGTAGCCCGCGGGCACCCATTCCACGGGAACGCTCCGCCGGCCCGCTACGGAGTCTTCGATTCGATGCTGCTGCAGATTCTCTATCGCCACGGAGAGCTCGCAAAGACCGTCTTCACCCGGCTTTTCGAGCGGAATCCGGTGACACGAATTCTCCGCTTCCTCGACGAGTCCGGGGGCTGGGGTGAGAACATCAAGCTTATGGCGACGGTGCCCTGGTGGCCCTTCATCCGGGCCTGGGTCAAGCTCAACATCTTCCGAAGAATCTGAGGCACGGCATGAACAGCACCCTGCAACTCCTGCTCGACGAGCTCGTCCACCTCTCCCCCGCGGCACGCGCGCTGGGCGGCGCCTGGGTTGTCGTCATGATCCTCGTTCCCGTCATCAAATGGGTGCTGGGCGCCGGGGCGGAGCGCATCGGAATCTCACTCGGGGTGTGCTTTCAGGCCGCTCTGGTTGCACTCATCCTCTTCGAATCGCTTTCCTCCGTGCACGCGGCCCTCGCCGTCGTCGGCATCCCGCTGTTCGGCTGGGGAATCGAGTTCATCGGATCCCGCACGGGCATGCCCTTCGGCGACTACCACTACACCGACGTCCTGCAGCCGCAGATCCGCCGTGTCCCCGTCATCATTCCGCTGGCATGGTTGATGATGATTCCGCCGGCCTGGTCGGTCGGAAAGCTGCTCGCCGGACCCGAGAGCGTGCTTCTCACGGCCGTCCTCGCCGGCCTCGCGTTCATGGCGTGGGACCTCTTTCTCGACCCGCAGATGGTCTCCTGGGACTTCTGGCGCTGGCCTTCGGGAGGCGCCTACCTCGGAATCCCGATTCTCAACTTCATCGGCTGGTTTGCGGCGGGCACCGTGGCGTCTCTTCTCTTCTACAGCCCGGACATCCCCGCCGCGCCGCTGTTTCTGGTGTACGTTGTCACCTGGATTCTGCACACGATCGGCCAGCTCGTGTTCTGGCGGCTCATTGTCTCGGGCATTGTCGGATCGGTTGCGATGGGCGCCTTCGTCCTGTTCTCACTACTGACGCCGGCCGGTTAATCGCCGTCGAGCTGCCGCTGCCAGCGGGCTATGAGCTGCAGTGCCTGAAGCGGCGTGGTCTCCTCCACAGGTACCGATCTCAGCTCGCGCTCGATAAGCTCGGCCGGATCGAAGAGGCTGTTCTGTGCGGCGGATCCGGCGCGGCCGCCGTGCCGGGAACGTCCGATTCCGGCTGCAGGTTCGGGTGCGCCCTCCCGCCAGCGAAAGGGGTCGGCGGCGCCGTTCCCGTCCCTTGCGGCAAGCATGCCCTCGAGCACGGCCTCCGCCCGCTCGAGCACCTCCTCGGGCAACCCCGCAAGACGGGCGACGTGGATGCCGTAGGAATTGTTCGAGGGCCCCTCGGTTACCTTCTTCAAAAAGACGATCCGCCCCTCCTCCTCGACGATCCGCAACGACAGGTTTACTAACCGCTCGTGCTCGAGCGTCGTGAGCTCATGGTAATGCGTGGCGAACAGCGTGCGCGCCCGCACCACGTCGAGGATGTGCTCGGTAACCGCTCGGGCGATTGCAAGACCGTCGTTCGTGCTTGTCCCCCGTCCGACCTCGTCCATGATGATGAGGCTGTGGCGGGTCGCGTTGCGAAGGATGTTGGCGGTTTCGTTCATCTCGACGAGAAAGGTCGATTCCCCGCGCGCGAGATTGTCCGCGGCTCCCACCCTGCAGAAGATGCGGTCGGTGAGGCCGATCTCCGCGTCGTCGGCCGGGACGAAGCCGCCTGCCTGGGCGAGAAGCACGATGAGCGCCGTCTGTCTGAGGAACGTCGACTTGCCCGCCATGTTGGGGCCGGTAATGAGGGCAAAGCCGCGCGCCTCGCCGTCGAGCTCGAGCGAGTTCGGGACGAAGCTGCCGGGGGGCAGATGGGTTTCCACGACAGGATGCCGTCCGCCGCGAATCGAGACGATGTCCGATTCCGAGAGTCGCGGCCGCACATACCCGTTTCGCGTCGCAGCCCAGGCCAGAGCGTGATAGCAGTCCAATGCCGCGATCGCGTCGCAGACCGCGAGCAGCCGTGCTATCTGCTCCTTCACCGACGCGCGAAGCTCCAGAAAGAGCCGCCGCTCGAGCTCCACGATCTGATCCGAGGCCGAGTTCAGCCGCGACTCCAGCTCCGCGAGTCGCTCGGTGCTGTATCGCTCGGCGTGTGCCAGAGACTGACGCCGCACGAAGTGGGCGGGCACCTTCTCCAGGTGTGTTTTGGTCACCTCGAAAAAGTACCCGAGCACCTTGTTGTACTTGATCCTCAACGACCCGATCCCGCTCGCCGCTCGCTCCTCCTCGAGATAGGCGTCGAGGTAGGCGCGACTGTTGGACAGCAGTCCCTTGAGCTCGTCGAGCGTGTCGTCGTAGCCCTCCCTGATGATGTTTCCCTCGGTAAGCAGGATGGAGGGCGAGTCGAGGAGCCCCCGGGAGAGAAGCCCCGCGAGGCCGACAAGCGCATCGCGGTCCGCAGCGGACCCCGCTACCGACTCATCCGCGAGCATCCCCTCGGGGATTACACCCTCCAGATCCAGCGCCGCCTCCAGGGAGTTTCGGATGGCCACCAGGTCCTTCCCGTGCGCCTTATCGAGGGCGACGCGCGCGACGAGTCGCTCGATGTCGAGAATGCGCCCGAGTCGGTCTCGCAGATTCGACAACAGAATCTGGCTGTGGTAGAGAGCCTCCACCCTGTCGAGGCGCCCCTCGACGGCTTCCCTGTCTTTCAGCGGATTGAGGAGCCACTTCCTGAGTGTTCTCGCTCCCATGGCCGTGCGGGTGTAGTCCACAACCGAGAGCAGCGTGTACCGCCGGCTCCCCTCGTTCATGTTCTGCACGATCTCGAGGTTGCGCTGCGTCGCCTCGTCGAGCACTACGTGCTCGCTGTCGCGGTAGGGGGAAACGCCCCGGATATGAGGGATCAGGCTTCGGGCGGTGTCCTCCACGTAGTCGAGCAGCACGCCGACCGGCACGAGCTCCTCGCTGTCATCATCGATACCGAATCCCTTGAGGTTCGCCACCCCGAGCAGCTCCAGCAGCCGCTCCCTGCCCGCTTCGCGGTCGAAACTCCAGTCGGGAAACCGGTTGAGAACGAGGCCGTCACGCTCTTCGAGCGCCGTCGCGAGCTCCGGGTGTTCCTCGAGCAACGTCTCCTGCACAAGGATCTCCCGGGGCTGCAGGCGGGCGAGCTCCTGTCGCAGCCGTTCCCGACCGCGCTCGAGGGGAAACAGCGTGGTCTCGAACTCGCCCGTGGAGAGGTCGATGTAGGCCTCGGTCAGGTATCCGCGGGAGGCGGCAATCGCGACGAGATAGTTGTTGCGGCCGGCCTCGAGGTAGTCCTCCTCGGTAACCGTACCGGGGGTTATGATCTCGGTCACTTCGCGGTCGGCGAGACCCTTTCCGGACTCCGGAACGTGCGTCTGTTCGCAGATCGCAACCTTTTTCCCTGCGCGGATCAATCGCGCTATGTAGCCGTGGGCCGCATGATAGGGAATACCGCACATCGGCACCCCGTTTCGCTGGGTGAGAGTGAGACCGAGCAGCCGGGACACCTCCTCGGCATCCCCCTTGAACATCTCGTAGAAGTCACCGAGTCGGAAGAACAGTACCGCGTCGCGGTGATCCCGCTTCATGCGCGCGTACTGTTGCATCATCGGCGTGGAATCCGACATCGCGTATGGACCGCGGACGGCGCCCCTCGTCAGCCCTCGGACTCTCGGAGGCGCTCGAGGACGAGCTCACTGATATCGACCGATGAGCTCCACCATTGCAACCCCTCCTGGTCGGTGCGGATGACCACGCTGTAGCCCTCGCTCTCGGCGACGTACTCGATGGCCCGCTGCAGGCGGTTGAGAAAATCGTCGGAGACGAGATTTTGCTGCCGCTGCTGCAACTGCGACCGGCGCCGGCGCGTCAGATCCTCGACGTAGCTGCGCTGCCGGCTGATGCGGGATTCGAGCTGCTCGATGCGCGATTCATTCCCTGAGTCCTCCGCGCGCTCGAGATCGTCATTGAGCTCTTCGAGCTCCTCGGCTTCCCGGTCGATTTCCGCCTGATAGCGCGAGCGCAGGTCTTCGAGCTCACGCACGGCCTGCGAATCCCTGTAGAACGAGTTGTAAATCCTCGAGATGTCGATGATCCCAACCGTCGTCAGTTGCTCGGCACCGACTGCGACGGTGAACAGAAGCAGAAATCCGACCGCAAGTATCGTTACACGTTTCATTTCATTCCCTCATGTGTGCAAAACTTGCTCAGAACAACTCCGTTCCGATAGAGAACACGAACTCCATGCCTCGGCCCTCTTCGTTTTCCGGATTGAACAGGCCGCCGGTCTGCCAGGCGACGTCGCCGTCTTCGATGGTGAAGCGGCGCGCGAGGTAGATCCGAATCGGAAACTGCGGGATGGTGAACCGGAACCCGGTCCCGAAGCTGAACAGCATATTCTCGACTCCGAGCTCGCCCATATCATCGCGTTCCTGCCACAGTGCCGCCGCGTCGAAAAACTGGTCCCACCAGATTACCTGTTCGGCCAACGGCATGCGCAGCTCCAGCCAATTGTACCACAGCGCTTCTCCGTCCACGCGCCGGTCCCAGCCGCGCGCGTTGAACATGCCGTCTATGTAGAGCAGGCTCGAGGTTGTCGCAACCGGCTGCGGGCGCGCGCGGTATTCCTCGGGAACCCAGAACTGGGGGAAAATGAAGGAAAGCTCGGAGTTGAGCCCCAGAACCATCTTCCAGTTCCAGTTGGAGAACACCGGTACATCCCACAGCGTCTGAAAGAACTGGCCCTTCGTGTCGGTGCGGATAAAGTGGCGCACACCGAACAGCGGACCGCCCGTAAAGGTCGCACGCTGGCTCAGGTAATAGCCCGAAGAGGGACTGATGACCAGGTCGCGGGTATCAAGGGAGCCGTTGGCCGACCAGCTGTTTACGAACTGCCAGCGCTCGAAGTTGTCGCGTACTTCCGGGTCGAAGGGCCGATAGAGGCTCTGGTCGTAGGTGATGTAGTCGAGAGAGGTCCGAAGCCCCGTGCCGACACCCACCCGCCCGAGTTGCGTCGGGAAACGGTAGCCGGTGTTCGCCCCGAGGCTCATGCTCCACTCGGTGTACTGCATGAGGTATTCCTCGGGGATCGCCGCGGTGACGCCGCCGGCGTACTCGTAGTCGGTGACCAGATCGTACTCGTCTATCTGGTCCGAGTCCGGGTCGGCCAGCTCCGACGGTACGCTATCGCCGGCCTCGTAGCTCACACCGTTGTCGTAGGTTGTATCCTCGCTGAAGACGTACTCACCCGTGTAGGGATCGGGCACCGCGTCCTCGTCCTCCTCGTCGAAGCGCGGGGAGAGGAGGTCCTGACGGACGTCGCGGTTGAGGGTACGGCTGACGGTGAAGTCGAGTCCGCCCGACCACTCCTCACCGAAGAGCCACGGCTCGTTGAAGTTGAAGGAGATCCGCTGATCAATGGGCGAGAAGTTACCCTGCACGCCGATATCCTGGCCGCGGCCGAGGAAGTTGCGATCCTGCCAGCTGACCTGGGCGGAGACGGGAAAGTCGGTGCCGCCGCCGAAAGCGACGCCGAACCGGATGTCGGCGGTATTGCCCTCCTCGACGTTTATGATGAGGTCCATCAAGCCTTCGGCGCTGCCCTCCGGCGTTTCGGGGGTGATGTTTGAAAAGTATTGCAGGTTTGCGAGGTTACGCATCCCGCTCCGTATGCGCGTCGCGCTGAAGACATCGCCGACTTCGAGCGGCAACTCCCGGGTTATGACGTAATCCTTCGTCTTCTCGTTCCCGCGGATCACGATGTTCTCTATATGCGCGCGACCGCGCTCGACGATATCCACTTCGTAGCTTATGACGTTGTCGTCCTCGTCGCGGACCTCGTTGCGGTTTATGGTGTTGAAGATGTAGCCGTTCTGATAGTACAGGTCGGCAACCGCCTGGAAGTCCGACTGAAACCGGTTGAGGTCGAGCAACTCCCCCTCTTCGAGGCTGATCTCCTCGCGAAGCTCTTCGTCGGTGAATATGGCGTTGCCGTCGAAGGTGACGCCGCCGAAGGTGTATTGCTCCCCCTCCTCGACGAAGAGGGTGAGCGATAGGAACACCTGTCCCTCTTCCTCGTCGCGCTCGAGCTCGCGGTCTACCTCCACCACTTCGGCGTCCACAAACCCGCGCTCGCGGTAGTAACGCTCGATCCTGTTTCTGTCCTGCTCGAGCTGGGACTCCTGGAAGCGTCCCCGGTTGAACAGTGACTGCTCTTTGCTCTGCATGGTGCCCCGCAGGGTGCTGTCCGAGGCGAAGGTGTTGCCCGAGAAGGTGATTTCCCGGATGGTGACCTGATTCCCCTCCTCGATGGAAAACTCCAGATCAACCAGGTTGGCGTCGTCGACCGGCACCGTTTCTCCGGAGACTTCTACGTCCGGGAACCCGCGCTCCCGGTAGACTTCCCTGATCGCTTCCTCGTCCGCACGAATCTTCGAGCGGGTGACGAAATCTTCCTCGCTCAGCACGACGGCGTCGCGCAGGGGACGGTCACGTACGTTCCTGTTCCCCCTGAACACGACCTCCCGTATCGTCGGGCGTTCCTCGACCGTGAACTTGATAACGACGCCCTCACCGCCACGCGGCGGGCGCGTCGCTTCGGGAACCACGCGGTCGAAATAGTCGAGGGCGTAGAGCCGTCGCTGGAGGTCGAGAAAACGGGAATCGGAGAACTCCTCTCCTATGTACTGCTCGGTGATTCCCCTGAGCTCATTTTCGGAAACCGTATCGAGCCCCTCGAAGGTCACATCGACTACCGTCTCGCCCTGATACCAGTCGTCTTCATTTTCAGCGGGGCTATCCTGTGCTCCCGCGAGCGCCGCGCTCAGCAGCAGCAGAACGCCGACGAACCACCCGAGGTTTCGCATGCCAAATCCCAATGCGTACTCCAGTACCGTTTCTCTCCGCGAAGTCTATCACCGGCGGCGGTGCCTATCAGTAGGAAAACTCCCAGGAGAACTCGATTTGATTGTCTGTGACGAACAGCGTCTCGGGATCGCTCGGGAAAAAGCGCCACTGCAGCAGGAAGAGCGGCGTTTGCCACTCGAGCCCGAGCTCCGATTCGAACTCCACCGGACCCTCACCTTCGGGTAGCGGCTCAAAGGGGCTGCGCGAGCGCATGCTGAACAGCAACTCCATGAACAATTCGGGACCCAGGTATTTTCCCAAGAACACCGCCGTGTTTTCAAAGTACTGTCCAAGAGATGGCGAGGTGTTGTCAAGTGGGTACTCCGGTTGCGGCAGGGATCCCAGGAGCAGATTCTGGAAGAGTTGCGTCCGCACACTGAACAGATCGAGGCCGAGCGCATCCCGCACCGACCGCTCGAAGCGATTGATCACACCGAACTGCGTAACCAGGTCGCTCGTCAGCAACACCGCCTGGGAAAAGTCGATGTCGTCCCGGCCTTCCTGATCGAGGAAGTTTCCGCCGAGAAGCGCGATGAGCTCGGTGTCCGACAGCGGCGGACTGGACTCGAAGCGCGGTGTGAAGGAGCTCAGCCGCTCCTCATCCACGATAAGAAACACCCGCACCGGCCCCTCCGCCGCGATCTCCCGGATCTCCGCGCGTACCGCGAGCCGCGGATCGAACTCCTCCTCGTCTTCGTCGAAGACGATATGGCCCTCGCGAATGTAGAAACTCCGGTCGAAGTAATAGATTTCCCCGGCCTGCACATTCATTCGACCCCGCAGCGAGAAGCTTCCCGTGTCGCTGGCGACCGTCAGCCTGATACTCTCGCCCCGTTCCGCGAGCGCCCGCAGCACCGGGAACTCCTGATTCGGCCAGAGAAACTCGGTGGGTCCGACGGTCTCGAAACGCAGATCTACGGTCGTGACTCTGCGGCGGCTTCGCTCCGGCCGCTCCACCTGTTCGGCGAGGGTCAGCGACGTCTGGTCGACCAGGATGTTTCCCGATATGTCGGTGTTTCCGGATGTGCCCTGTATCTTGAGCTCCCCCCGCCCGTAGCCGTCCACGAACAGGCCGCCGAAGTTGTACGAGACTCGCACTCCCGGCTCATCCGGTATTTCGATACGCAGGCGGTACTCCTCCGGTGCCCAGCGGTTGAGGATCACGGTTCCCCCGACGACGCCCTCTCCTCGTCCGACCGGTACCCGGAAGCGGTTGATTTCGATGATCTTTTCCTGGAATACCACGAAGGTATTCGCGGGCCCGATTCCTTCGGCGATAAAATCAACGGTGCTCTCCACGTCGTCCGCCTCGAGCGTACCGAAGAAATCGGGATCGTTTACCGGACCGACCACCCGGATTGCGCCGGAAAACCTCCCGCCGGTGAGGCTGACGGTTTCTCCCTCCACGGGCGCGCGGAGCTCACCGATGTCAAGAAAGATGTTTGTCACGTTCGCTTCGATCTCTCCGCCGGTAAGAACTCCCGCTGCCAGAAACCGGGTCGGAAGTGGATCGGTGACCTCCAGACGGAACTCCCCGCCGGTAGCGATCCGTGCGGCGATCGAATCGTCCGGGCCCCCGGCAACCGTGAGCTCGTCGGGCGCGCGGTCGACCCGTAACTCCCAGGGGTCTTCTCCGCCCTCCGGAAAGTCGATCCCGGAGAGTCGCACGACCGCGTCGAAGGGCGTTGCGGAGACCTCACCCACCGAGAGCGGTAGCGCCGATTCGTCGAACTCCGCGCGGACGAGGGCTTTTACCCGGGAATCCCGGTCGGTCTCCTGGTTCTCGACCGAGGCGCTCAATGTTGCCTCTCCGGTTTCGAGATCCAGCGTGCCCCGAGCATCGGTGAGCGTCCTCGTCAGATACCGCAGGTTCACGCGGTTCAATACAAGGGCGCGTTCGCTCACGCGCATCGTACCCCGCGCCGAGATGGAATCCGCATTGAACGTCGCATCCCGCGTTTCAAACTGCACGGTGATCCGCGGGTCGGAAACAAGCGACTCCAGGTCCACGGTGGCGTCCATGCTCCCGCGGATCGGCTCCGCGTTGATGCGGCGCAACGGCGACCGGTTCACCGCCACCGTACCGTTGAGGTCTCGGTCCTCGTAAACGAGAGACAGTTCATAGCGCTCGTCGCCCTCCGCCGTTCCCGCCGCGAGAGTGAGGCGCGGGGGAGCGCCGTCTGCAAACTCGATGCTCCCCTCGCCCTTCAACCGGGACACCCCGTCCCGGTACGCGAATCTCGAAATCGTACCGCCGTCCGGCCCGGCCTCCGCAGCGAGCGAGAGCGCCGAGCCGGCGCCCGCGGGGTTCGTCACCGAAAGCTCCTCGATGCGGGCCGTCCATTGCGCGAAACTGTAGTACGAGCCTCCGGCTCGCAGCGACAGGGTGCGGTCCGGGCCCTCGGACGGCAGGGGTACCTCCTCCGCTTGTACGGCGAAGACGACCTCCCCCGAGCGGTTGAAGTACACCTGCGCATCGAGCCCCTCTGAGACGTTGACGTCCACGCGTCGCCCCCGACGATAGATGCCGTCGAGCTGGTACTCGCGCCCGTTCACCGACAGGTCGCTCTCGAAGGCGATGCGTCCGCCCGATTCCGGCTGCGCGCTGAGGCCACCGCTCAACTGCCGTCCAGCCAGGCCCGCGCGAAGATGGCGGACCTCCAGGCGGTCGCTCGTCCGGGAAAGGCCGAATGAGACGAAGCGCGACGGATCGTCGAGATCCTGAGCGGAGACATAGGATGCCTCGAGGCGAAAGTTGTCCCCGGCCGATGCGAGTTCGCCGCTGGCGTCGAGGACGACGGATTCCAGTGCCTGTCGAGGCTCATCCGGCAGCTCCGAAAACTGCCCCGCGACGTCGTAGACGCCGAGCGCCGGCACGCGCACGAGCTTCATCGTCGCGGAGATATCCTGCTGCTCGTTCACTGAGCCCGATACCGTGAGCGCGCTCTCGCCGTCTTCGTCGAACGAGAGTGCGGCATCGTAGACGGCTCCCTCGCCGAAGGGGGCTGCGGAGACTTCCACGTCATGCATCGCTACCCCGCCGTAGGACAGACGCGAGGAGGTTGCGGTAATGCCCCGGGAGTCGGTGCCGGATACCCGCAGGACGCCGGAAAGCGGCGAGCTTACGGGACCATAGCTGAATCCGACGAGGCTGACCGCGCCGCTGGGAACGAGATCGGGGAGCGCGACCCTGCCGGAGAATCGGAGCTCCCCCTGTTCAGGTTGAACGGAAAGCTCGTCGATCTCGGCCGTACGTTCGTCTCCGGTTACGCGGATGCCCAGAGAAACCTGCTCCGGAAGCTCCCGATTGTTCGTGCGGCCGCTGAGGTCGGCGCTGTATGCAACCGCTCCGGTGCGCGGCGAATAGGAAAGCCCGGCCTCACCGCTCATCTCTCCCAGCAACCAGGGATTGAAGGCGGCCGGCGGGCCGCGGAGGCTCAGAATGTCCTGCGGCACGAACCGCTCGGCGAGCAGGTCGACCTGTACCTCTTCAAAGTCGGGGTCGCTTTTGACGGTGAGGTCGATCGGATCGTTGTTCTGAAGCTTGTGAACGGCCGCGCCGGAGTCGTCATAGGTCACGTCGAAACTCTGGTTCCGTACACGAAACGTCGGTGTCGCTACGTACGGAAGCGCCACGCGCAGGTGTGCCTCGTTGGTCTCGGGCTGCAAACTGCCCTGCAGCCTCACCCTGCCGCTGACCTCGTTTACCGCGGCGTCGGTTTCCCCGAACCGGGCGGACACCGTGCTCTCCCAGTCGAGCCGCACTTCCTCGCCGGTAATCGTGCTCTGGAAAAATATGTCGTCGACCTCGTAGAGCGCGTTCGTGTCGCGGTATGTCACGCCCACGTTTCGTCCGCTGAGCTCGAACACGGGACTGTCGTCGCGGTCCGCATCCGCCGTCATGCGCCGGATGAGACGGATGACGTCCTCGTCCCGGCGACCGTCGACGTAGAAATCGGTGTCCTCGATGCGGATCTCCGCGGCGGCGTCATCGGAGGGACCGAAAAGCAGCCGCAAGGGCCGGTAGAAGATTCTCAGCCGGTCGATCTCCACAAGAGAGGATCGTTCGTCGGCGCTCCCGTTTATGACGAGCCCCCGAACTTCGACCGCCCGTAACAGGGAGGGCGAGATGGAGCGGTAACTGATGCTGCGCCCCGCCCGCTCCTCGAGATCGGCGATCACCTCCTGTTTGAGCTCCTCCATGCGTGCGGTAAAGAACAGTTGTACCGGGCCGAACAGCAGCGCCGTCAGGAGCACGAGGCCCGCTATGACGAGAAGCTCGGGGAGATGTATGCGGTGTGGGGCCGGATTTCCCTTCAACCAAGGAGTCCCATCGCCGAAAGCGTCGGCGTGACAAAGTTCCAGTTAGAATATAACATCACACACACCATCCTACCAGAGCAGGAGACCAACACATTGGAGGTATTAGACTCATTTATCGTGCTCGAAGGCCTCGACGGTGCCGGCACGACGACGCAGGCGTCGCTGCTCACCGCGCGCATGCAGAACGCCGGACATCGTGTGGTTCCCACATCGGAACCGACCCACGGGGCCATCGGCCGGCTCATCCGTGAAATCCTCGCCGGGCGCGTGGAGACGACGCCCGAGGCGCTTGCCATGCTCTACGCCGCCGACCGCCACGAGCACCTCTACGACCCCGCGCAGGGCATCATCCGCCTGCTGCGGGACGGCTGGGTCGTCTGCGATCGCTATCTTTTCTCCTCCCTTGCCTATCAGACCGTGCAGTGCGATTACTCCCTTGTCTACGAGCTCAATCGACGATTTCCCCTGCCGCGGCATCTCGTCTACGTGGACGTCTCCCCCGAGATGTCCGGGGAGCGACGACGCGAACGCCCGGCTACGGAAATATTCGAGAACCTCGAGTTTCAGCGCGCCGTCTACGAGCGCTACACGCGGGCCCTCGCGGACTTCGCGGGCAGCGACATGCACGTGCATATTCTCGACGGCTCCGCGGCTCCACAAGATATATCGGAGCACATCTGGAAACAGCTCGGGATTGCGCCGATAAACTGAGTGTGAAGCGCCTGATCGTACTCGCAGTTGCACTCGTCCTTGCAGCCGACACCGTCGGTGCCTACCGGTTGATCTACAAGGAACAGCTGTACGAGCTCTATCACGTCCACCTCTACCAGTATCCCGAGCGCATCGCCGAGAACGTGCGGTGGCTTCAGATGGCCCTCGAGGCGGACTTTGCCAACCCTCTCTATGCCCTCGCCGAGATAGAGAACAAAACCGAATGGGAACGCTACCGCACCCTCTTCATGATGCACGTCAACCTCAAACTCGTCGAGCTGCACCTGCGGTGGGCAAGCAAATACAACAAACAGGCCGCCTACTTCTACAATGCGCCCTGGCGCGACGACAACCTCGAGAGTCTGGAGCGGGCCGAGTCACTGTTCGAGGTCGCCCTCGCCTACTGGGAGGAAGCGCTGGGGTGGAGCGAGGAGGCCTGGCGGCTGCAGTTCGTGCATCTCGAGGAGATACAGAACTGGGCCGACGAAAACCACCGGATCGAGAACGGTGAGCTCGATTACGAAGCGATAATCGAGCGACATCTCCGACGCCTCGAAGCGGTCCGCGCGGAGTTCGAGGCCATGGACGAGAACACCTACTAAGACCGCCCGGCTACCGAAACCCTCCCGCTAACGGATGAGCATTGCATCCCCGTACGAGAAGAATCGATAGCGCTTTTCGACCGCCTCGCGGTAGGTATCGAGAATCAGCTCGCGCCCGGCAAACGCGGCGACGAGCATGATCAGGGTGGACTCGGGAGTGTGGAAGTTGGTGAAAAGGGCGTCCACCACGCGGAACCGGTAGCCCGGATAGATGAAGATGCTCGTTTCGCTGGTGCCGGGCACGACCCGCGCCGTCTCGCCGGCACCTTGCCCTCCCGCAGCGGCGCTCCCGCTCGCCGCGGTTGCCGCGCTTTCGAGGGCCCGGACGCTCGTGGTGCCCACCGCAACCACCGGCCTGCCCTCCGCCCGTGCCGCGTTGACCGCGTCCGCCGTGTGTCGCGGTATCTCGAAACGCTCGGCGTGCATGCTGTGCTTCTCCACCTCTTCGGTCCGCACCGGGGCAAAGGTGCCGAGTCCTACGTGCAACGTGAGAAACCGTGTCTCGATCCCCGCCTGCGAGAGCCGCGCGAGAAGGGCCTCGGTGAAGTGCAGCCCGGCGGTCGGCGCGGCAACCGATCCTATGGTCCGCGCGTAGACCGTCTGATAGCGCTCCGCATCACGGGAATCCGCACTGCGGCGGATATAGGGCGGGAGCGGCACCGCCCCGTGGCGCTCGAGATAGCTCTCGTCGATGCCGGCATCAAACTCAAGAAGGCGTCGCTCGGCATCGCGCTCGATGATCCGCGCCACCCGCTCGTCCGGAAAGCGGTAGGATAGTCCCACGCGTGCCCGCCCGCCGCGGTTCGTTATCGCCCACCAGCGCCGCCCGTCGACCTTCTCCACGAGCAGAAACTCCGCCGAGCCGCGGGTGTCCACCCGCTCGACGTCGAACCGCGCCTTGCGAACGCGGGTATCGTTGAGCACGAGCAGGCTGCCGTCCCGGAGGTGAGCGGGAAGCTCGGAGACACGCGCGTGCCGTCGCGTCCCGCCCTCCCGATCGAGCACGAGCAGACGCGCGTCCTCGCGGCCGTCCGTCGGTTTCTGTGCTATGAGCTCTTCGGGGAGCTCAAAAGAGAAATCCCTGGTCTTCACGCTTTCGTCCGTCCGGTGCGTAACCGAGATGCTCGAAGGCGAGCGGCGTAACGACGCGCCCCCGCGGCGTACGTTTGAGAAAGCCGCGCTGGATGAGATAGGGCTCGTAGAAGTCCTCGAGGGTATCGATCCCCTCGCCGATCGAGATGGCAAGCGTTTCAGCGCCGACAGGCCCGCCCTCATAGTGCTCGATGATGGTGGCGAGAATGCGGCGGTCGTGGGTCTCGAGGCCGTAGGAGTCGATCTGCAGGCGCCTGAGGCTTTCTGCAACGATCTCAGCCTCCACACGGCCGTCCGCGAGCACCTGCGCGAAGTCCCGAACCCGGCGAAGCAGCCGGTTCGCCACCCGCGGCGTTCCGCGCGCCGACTGCGCGATCAGCTCGAGGGCCTCCTCGCTGATGCGAATGCCCAGAATCCCCGCCGAGCGTCGCACGATCTTGACGATGTCGGCGAGCGTATAGAAGTCGAGGCGCACGGTGATGCCGAAACGGCTGTGCAGAGGCCCCGCGACGTTTCCCGGCTTCGTCGTCGCGCCCACGAGGGTGAAGGGGGGGATCGGAATGCGGATGGTGCGCGCCGCGGGGCCCTGCCCGACGATCCAGTCGAGCTCGAAGTCCTCCATCGCGATGTAGAGCATCTCCTCCATGGCCGGCTTGAGTCGATGCACCTCGTCGATGAAGAATACCGCGCCTTCGGCCAGCGTCGTGAGAATGCCCGCGAGATCCTTGGGCTTGTCGAGCGCGGGGGCGGAGGTCACCTTGAAGTCAACGCCCATCTCGTGAGCCATGATCCCGGCGAGGGTGGTCTTGCCGAGGCCCGGAGGTCCGCTGAGGAACACATGGTCGAGGCTGTCCTCGCGCTCGCGCGCCGCGCGGATAAAGACCGCGAGGTTCTCCTTTACGGCGTCCTGCCCCTGGAAATCCGAGAGGCTGACGGGGCGTAGACGAGGCTCGATGGTGTCGTCTTCGGAGTACTCGCCCCGAAGGATACCGGGATCACCCATACATTCGGGAGAGTAGCACGCTCTGCAGCCACCTGAAAAGCAAGCGCATCAACTGAGCTCCACGATCGCGCGTCTGAGAACCTCGGACTCCCGGGCGCCGGCTTCCTCGGGCAGGTCGTCACCGGAGAGGACGGCGCGGACCGTCGCCGCTGCCTGCCGCTCGTCGAATCCCATCTCGGCCAGCGCCCGTACGATATCGGATGCCGGTTCGGCCGCGCCGTCGGAGGCAGTGACGAGTGTGCCCTTGAGGGTGAACACCATCTTTTCCGCCGTCTTCTTGCCGACGCCCGGAAGCGACGAGAGGCCCTTTACGTCTTCTCGTTCCACGAGCTGCTGCAGCTCCGCCGCGGTCACGCCGGTGAGGATCTTCAGCGCCTGCCGCGGCCCGATTCCCGAAACGGTAAGCAGCTCCTCGAACACGCGCCGCTCGTGCTCGTCGGCGAATCCGTACATGCGCATCACGTCCTCACGGTGGTAGAGGTACACCGGAACCCGGACCTTGCCGCTCGTCCCGGCAAGGCGCTGCACGGTCCGTCCGGACGCCTCGAGATGCCACTCGATGCCGGCGGTCCGTATGCGGATGTAATCGGGGCCGGCTGCCGTAACCGGACCGGTCAGACTGTTGAACATGATACTACCCTGTGGCCCGCGGGCCTCCGCCGGTCCCGCCGCTGCCGCCGTGCCGGCTCCCGCCGGCGGCGGCGTTCGGAAACGCCCGCTCGGTGAATCCGAGGTTGTGGATGTGACACACCGCAGCGGCAAGGGCGTCCGCGGCGTGATCGGGCGCCGGTACTTCCCGAACGCCGAGGAGGACCCGAAGGAGCTCCTGCACCTGTGCCTTCTCGGCACGGCCCTCGCCCACGATCGCCTGCTTGATTGCCTGCGGTGTATACTCCGCGGCGTGCACCCCCGCACGCTCGAGTGCCAGCAGAACGACGCCGCGCGCCTGCGCAACCGGGATGGCGCTCGAGGTGTTCTTCGTGAAGTAGAGATTCTCCACGCCCGCTTCGGCGGGACGGTAGTGCTCGAGGACGGCAACAACCTCCGTGTACAGCCGGTCGAGCCGGGCTCCCGGTGACAACGCGGGCGCGGTGCTGATGACCCCGTGACCCACCAGCCGATAGCGGTTGTCACGGGGGTCGATGACGCCCCATCCCGTGTGTGCCAGACCCGGGTCGATACCCAGCACCAGACTCATTCTTCGGATAGATCCAGGTCGTCGGGGATATCGAGGTTCGTGGAGACCTCCTGCACATCGTCATGATCGTCGAGGAGCTCGATGAGCTTCAGCGCCTTTCGGGTTCCCTCCGGATCGAGGGAGACGGTTGCCTCCGGAATCTTGGATATGGATGCCGAGCTCTCCTCGAACCCCGCATCCTGCATCGCCTGCAGAAGCGCCTCGAAATCGTCGGGGGCACAGGTCACCTCGATCTGATCGCCCTCCGTGGAGACATCCTCCGCACCGGCTTCGAGGGCATGCTCGAGCACTTCATCCTCGCCGTATTGCTCGGTGGGATAGGCGATGACACCTTTGCGCGTAAACAGGTACGAAACGCAGCCGTTTTCGCCGAGGTTCCCGCCGTGCTTGGAAAAGATGCTGCGCACGTCGGCGGCGGTGCGGTTCCTGTTGTCGGTCAATGCCTCGACCATGATGGCGACGCCCCCGGGACCGTAGCCCTCATAGGTCATCTCCGCGTAGTCGACGCCCTCGAGCTCTCCGGTGCCCTTTTTTATGGCGCGGTCGATATTCTCCTTGGGCATGTTTTCCGACTTGGCCTTCACAACCGCCTGACGCAGGCGCGGGTTCGTCTCGAGGTCCCCCCCGCCCATACGCGCGGCGACGGTGATCTCCTTGATGAGCTTGGTGAAGATCTTACCCCGCTTCGCGTCCTGCGCACCCTTCTTATGACGTATGGTCGCCCATTTGCTATGACCGGACATTGGCGCTCCTATATACCTCTAATTGTTGGAGAGTGTGAAACTAACGGTACCACCGGCACCGGAGCGAGTCAAGTTGACGCGAGCTCGGCGGCGATCTCGGAGAGCAGCGTGTCCAGGTGCCACATGCCGTCCCCGCTGACCGACAGCCGGCCGCCGCGCAGTCGAAGTCGGCCACCGGGCTCCCAGCGCGCGAGGGTACGGGGAATGAAACTCGCCGGCTCGGCCCCGAATCGATCGAGGACGCGGCGCGCGGGCAGGCCGGAGGTGCGCCGCAGTCCCATCATGAAGTGCTCGAGGAGGAAGCTCCGCCGCGACACCCACTCCGGCTGCCCGCCGGTGGTAAGTCGCAACGCGGTCCCGCCGTCCGCGGGAAGCGTCGACACCGCGGACGGCCCCACACCGACCGACGGCTCGAGTAGCCAGTAGGCGTCGTTGTGGCGGCATTCCCGCCCCGGTCGTGCGTAATTCGAGACTTCATACCGGTGTATTCCCGCCTCGGCGAGGCGCACACGCGCGGCATCCACGGCGTCCACCACCTCCTCCTCCGCCGGCAGGGTGAGCTCGCCGCGTGCCACCCTGCCGGCAAAGGGGGTACCCGGCTCCACGCTGAGCGCGTAGAGACTGACATGGTCGACGCCGAGCGCTATTGCGCGCTCAACGTCGCCGACGACGTCCTGCGCACGCTGTCCGGGGATACCGGCCATGAGATCGATCCCAAGGCTCCCGATACCACCGCGCAGAAGAAGCTCCACCGCGCGCCCGATCCTCCGATCGCCGCCTGCTCGTCCGATCGCGGCGCGAAGATCCGCGGAGAAACTCTGCACCCCGACGCTCACCCGCGTAACGGGGAGGTCGGCGAGCACGGATACCCACTCGGCGCTGATCGACTCGGGGTTTCCCTCCACCGTCCATTCTTCAACCCCGTCCCGCCCGGCGGCAGCAAGCACTCCCTCGGCCATCCGCGCAAACACCCGCGGAGCCGGTAGAGACGGCGTGCCGCCGCCCATGTATATCGTACGCACGCGCGGGTGCCCCAGTCGGGTCAGCAGTTCGCGGGCCTGCCGGAGTGTCGCGTCAACCACGGCCTCCATAGTCTCCTCGCTCGGCCGCCGAATCGAGAAAAAGCCGCAGTAGTCGCACTTCCGCGCGCAGAACGGAACGTGAATGTAGAGCGCGATAGGCTCGGTTGGACGGTAGCGCGAGAGATTCACGGACGGGGAACGCCGAATCGCGAGATCGGCCAGTATCGCAGGACCACGCGCGAGAGGAGGCGTTCGCCGGACGCCGGGCCCCTGTGACGGGAGTCCAGCCCGGCGATGCGGTCATCACTTGCGAGGAAGTACTCGTTCTCTCCCAGCTCCATCGCCTCCATATCCGCGGCAAAGGGCAGATCGCCGGACCATCCGGAGGGAATGCCGTCCCGAATCAGCGGGTAGCGGATGCCCGACGCCTCGAACTCACTCCGGAAGCTACCGCCGGCCGGGTCCCGCACGTAGAAGATGAAGTCGTCCATCCGCACCGTGTCTCCCGGTACGGCAACGATACGGCGAAGCATGATTTCCGATCGCCAGTCGTCGCGCTCATCTCCGAGGCGTCCGGCGCTGAAGAATCGCAGGGCGGAACGCACGGGGTACAGCAGGCGTGCCGGACGCGGCGTGTAGGAGGTCCGCACGACCACGAGATCCCCCCGCTCGGGCGAACCGAGCGCCGGAGCCCGCGTGCCCGGAAGCGGCATCCAGGCGCCGTAGGGGAGCGAGCTCACAATGAGCCGATCTCCGGGCTCGAGCGTCGGCCGCATCGATGAGCTTTCCACGCTGTAGCCGGCCACGAGAAACGTCGTCACCAGCTCATGGGCGAGAAAGAGCAGAAGGAGAAACTTCAACACCGCGAGCACCCGAGCCCCGGCGCTACGCTCCTGTTTGTAGAATCTGTAGCGGGGACGGGAGCCACCGAGCATCAATCGATCGCTCCGATCCGGTCGAGGGGCCAGTAGCGGAACATCGCCCGCCCGAGCACGTCGTCGGTATGCACCGCGCCGAAGGACCGCGCGTCACGGGAGTTATCCCGGTTGTCTCCCAGGGGGAAGATGCGATCCTCGGGGACATACCAGCCGAGACGGTAGCGCTCGCTGCGGGAGCGGTAGCGGCGGTCGGAGGGATCGGCGGTGAAGAGCGTGTAGGAGCGCCTCTCGTCGAGGTAGTATCCGTCGACAACGTCTGTCCCGCGCAATTCCTCGAGTGCCCCGGCGTATGCATCGGGCACGAGCACGCCGAGGTCCCTGTAGGCTACCGCCTGCGCGGCCCGGGTATGGAGGTCATAGGAGCTCTCATCAACCATGCGGCGCACGGGATAGTCCGCGCCGGTGAGCTCGATGAACTCCTGCTCACTCATCCACTCCGGCTCCCCCCGCGGTTTCACGCTCATAAAGCCCTTCTCGAGGCGAAAGCGGTCGCCTTCGACTCCGACCGCGCGCTTTATGAGAAAATGCGCGCGAGGACGTCCGAACTCGTCACGATCGATGTCCACCAGAGAGAGGGTGATCATGTAGAGCACCCGCTGCAGTATATCGAAGGCGGGGCCTCGTGAGATGTAGGAGGGGTTCTCGAAGATCACGACCTCGGCCCGCTTCGGCTCGGCGAAGCCCGGCAACTTCGCGATGCCGGGCAAGAGCTCCGGTCCGTAGACGAGCTTATTGACGAAGATTCTGTCCTGGAGTCGCAGCGTCGGAATCATCGAGCCCGAAGGGATCTGGTAGGCCTGCAGGAGATACTGGTTAATGAGAAGCACCACGAACGCGGCCCATACGAAGGCCTCGATCCAATCGAGAATCTGGTTCTTGTTCTTCTGCCGCTCACGCTTTCTGATGCGCCTCTGCTTGCGCCGCGTCAGAACGCGCTCGGTGAAACCGACCAGCGCGTGTTGCCAGGGTGCCGCCATGTGTGCGAACGGTAGCAGAATCCCGGCGCGTTGACAAGCGCGCCCGTAGGTTACTATAATGCCGCGCGATGAAGAGCAGGAGGTCGGAACCGGCGCAGAACGAGACCGTGACTCTTAGGCCGGTTTTCGGCATTCCACCGACGACCTATGTTCCCGTACTGCTCGCCACGGCAGTCCTGCTCGCCCTCTTCTTCCTTCTTCTGCTTCCCGGAATCCGCAGCAATGGAGCCCTCGTCACCTTCGAAGCCGTTCCGGAAGGCAGCTCCGTGCACGTCGACGGGGTGCGCCGCGGTGCGACCCCGCTCGAGGTATTCGTTGAGAAGGGGACGCGCTCGGTCACGCTGCGGCGACCGGGTTTCGAGGAGGAGCGTTTCGAGATCGACGTACCGGGCCGTATCTTCGGCTCACGTGTGGTGCCTCGCAGAATGTCCGTCGAGCGCACGCTCACCCCGGAGCGCACACGGCGCCTGGGGGAGTCCGCGGCGCGGGAGTTCAGCCGCCGGGCCCTCGTGGGTGAGGCCAACGCGCAATACCAGTTCGAGCCGGTTCTCTCGCAGGCCGTGCTCGACATGACCGCGGCGAGGGATGAGACCGACACGCTGCTGCTGCACACCCTGCGGGACGTGCACACCGAGGCAACGCTGACCGACTATCTCAGAGCCGCGGCTCTGGCCGAGGGGTCCGGGCAGAGTTTTACCGGGCTGCAGGCCGTGGGAATGCTGCGTCGTATCGCGCGGTACGTGGAGGACAATCCCCGCCTCGCCTACCTCGGGGACGCAGCCCTTCCCGGGGACATTCGCTCGGCGTTCAGAGAATCCGAGTGGTATTCGGACACGACCGCGGGGCTGGAAACCGAAGTACTTGCCGCAAGCCGCGAAGGTGAGCCCGATGTCTCACCGCCGGAGGAGGTCACGGTCGCCGGCGAGACCTTTATCGAGATTCCCTCTCAGACCTTCATTATGGGGCCGCAGGCGGAGGCGGGGCCCGCCAACGAGGGGGCGCTCGAGCTTCCCCACATACGGCAGGTCGAACGCTTCTTCATCATGGAGACCGAGGTTACGCGCAGCCTGTACCAGCGGTTCGTACGCGAGCGGCCGCAATGGGCTCCGTCCGCCCGCGACGAGCTCGTCGCAGCGGGCGAGACCACGCCGGACTATTTGAACGATTGGAGTGACGGGTTCGACGGCGATGAATCCACGCGGCCGGTGCGCTTCGTCTCCTATCACGCCGCTGTCGCCTTCTGCGAGTGGCTTACAGAGCAGCTGCCCCCCGCCTTCGACGGTTTCGAAGCGCGACTCCCCACCGAGGCCGAGTGGGAATGGGCCGCACGACTGAACGCCTCCGAGGGATACGACGCGGTTTTCGCGGATTCCGCCATGTCCACGCCGCTCCCGGTGGGCTCCTCCGAGCCGGGGAAGCTCGGCATCTACGACCTTCTCGGAAACGTCTGGGAATGGACCGCCGACTGGTACCATCCGGCAGCCTACCTTGTCGACGGGCCGCCGCGCTATGCGGGCGCCCAGCGTGTGGTGCGCGGCGGCTCGTGGGCCAACGACCGTCGCTCGATTGCCGTGACCACGCGCGGCGCGCAGCCGCCTGACTGGAGCACCGGCTTTTTGGGCTTTCGCCCCGTCATCGCGGAGATTCGACCATGAGCTCGGCTACCGACGGCGTAGCGGTTCTTGCGAGGAACAAGAAGGCATACTTCAACTACGAAGTCATCGACTCGGTGGAATGCGGTATAGAGCTTGTAGGCACCGAGGTGAAATCAATGCGCGCGAACCGTTTCTCGTTTGCCGATTCCTACGCGCGCATCAAGGACGACGAGATCTGGCTCGAAGGCCTGCACATCGCCGAGTACTCGCACGGCAATATCAACAACCATGAGCCGGTGCGACCACGAAGACTGCTTGCGCACAAGCAGGAGATCAAGCGCCTGAAGCGAAACACTCAGGAGAAGGGCTACACGCTCGTACCGCTCCGCTTCTATCTCACCCGCGGTCTTATCAAGCTCGAGCTCGGCCTCTGTCGCGGCAAGCGGCTGCACGACAAGCGCGAGCAGATCAAGAAGCGCGACCAGAAGCGGGACGAGCAGCGCGCGCTGCGGGACCGCGATTAGGAGGCCACCCATCGCAGAGCAGACCGATCTTACCGAATACCGCCGGTTCGCCGAGGACATTGCCCGTGAGGGCGGCTCCCTCACCCGCTCCTATTTTCGCCGCGGCATCGAGGTTGAGTACAAGCAGGATAAGTCTCCGGTCACGCGGGCCGACCGCGAAACCGAGCAGCTGCTGCGACGCCGGATCGCGGAACGCTACCCCGAGCATAGCGTGGCCGGCGAAGAGCTGGGCCTGCCGGAGCGACGCGGCAGCTGGACCTGGGTGCTCGACCCGATCGACGGGACGCAGTCCTTCATACACGGCATTCCCCTCTACACCGTCCTCGTCGCACTGCTTCACGATGATGCGCCCGTCGTCGGCGTGATCCATAATCCCGTGCTCGAGGAGACGGTCTCCGCCGCGGTCGGCGCCGGGTGCACCTATAACGGAACCGCCTGCACCATCAGACCCTGCGAGTCTCTTTCCGCCGCGGAGGTGTGCACCAGCGACTTCATCTCGTTTGCCCGTGAGGCCCCGCAGCTGCATGAGCGGGTCGCCGGCTCCGCGGTGTTCGGTCGCACATGGGCGGACGCATACGGCTATCTCCTTCTTGCGTCCGGCCGCATTGATGCCATGATAGACCCGAAGATGGCCATCTGGGACATTGCGCCGCTCTATCCCGTTATCGAGGAGGCGGGGGGGCGGATCACCGATCTCGCCGGGCGGCGAAACCCGCTCGGCGAAAGCGCGATCGCGGCGCATCCGACCGTTCACCGGGCTCTCGCGGGGGCGTGAGCGGACCAACGGCGCACCCCGCGACGGCCGGCTCCGGGGTCACGGCCGCCCCAGGGGCCACGCCCGCCTTCGAAGCATTTGACAAAACCCCGTCCGGCGATTATGTTCAATAGTGCAATTCTCGGGG
>CAZWNS010000005.1:0-5395 GCA_964635245.1 uncultured Spirochaetaceae bacterium
CGCCCCGTCCCCAAAAACCCGGTCCCTCGAGTTTTTCAAGCTTCACACACACTTCATATTACGTGGACCGAGGCTTGACACCGGTCGGGTAAGTTTTAGACATCAAATCCTGCAAGGAGGATGTCATGAAGAAGTGGATACTGCTTCTGATCGTACCGATGCTTTTTGGATTCGCCCTGATGGGCTGTGAGCCCATTGAAGAGGGTGATCTGCCCGAACAGCCGGAGCAGGAACAGGAACAGGAAATGTAATCGGCTGACGGGGCCGCCGCATGACCGCCGGTAAACCCGGCCGGGCGGCGGCCGGCTCCGGGATGGGCGCGGGGAACTGTAGTGAACCGCGCCCGTACTTTTTTCCCCCTTCTTCCGACGCGCATAGTCGTCAACTCAGATTTACAGTGATATACTCTCGCCCGTGTACAGCCCTCTCCCCGGTCACCAACGTCGTATGTTCATCGCCGCGTTTGCTTTCTCGGTTTCAATCCTGATAGGGGCATTCTTCGTCTTCGACGGTGCCTATCTCGTTCGGCAGGGGCTGGGATATCTCGCTATGCAGGCCCGCGCGCGGGATATCGAGGACTTGCGTCGTGACGGACGCGTCGATATCGAGACGCTGGCGTTTTTCGAGCGCCTCATAGACATTCGCACCTTCGCCGCCGCCGAGCTCGGGCTCACCGTCGACAACAGTTTCTCCCGCTACGTTGCAACGGACCGTGCCTATCTGGTGGACGTAGTCTCCGCGGTGAGGGAAGACAGTTTCGAGCGACATACCTGGCAATACCCGGTGCTGGGTCGGCTTTTCTATCGGGGTTTTTACGACTCACGGAGTGCAGACCGCGAAGCGGCAAAACTTCGGAGAGCAGGCTTCGACGTGTACGTGCGGCCCGTGAGGGCGTTCAGCTCACTCGGCGTGTTCTCCGATCCCGCCTACAGCTTTATGCGGGGATACAGCGAGTACGAGCTTGCGAACCTCATCTTGCATGAGCAGATGCATGCGACCGTCTGGGCCGAGGGGCAGAACGAGTTCAACGAAGAGATTGCGACCTTTGTCGGTGAGGTAGGCGCCGAGAGATACATTGCCGAGAAATACGGCGTCGACAGCGAGGAATACCGGTCGATCGCCCGCTTTCGCGCGGACCGAGACACATTCCGCGAGGTCATTCGATCTCTCCATGCCGACCTGCAGGCCGCCTATGATTCGCTTGCGTCGCGGGATGCTCGGATTGCCGCGAAGTGGGACATATTCGGTGATGCACAGGCGGAGTTCGCCGAGAAGTATGATGAGCTCTTCTTCACCGATCGGTACCGCGGCTTCGCCGAAGCGACGCTCAACAATGCCTATGTCGATTCCTACATGAAGTACACCGGCGAGCTCAGCCTCTATTATCGCTTTCTCGAGCAGCATGACGGTGATCTGCGCACGGTCATAGAGGTGTTGAAGGCGGTTGCCTCCGCGCCCGGCGATGCGCGTGAGTACGTGGACTCGCTGCTGCTTCTCGAGCCGGAGGCGCGGGAGTCCTCGTAAGGAGATCGGTCCGATCACGCGCGGGGCGTTGTTCCTGCTTGACGCCGGGGTGGCGGACGGTGACAATACGGCGAACGTCATGAGTATTACCGTCAGGGCCCTCGACCTGTCTCGCCGCAGTGATAGACGCCGCTTCATCGAGCTCGACCGATCGGTCTACGACGGAGATCCGTCGTGGGTGCCTCCTCTGCGCGTGGACATGCACACTCGGCTCAACCCGAGGAAGCACCCCTTCCACGATCATGCGGACGTGGCGGCCTTCATCGCGGAGCGCAACGGCGTACCGGTGGGGCGTCTGACCGCCCACGTGAATCATCGCCACAGCGAGCGGTGGGATGACGATGCGGGGTTCTTCGGGTTCTTCGAGTGCGTGAACGACGCGGCAGCAGCGAACGCCCTGTTCGAGCAGGCGGTGGGCTGTCTGCGGCAGAAGGGCTGTCGCACGGTCCGGGGGCCCTTTAGCTGGTCACCGAATGAAGAGGTGGGGCTTCTCATCGAAGGTTTCGATACCCCGCCGGCCATCATGATGCCGTACAACAAACCGTACTACGCCGACCTTCTCGAGCGTGAGGGGTTCACGAAGCGGAAGGATCTCCTGGCCTACGAGATTCGCGATGCCTCCGACATCCCCGATCGGCTCGCTCGGGGTGTGGAGCTCATCAAGAAGCGCCACGGGGTGACGGTTCGCTCGATCGATATGAAGCGCTTCGGCGAAGAAGTCGAGCTCGCGAAATGGGTGTACAACGAGGCGTGGGAGGAGAACTGGGGCGCGGTTCCCATGACCGACAGGGAGTTCGATCATCTGGCCAAGGATCTCAAGTTGATCGTCGAGCCCTCACTGGTGCTCTTTGCCTACGTGGGCGATGAGCTCGCGGGCTTCTCCCTCGCGGTGCCTGATGCGAACCAGGCCATCAAGCGGGCGAACGGGCGGCTGTTCCCCTTCGGCATCATCAGAATGATGCGGCATCTGCCCAGGGTGGATTACGTGCGCGTGCTTGCCCTCGGTGTTCTCGAGCCCTTCCGCAATCGCGGGATCGACATCGCCATGTACTATCAGACCTTCAAGAACGGGTTCGATCACGGGTATCACAGCGGCGAGTTCTCGTGGATCCTCGAGGACAACTACCCCATGCGGAACGCGCTGGAGAAGTTCGGCGCCCGACCGTCCAAGACATATCGCATCTACGAACGTGACCTATGAGAGTGCTTCTCACCGGTGCAACGGGATTCGTCGGGTATAACCTCGTACCGGCGCTCAAACAGCAGGGCTACGAGATCGTGTGCCTCATCCGCAGAACGAGTAATACCACGCTTCTCGAGGAGCTCGGCGGGGTTGAGTACGCGGTGGGCGAGCTGAAGGACCCTGCATCTCTGCGTACCGCCCTCGACGGCGTGGACGCCGTGGTGCACCTCGCCGGGGCGGTAAAGGCGGTGCGGCGTGCGGACTACTTTGCCGTGAACACCGAGGGCACACGGAACCTCGTGGAGGCCGTCCGTGACGTGCGTCCCGGGCTGAAGCGCTTCGTCTACGTCAGTTCTCTTGCCGCCGGCGGGCCGACGCGCCCCGGTGCGCCGCGAAACGAGCAGGATGAGGACCGACCGGTGACACACTACGGACACAGCAAAAAGGCGGCCGAGGACGTCGTTCTCGGGTACCGGGAGGAGATCCCCTCCGTCATACTGCGGCCGGCCGCCGTCTACGGTCCGGCGGATGTGGCCCTCCTGGGGTTCTTCCGCAGCACCTCGCGCGGATGGCGTGCACGATTTCTGTGGCGGGATCTGTCTCTGAGCATGGTGTACGCCGAAGACCTCGCGGGTGCGGTGGTCCGCGCGCTCGTCTCTCAACTCCCGAGCGGAGATCTGTTTTACGTGAGTGACGGGCGGGAATACCGGCTCGACGAGGTGCAGGAAGAGATCGGCACGGCGCTCGGGTTTTCCACCCGCAGCGTTCCGCTGCCGCGCAGCCTGCTGTTTCCGGTTGCCGCGGTTTCGGAGGTCGGGATACGACTCAGCGGCAGGGCGAGGTTTTTGAACTGGCAGAAGATTGTCGAGGCAGTACAGCCGGCGTGGACGTGCAGCCCGCAAAAGCTCGAGACGCGAACCGGCTTCAGGCCCCGTTACGACCTTGCCGACGGCGCGCGAGCGACCGCGGATTGGTATCGAAGCCGCGGATGGTTGCCGCGCTGAGCTCGACAGGGAGGAATCGTGAGCATCGCAAGTATTATCGCGTATGTCCTTGCCGCCCTCGGAGCGGGTATAGTCCTCGTGCACTGCGTGGTGGCGGTAGGCACCGTGGTTACCCGGATCAGGGAAGTCGGCCTGCTGCGACGCGCCGGTGACGTCGCCGAGGCTCCCTCGGTTTCGGTCATCGTGCCCGCGCGGAACGAGCAGTTCGCGCTTCCGCGGCTGCTGGCGTCCTTCGATGCTCAGGAAAGCGATGCGTTCGAGGTCGTCCTGGTTAACGATCGCTCTTCGGACCGCACCGCCGACGTGATGGAGGAGTACCGGTCGCGGCACCCCGAGCGCGTGCAGGTGGTGACCCTGAGCGAGGCGCCCGAGGGGGGCAACCCCAAGCAGAACGCGCTCGCCCAGGGCGCCCGCGTCGCCGGCGGTGAGATAATCCTGCTTACCGATGCCGACTGTGTCGTTCCGCCGGAGTGGGTAGACCGGGTGTCCCGTTATCTCGCGGATCCGCGTGTAGGATTGGTCTTCGGTCCGGTGTTCCCCGACGATCTCGGCAGGTGGTTGTCGCAGTACCAGTCCTTCGACCATGTGTTTCGCTACCTCTATACCGCCGGGAGCGCGGGGCTGGGACGCCCCACCGGAGGGTTCGGCAACAATCTCGCGGTCAGACGCGAGGCCCTCGATGCCGTCGGCGGATTCGGGGGGCTCAAACACTCGGTAACTGAAGACGCCGAGCTGATAAGCGAGGTGCGTGACCAGCACCGCTGGCTTATTCGCGCGCATACCTCCCCGCGCGCGACGGTGCATCCGGAGCCGCAGATCAGCCTCGGGGCCCTTCTCAAGCAGGGGATCCGGTGGAACACCGGTGCGCTGTTTGCCCCCGACCCGGCGACGCGGGCATCCTCGTCGCTCGTAATGATCTTCCTGTTTGTGAGCGTCGTGGTCGCCCCCGCGGCAATCGTCTTTCCGCCGATTCTCTTCCTGGCCGCCGGATCGTTTGCGAGCATGATGCTTATGGGCGTGCTTGCGGGGATCTATGCGCGGCGTCCGACGCGCTACTGGACGATGCTTCTGCCGAACGTGCTGTTCTCCATGCTCTTCTATTCCCTGATCACGCTCCTGACGCTGTTGCGTACCAGGATCAGCTGGAAGGGCTCCACGGTGCGGCGATAGCGGCGGCGTCGAGCTTCGCTGCGGTGCGCTCAGTGAAAGTCGCGGCTTTGCACGGAAGTCGGGCGACGGCTGAGCTCGGGAATCCAGATCGATTGCACAACGAGGTGTATCACCCCCTCCTTTGACTGCAGCTTACCGGTGACTCCGATGACCGCGTGGGTGAGCAGCCTCGTTCGATAGCGCTCATAGATATCCTTCCACACGACGAGGTTTACGAACCCGGTTTCATCCTCGAGGGTCATGAAGAGCGTGCCGGATGCGGTCTCCGGTCGCTGGCGGCAGATGACGAGACCCGCGTAGGAGGCGATACGACCGTCGGGGATACGGCCGAGCTCACCTGCGGTCGGAAGGCCTCGTGCGGCGAGCTCCGCGCGATGCGGCTCCATTGGATGGCCGGTTGTGCTGTGGTAGCTGAACCCGTAGTCCCAGGCAATCGACTCGTAGTCGCTGAGCGCCCGGAAGGTCGGTGCCTGTACGGCGTCGTCGAGAAGGCGTGCCCACTCGTCGGCGCCCG
>CAZWNS010000005.1:5495-25897 GCA_964635245.1 uncultured Spirochaetaceae bacterium
AAGGTCGGTGCCTGTACGGCGTCGTCGAGAAGGCGTGCCCACTCGTCGGCGCCCGCGGTACCGGTCGCGCCCCCGTCTGCGGTCCCGCCCCCGGCGCCGGTTTTACGCCCGCGGGTGGAGGCCTGCCACAGGGCGTCCCGGCGGTCCACACCGAAGCAGGAGAAGGCACCGGACTGGGCGAGGTGCTGCTTGACGTCTTCGGAGAGCCCCGCGGCACGCAGGAATTCGGCCTGCGTCTCGGGGCGACCCGCCCGCGCGCCGGCGATGCGCTTCCAGTCGGCGGCGCCGAGCCCTCGCACGTAGCGAAGCCCCATTCTGACAGCCCACCGACCGTCACGTCGCCCGCGCGGCCGGCCGGCGCCGCCACCGCCGCCCGCCGGAACCAGGGTGCACTCCCAGCTCGACTCGAGGACGCTGACCGGCAGCACCTCCACGCCGTGGCGGCGGGCGTCCTCCACGATGGTAGAGGGGGCGTAGAAACCCATGGGCCACGCATTGAGCAGGGCGCAGGCAAAGGCGGCCGGATAGTAGTGCTTGATCCAGGCGGTGCACCAGGCGATGAAGGCAAAACTCGCGGCGTGGCTCTCGGGGAATCCGTACTCGCCGAAGCCGCGGATCTGCTCGAAGACCCGCTCGGCAAACTCCTCGCGGATGCCCTTGTCGGTCATGCGGGAGATGAGCTTCTCACGGTGCTGCTCGATGCGGCCGCTCTTGCGCCATGCGGCCATGTCGCGGCGCAGCTGGTCCGCCTCTCCCGGCGTGTAGTCGGCCGCGATGACCGCAAGGCGCATCACCTGCTCCTGAAACAGCGGTACGCCGAGGGTCTTCTCGAGCACGGGCTTCAGTTTCGGGTGGGGGTACTCCACGGTTTCCTCCCCGGCGCGGCGTCTGAGGTAGGGGTGGACCATACCGCCGGTGATCGGGCCGGGGCGGACGATGCTTACCTCGATGACGAGATCGTAGAACTCGCGAGGGCGAAGTCGGGGGAGCATCGCCATCTGGGCGCGGCTCTCGAGCTGAAAGACGCCGACGGTGTCCGCCCGGGAGATCATCTCGAAGACCGCGCGATCGGCGCCCGGGATGCTCGCCATGGAAAAGGCGCCGCCGATGTGGGTGCGAATGAGACGGAAGGCATAATCGAGATGCGTCAGCGCCCCGAGGCCGAGGAGATCGACCTTGAACAGACCCATTGCCTCCACGTCCCGCTTGTCCCACTGGATGACGGTGCGCTCCTCCATGGTGGCGTTTTCCACCGGCACGATGTCGTGAACCGGCTCGCTTCCGAGCAGAAATCCCCCGGGATGAATGGAGAGATGGCGCGGGAAGTCGAGAATCTCGGTTACCAGGCGCCGGAACACATGAGAGAGACGGCTCTCCTCGTCGATCCCCGCCTGCTCCACGGCCGCCTCGAGGTTGCCGTCCCGATGTGAGACGAGCTTCGCCAGGCGATCGAGGGAGACCTCCGAGATCCCGAGCGCTTTCCCCACGTCCCGCACCGCGGATTTCAACCGGTACCGGATGACGTTTGCCACCATGGCGGCGTGGGAGCGACCGTACGTGTCGTAGACGTGCTGGATGACCTCCTCACGGCGGCGGTGCTCGATATCGAGATCGATGTCGGGAGGCTCCGCGCGCTCGCGGGAGATGAAGCGCTCGAAGAGCAGATTCATGCGAACCGGATCGATGGCGGTGATGCCGAGGCAGTAGCACACCGCCGAGTTCGCCGCGGATCCCCGGCCCTGGCAGAGGATACCGTTTCGACGGCAGTAGTCCACGATTTCCCACATGGTGAGGAAGTAGCCGCAGTAATCGAGCTCATCGATGACCGCGAGCTCCCGCTCGAGTTGCGCGCGTACGGCGGAGGGGATCTCACCCTCGTAGCGGTGCTCGGCGCCGCTGTAGGTGAGCTCGCGCAGCCGTCCGGAGGTGGTGTAGCCGCTCGGCAGGGACTCCGAGGGGTACCGGTATTCGATTTCGGCGAGTGAGAAGCTGCAGGACTCGGCAATCTCGCGGCTGCGTGCGAGAAGCTCCGGCGCATCCCTGTAGAGGGCCGACGCGGCGGTGGGGCTCTTGAGGGCGAACTCGGCGTTCGGCTTGAGGCGCGTTCCCGCCTCCTCGAGGGTGATGCCGTAGCGGATGCTCGTGAGCGCATCCTGCAACATCCGTCGGGAGGGGTGGTGATAGAGCACCTCGGAGGCTGCAACGAGGGAGAGCCCGTAGTGCCCGGCAATCTCCCGGGCGCGTGCCTCCCGCTCGGCGTCCTCCGGGCGACAGTGGCGGGAGATGCCGATGAACGCCGTCTCCCCGAAGGCATCGGCGAGCACCGCGGCTGCGTGCGGGTAGTCGGTATATCCGCCGACCCAGACGGCGGTATTCCCTGCAGCGTGCGCGGCCACCTCGCTCCAGGAGACCTCGCTCAGGCCCTTGGGGCTGCGCAGGCGGCCGGCCGTGATGAGGCGGCTCTGGTTCCGGTATCCCTCACGTGTGCGGGCAAGGAGCACGACCCGCGAGCCGTCCTCGACGCCGATCTGCGAGCCGACGATGAGGTGAATGCCGAGCCGTTTCGCCTCGAGAAAGGCCGCGACAACCCCGTAGAGCCCGTCCCGATCGGTGAGCGCGATATGAGAGAGACCGAGGGCATGTGCCTCGCCGACCAGCTCTTCGGGGCTGCTTGCTCCCTCGAGGAATGAGAAGTTGCTTTTGCACCACAACGGGGCGTAGACCTCCGTGCTCATTTCACGTCCTGTATTCTACCTCGTGTGCTCCACCCCGCCGGGTCCACCGCTCAATCAACGCTTCCCTGCTGCATCCAGGTGCCGCGGCTCCCGTCGAAGTAGACCCAGAGCGTGCGGCCGTCGGGTAGGTGCAGATAGGAGTACCTGCGATTCGTCTCATCGCTTCGCCACCACTGACCGGAGAGCGCGAAGGGACCGTCGGCCGCTCTCTCCTCATGCGGCGCGGGTATCGGCAGGGGCGGACGTCTGATGCGCCGCACGAGAGGCGGCGCGGTGCGGGGTGCGGCCTCGTCCGTGCGTGCCGGGGGCTGCGCACCGCATGCGGCCGGTGCGTGCAGCGTGGTCCGCGCCTCGAAAGCAAACTGTTCCTCCGGACGGTGCTCTTCGAAGAGGCGTGCGCCGGCCACCGCGTCGTCCCCGAGCTCCGCGCGCACGGCTGCGAGGGCCTTCTCCCCGTCGGTGAGATCACGTCCGCCGTCCGCAACGAAGAGCTCGTCCTGCTTGAAGCTCACCTCAACCCGATCCGCCTCGATCCGGATGCGGGTAATCGCCGCGGAAAGGGTGAGGTTCTCGAGCCGCAGGTGAATGAGGCGCTGCAACGTCTCCACTCGACGGCTCGGGTGTGCCGGCGTGATGCGCTCGGTGTGCCTCGTGCCGCCTTCGAACTCGAGGGTGATGATGAGCTCTCTCACACTCTCCGCGCGCCGTGTTACACGCGTGAGCAGGTCTGCGAGAAGACGGAAGACGGCATGCTCGAGCATGTCGGCACTGCGGATCGGGGCAAGAGGAGAGAGCGAGGCAATCGGGTGCTCCTCGACCGGCTCGGCCTGCAGGGGAAGATTCTCGCTGTCGGTTGCAAAGCGATAGATTGCACGTGCCTCGGCCCCGAGGCGTGTTCGAATATCATCGAGGGGCAGGGTGATGAATTCTCCCACGGTGCGCAGCCCCAGGCTCTCGATGAGATCGAGAATACGCGGGGGGAAGGGGAGGAGGGCGAGAGGTGTCTCAACGCCGGCCTGCGCCTCCTCTTCGGGGCTTTCGAACACGCGCACCTTCTTGCGCCGTTTCGCCCAGGCAAACGTGCCGAAACGGGAGAAGCCGACGGCGATGTTTGCATGAAACCCCCGCTCTGCAAGACGCACCTTTACGAGGTCCGCCCATTCGCCCCGGGAGTCGAAGAGCGGGAGCAGGCCCGCCGTCTCCGCCCAGAAGATTTCGGGGTCGAAGCTGCAGCACTCGATGCCGGGGCTGAAATCCGACAGGATCTTCCGCACCTCATCCCGCGCCCCTGCGAGATCCTGCTGCGAAATGATGTCCGCGCGCAGCTGCGATGCGAGCGACAGGGCGGTTGCGTAGCGCATGCCGCGCCGGATACCGAGGGCGGCCGCCGGCCTGTTGAGCGCTTCGATGGGCGCAAGGGGGCGGTTCGAGGCGACCACCGCCGCGGGGAGCTCGCGCCACTGTGGCCTTCTTCGAAAGAGCACCTGCAGCGGAAGCTCGGGAAGATTAACGCATGCCGGCCGGGGCATAGCAGACCTCCCCCGAACGCACTCCCGGCTCACCCTGTTTATCCCGGGTAATGCGAACCCGCAGGCGATACCTGCCCACGGCAGACCGCTCCCGCGACACCGACCCGCGCAGCGAGATCATCGATCCACGCAGCGGCCTGTCCCCGTGCGAGATACACAAAACTCCTGCCTCTGCGTTTCGCGCCAACCGCAGCAGCCGTCCCTGGGCGGCATCGGAGATTCCGGCGCCGTCCTCGAGATCGACGACAAGGAGGGTGAACGCACGGGAGCGAAGCAGATGTTCGGCGGCCCGGGCCGCCTGCAGCGCATCCGCCGCAAACACGAAGGTCAGCGCCCGGAGATCGACACCCCCGGCGGCGAGATCCGGCGGATACACCACATCCGCAGTTGCCGATATCCAGCCGACCGTCTGCCCTGCAGCCTGCGTACGGGCGGTGAGCACGGCGGCGAGCGTCGTCCCACCGACGCCGCGAAAATGGGCAAGACGACCGGTGAGGTCCAGGTCGGATCTCGCGGGAGGGCGTGACCGCTCGAGATCGCTCGCTCGCACGAGAGGAATATTCTTCGGGATGGGTGCCGACATGCTGCTCTGCTCCTCTGTTGCTCCGGGCTATGCCTCCGGGTAGGGCCGGACGGTCGACTCGAGATACCGCCGCACTTCAATGACCCTGCCGAGGAGGGAAAACTGCGCGGTATTCTCCGGGATGATGGGGTCGAATGCCGGGTTCTCGGGGTGGAGCTCGATGCGGTCCCCTCGTCGGTACAGCCGTTTCACCGTCGCCTCATCCTCGACGAGCGCAACCACGATGTCCCCGTGATCAGCGGTTGCTGTACGCCGCACGATGACGATGTCACCGTCGAGGATGGCGGCATCCCGCATGCTCTCACCCCGTACGCGGAGGGCAAAGAGGTCCTCACCGCGAAACCGCGAGCGTACGGCCACGTAGCCCTCGAGATCCTCGGTTGCGGTGGTAAGTGCGCCGGCCTGCACCCGACCGAGCAGGGGAACGAGGGCGGCAGGCCGATTCTCTGCGCCGGGCATGCGGTATCCCCGTGCCTTCCCCGGTGTTTTCTCGAGCAGGCCTTCGCGCACGAGCTCCTCGAGATGCTCGCGGGCGCTCTGCACGGCCCTGAAGCCGAAGGCCTGCTGCACCTCGCGCACCGTGGGAGGATTCCCGGAGACGATGCGATCCCGGACAAAGCGATAGACCTCGGTGCGTGTTTTTCCCGGCTCCGAATATGCCATACCGTATTCTACCAGACAAATGTACGGTATGTCAATCGTGCTCGCTTGAAAGATCCTCGCGGTACTGCTAGGCTGTTCCCGTGACACCGGATACCCGGCTCATTCTTGCACCGATGGCGACCCTCACCCATCCGGCCGTTCGCACCCTCGTCGGTGAGTACGGAGGCTGCGACCTGTACTTCTCGGAGATGATCAGCGCCGAGGCGATTCTCGAGGCCGCGCGACGGCTCGCCGAAGAACCGGTCCAGGGCATCGACGTCAACATGGGCTGCAGCGCACCGCAGATCGCCAAACGGGGTGCGGGGGTCACCTGGATGCAGTACCCCGAGGGCTCGGCGCGCCTCATCGAACGCATCCGCGCCGTGGCACCCGGCAAAACCGTCTCCGCCAAGTTCCGGCTGGGCACCGGCGAGGATCCTCGTGAGCTCGTGGATTTTGCGCGCGCGCTCGAAGCGGCCGGGGCGAGCTTTCTTACCCTCCACCCGCGCTTTCGACGGCAGTCCTACAGCCGCCCCGCGCACTGGAGCTACCTCGCCCGACTTCGCGAGGCGCTCTCCATTCCCCTCTATGGCAGCGGGGTTGTGACCAGATCACGGCGGTTTTACGCCTGTTTCCCGAAAAACCTCGCCTTCGGGCACCGCCCTGCCGCACAGGTGCAGCAGCTCGAGTCCTACGAGGGGATAAAGGGGCGCGTTGCCTCCTACTTTGCCGAGCATCCCGAGCACCGATTGCTGTCCCTCCGAGCGGGTGGGGCCGCGGAAACGGCGCGATGTGCCGGAGAGCCCCAGTCGGCCCCCCGGCGCCGCCGGGAGCAGCTCCATGCGTGATCGCACCGCTCACCAGGTCATGGTGGCCGGGATTATGGTGCTCGCCATCCTGTTCGCCGGAACCCTCGGCTACATTCTCGTCGAGGGGTGGGGATTCGTCGACGCGTTCTACATGACGGTACTCGCGGTTAGTACGACCGGTTTCCGCGAGGTGCACGAGCTCTCCGACACCGGCAAGATGCTCACCGTGGCGATTATCATCGCAGGTGTACTCTCTATCGCATATCTCGCCGGCCGCGCGGCGCAACTGCTTATCGAGCGCTACATTTTGAGGAGACGAGGAATGGACAGACAGATTCGCCGGCTGCGAAATCACTATATCGTCTGTGGTTACGGGCGCATGGGCCGACACGTATGCGACGAGCTCGAGGCGGAAGGCGCCGACTACGTCGTCGTGGAGAAAGACGCGACGATCCTCGAGCAGTTGATAGGCGGCGGCGTGCTGTACATCGAGGGCGACGCCACAAGCGACGAGGCCCTGCTGCGTGCCGGGATCGAGCAGGCAAAGGGCCTCATTACCGTCGTCTCCTCGGATGCGGAGAACGTGTATACGACGCTCTCGGCGAAGACGCTGAACCCGAAGGTGTTCGTCGTCTCTCGAGCGCTTCAGGACGAGACCGAGCCGAAGCTCAGAAAGGCCGGCGCCGACCGCGTGATAAAGCCCTACTTGCACGTGGGACAGCGTATGGCGCAGCTGCTGCTGCGACCGGGAATCGTCGAGTTCATGGACACCGTCGCGCACGAGGCGGGCAAGGACATCAAGATGGAGGAGATTGTCATCAGCGATGAGTCACTGCTCGTCGGTCGCTCGCTTCTCGACTCTCCCATCCGCAACGAGCTCAACATCATCGTCATCGTCATCCACAGACAGGACGGAGAGCTCATCTATAACCCGTCCTCCACCGTAGAGCTGCGTGCGGGCGACCACATGATCGCCGTCGGCGACAAGGACAACCTCAGGCGCCTCGCGGAGTTCTGCGTGTAGCGGCGGGCCCGCGGGACGGTGCGCCGCCTCTCAGCCCGCACCCGTCACCAGAGACTGGAGCCTCATTGCATTTTCCGGCGCGTATCCGTGCTGGTCGTTGTCAAAATAGATATACACATCGAGCTCTTCGCCGTTGCGCTCGCGGGCCCACCGTGCCCACCCGGCGAGCGCCCCGTCGTCGTAACTCCCCTCATAGGCCGCGCCGGGGCCATGGAGGCGTACGTAGGCGAAATCCGCGGTTATCTCGAGGGGTGAGTGGTAGCCGGCGAGCTCGTAGATGCAGAAGGCCGCCCCATGGGACCGTAGCAGCCCGGTCACGGACTCAGTCATCCAGGACTCGTCACGAAACTCGAATACGTACCTGAGCCCCTGAGGAAGCGCGTCGAGAAACGTCTCGAGGCGGTCGGGATTCGCCCGCCACCGCGGGGGAAGCTGGAAGAGAAGGGGACCGAGCCGATCGCCGAGGGCGCGCACGTGGTCGAGAAAGCGTGCGGGTGCCTCGGCGGGGCTTTTGAGCTTCTTCATATGGGTGATGTAGCGGCTCGCCTTGACGGCGAAGAGAAACTCCTGCGGCACGGCATCCCGCCATGCGGCGAACTGCTCGGGGTCGGGCAGATTATAAAAGCTCTTGTTGAGCTCCACGGTGTCGAAGCGCTCGCGGTAGTACTCGAGCCACGCCTGCGGTGCGAGGTCCCGCGGGTAGAAGGAGCCGCGCCAGTGAGGGTAGTTCCAGCCCGAGGTACCGATGCGGATCATCGCGAGTAGCTGTGCACCGCACCGCGCGAGCGCGATATGATCAGGTCGACGAGCCGCGGGGCATATCTGGTGAGAAGGACGAAGAGCTTCCCCTGAAGGGTCATGATGAGCTCGCGCCGCCGCCGCACGACCACGCCCAGCACCGCGGCGGCAACTTCCGTCTGCGACGTCTTCCAGGAACGCCGGATACTCATGAGCTTCCCGTCGGCTCCGTAAATCTGCTTGTCCGGGTCGTTCTCGGTAAAGCTCACCCACACGAGGCCGACGTGCACGCCCTGCGGCTCGAGCTCGGCGCGCAGGGACTGAGAGAGTCCGGTAAGCGCCATTTTTGCCGCGGAGTACACCGCAACCCCGGGAAAGCCGCGGACGCCGGCCAGACTGGAGATAAACACCACCGACCCGCCGGCCGCCGTAAGGTGGGGGATGGCGTAGCGCGTGGTAAACGCGGCGCCGAGGATGTTCACCCGCGTGACCTGTTCCATGACCTCGGGGGTGGTTTCGGCGAAGGGGCCGCGCATGGAGATGCCGGCGTTGTTGACGAGCACGTCTATGTGCCCGCGGATCCCCGCTGCGTGCTCGATGAGCCCGCGGGCGTCGTCTGCCACCGTCACATCGCAGGCGTATGCTGAAACCGCGTAGCCCGCCGACGCAAAGTCCCGTTGCACCTCCTCGAGTCGATCCGGGTTGCGCGCGTTCAGCACGACGTGTGCACCCGCGGCTGCAAAGGCCCGGGCGGTCTCCCGCCCGATGCCGCGGCTCGATCCGGTCACCACTACTACGCGGTCGCTGAAGTCATCGCCCGCCATGTGACGCTCCTATTGCATGGGCATTCGCCATCCGTCGTATCACTTTCGCGGCTCGAAGTGCGACGTTGCTCGCAGCTGCTCGTAGAGCTTCTTCTCGGTATCGGTCGGCCTCTCGGGTACCACGATTCTGATCACCGCGTAGAGATCGCCCCGGCCGTGCTGTTTTCGCAGCCCCTTGCCCTTGAGCCGGAAGCGTTTTCCACTCTGGGTTCCCGGCGGAATGGTGATGGACGCGGAGCCTCCGACGATCGGCACGCTGATCTTCGCACCCAGTACGGCTTCCGCCGGGGTGATCGGAACGTCGGTCTCGAGATCGGGACCCTTCACCCGGAAGACGGGGTGGGGCTCGATCCGCATCCGCAGATAGAGGTCGCCTTTGCGTCCGCCGCCGGCGGCGGCGCCGCCCTGACCGCTGAGCCGAAGCCGCTCGCCGTCGTTTATGCCGGGCGGGATCCTCACCTCGTAGTTGCGGGTGCGCGAATGCACGCGCCCCGATGCGTCGGCCTCCCGTTGCTCCAGGGTGACGGTCTTCTTCCCGCCGTGGTAGGCATCCTCGAGCGGGATGCTCACCTCGGCCTCGTGGTCCTCACCCTTCGCGCCCCATGTGCCGGCGCTGCCCGGTGCGCCCCGGCTCTCCCTGTCGAAGCCGCCGAAGGCATTGCCGAAGAGCGACTCGAAGAAATCGCTGAAGCCCCCGCCGCTGCGGCTGCCGCCGCCGAAGAAGTCGAAGCCCTCACCGCCGAGATCTCCGAACCCGAAGGTCCGGCGGAACCCGCCGCCTGCGCGGCCGCCGGCGTCGCGAAAGGCCTCCCACCCGGGGGGCGGCCTGAACTCATCGCCCTCGTGGTAATTCGCTCCGAGTTGATCGTACTTGCGCCGCTTTTCGGGATCCTTGAGTACTTCGTAGGCCTCGTTTATCTCTTTGAACTTCGTCTCCGCTTCGTCGGATTTGTTGACGTCGGGGTGGTACTTCCGTGCCAGCTTGCGGTAGGCATCGTGTATGGCATTCTGAGACGCCGAGCGGTCCACGCCCAGCGTCTCATAGTAGTCTTTGTATTTCACCGCCATTGCGCTGCTCCTCTTTGCGCTCAGAGTCCCGGCATCCGCAGCCCGATACGCGTGCCCTCCCGGTATACGCGGACGGAGACCGTCGCCCTGTCCTCGTTGAGCGCCGCGTAGAACCCGGCCACCGAATCCACCGACACCCCGTTCACCGCGGTGACGATATCTCCCCGTCGCAGTCCGGCCCGATCGGCGGGACTGCCCGAGACTACCACGGCCGCCACAACGCCGTCGACATCACCGGGAATCTCAGCGCGTTCCCGGAGGTCTTCGGTGAGCCCGATCGCGGCAACACCCGGCCACAGGTCGTCGGCACCGCCGACTTCTTCCTCCGTGCCCCGTTGCTCGAGGCGAACCGACAGGGTTCGCTCGGATCCCTCCCGGATCACCCGGAACTCGGTTCGGCGTCCCGGAGGGAGATTCCCGACAATACGCGTCAGCGCCCGCGAATCCGCCACCGCCCGACCGTCGACCGAGACAATGTGGTCGCCGGGTCTGACGCCGGCACGCGCGGCCGGGCTGTCGCGGTGGACGTTTACGACGAAGGCGCCGTCACGTCCCTCGATGCCGAGCGAACGCGCAACGCCCGGGAGGCGTGTGTCGGTCGGGTCCTCGATACTGACACCGAGCCACCCGTAGACAATGCGCCCCTCCCTGATGAAGTCGTCCACCGCCCGGCGGGCGTTGTTGGCCGGAATCGCAAATCCGAGGCCGATGCTGCCGCCGCTTCGGCTCGCGATCCAGGTGTTGATGCCCACTACATCACCGTTGAGGTTGACCAGTGCGCCGCCGGAGTTCCCGGGATTGATGGAGGCATCGGTTTGAATGTAATCCGTAAACCCGGCTATCGGCGACCCCGGTTGCGGCTCTCTGCCGAGCGCGCTGATGATTCCGGCGGTGACGGTCGACTCGAAGCCCAGCGGGTTCCCGATGGCGAGCACCCAGTCGCCGACGTGGAGGGAATCCGAGTCGCCGAGGCGGGCCACCGGCACTTCCCCACCGGTGGTGAACGTAACGAGGGCAAGGTCGGTGCGCGCGTCCTTGCCTACAATATCGGCCTCGAACTCCCGGCCGTCGTAGAGGCGCACGGCGATTTCGGTTGCGTCGCCCACCACGTGATTGTTCGTCAGCGCGTACACGTCGCGTCCGTCCCGGCGAACGATCACGCCGGAGCCGAGGCCGGGTCTGCGAAACTCCTGCTCTTCGGTGTCCGGGCCGGGTCCGAAGAAGAAGTCGAAGGGTGATCGGAAGCGCGGTGTGCTGCGGCGCACGACCTCCACGGTGTTGATCTCCACGACGGTCGGCAGGACGTTCTCGGCGACCTCCCGGAAGGACAGGGGCACTCCGGCCGGAGCGGCCGGCACCGGCTCCGTCGTTTGCCGGCTGGAGGCCGCAGGCGTCTGCGCGGTGTCCTCTCCGGAGGCGGCGGCAGGTCGCGATACCGAAGTGGAGCCCAGGGAAACGCGACCTCCGCCTGCCGCGGCGTCGTGAGAGCCCGCTCCACTCCGACCGTCGATATTCAACCCGACCAATATGCCTATGCCGAGGGCAAGCACCACGCCGGCCCACCGGCGGACTCGTGTCCGTATCATGTGTTCCTCCATGCGAACGACACAAAAATCCCGGCGTTTCCGCCGGGATAGAAGATAGCGTTGCCTACGTCGACTTCACAGAGATTTTTTTCGGCTTGACCTCTTCCCGCTTGGGAAAGGTGATGCGGAGCACGCCGTTCTTCATCTCCGCCTTGACCTTATCGGGGTCAATGGCGTCGGGAAGGGTGAGGCTTCGCTGGAATGTGCCGCTCCAGCGCTCCCTGTGGTAGTAGCCGCCGTCCCGCTCCTCGTGCTCGTCCTTCTTCTCGCCCTTCACGGTCAGCACGTTGCCCGACACCGAGACATCGACATCCTTGATGTCCACGCCGGGGAGCTCGGCGGTTACCAGTACCTCGTCGGCGGAGTCCTCGATGTCCATGCTCGGCGCAAACGTTCTGTCGAGAAGTCCCCGACCGCCGAACCAGTCGTCATCGAAGATGCGGTTGATCTCATTGCGAAGCCGGTCGAACTCCGTTGGTACCTCGTATCGGTTGTTTCGTCGCTTTACCAGGTTCATATCCAACCTCCTTCCGTCCGATGTGCTGTCGGTTCTTCCGTCCGGCCGGGCCTACGGCCCGATCCTTCGTCTTTCACCTACGAAATAGCAGAAATCATGCCAAGTGACGCACGTATAAGTGCATATGATACCGAAAGTTACCGGCACATAGAGCGCGTTCCGCCGGCCCATGGACAGCACTGTGGCAAGAGGTCAACAATGTGGCGGAAACGACACATGCCGGATGTGTCATTAGGAAACAAACCCGCCCCTCTGCGCGGACAGTACTGTATCACTTCTTGTCATCCCGGCGGTGACGTACTAAGCTTGCCCGAGCATGGAACGACTCCGGCGATCGGTGGCGGTGGCATCCGGAAAGGGCGGCGTGGGAAAATCCACGACGGCCCTCAACCTCGCGGTACAGTACGCAAAGCTCGGCATGCGCGTGGCGCTTGCCGACCTCGACCCGCTGTCGAATCTGGCGACGATTCTCGACGTGGCGAATACCCGTTTCGACTACAGCACCGAGGAGGTGCGCCGAAAAGGACTCGATCTCTCACGCTTCTCCTACCGGGTGTTCGATCGGCTCGATCTGCTGTTCCCCAGGCCCTCAGAGCGAAGTGAAGAGAGCCTCGCCATGCGCACGCTGTTGTTTCGGCATCTGCGCCGGCAGATCGAGGAGCGATACGACATTGTGCTTCTCGACATGCCCGCGGGGATCGAACACGACGAAAACCTGGCGTTTCTTCCCCTCGTTGAGACCATCCTGGTGATCGTGCAGCCCGAGCCCACGTCCCACGTGTCCGCCGGCGGCTACATTCGTGCGGCCCTCGATGTGGCGCCGCAGGCCTCCATCCTGCTGTGGCACAACAAGTACACCTCGCTACAGGAAGGAAGCTTCGACCCGCGGAGAGTCGTCAGGAACTACAATCGCTACGTCGGGCCGCAACAGCGGATTACCACCTCCGAGGCTGCGCGGATCGTCGATATCGCCTTCGTGCCCCACGATCCCTCGCTTGACCTGCTGCAGACGCGCTTCTCCTTCGAGGCAACGCTCTACCACCGGATGCTCGGCATGCTCGAGATGATCGTGGAGGAGCTGACCCCCCCGATACGTACCGTCGACGGGCGCTATTCCCCGGCCCGCAATCTGCTGCGGCGGCAGCTCGTGCGGGACGGCGCACGGATGGATACCGGAACAGCCCTCGAGCGACTCGAGTCCTTCCTCGATGAGCTGCAGTCGAGCGGCATCGTGGGATCCCGGGGGCGGGAAGCGGCAGCGGGCGTGGCCGTTCTGACCGAAGAAGAGCGCTCGGCGCTCGTCGAATACGTGGAGTCGCTCGGCGCCGACCGTGTGCGCGCGGCAGCCGTGCATGCCCGCGATCTCATCAACACGATGCTCGACACCTGGGGAGACGACTCGCGGGAACGTCACGCCGCTCGCGGCCGTGCCCTGGAGAAGCGAATCATCGCCGCGCTCGTCGACCTCTCACGGGACGAGCGTCGGGGGAGGCCGGCACTGCGAAACGCGGGTGGCTGCCTCCTGCTCTACGTGTCGGTACACAAGCTCCTTGCCTCCGACCGCATCCGGGGTCTCCTCCGCTCCTTCGTGCCGGTCCGCCGTGATGAGCAGGGCAGGCTGGTGCGTGATCGCTACCGCCAGATCCGCTCCCTCATCGAGCATGACGAGCACTACCACCGCAGGTTCTTCGAGCTCGTGAAGCGGTTCTTCCCGATCGTGCTCGAACAACTGCGGAAGCTCATCGAGACGCAGCACCTGCAGCCGCTGGTGTTGCGCGCGAAAGCCGGCGGGGTACACCGTACGGCCTACCTGAAACTGCTCACCACCTGGATGCATGACACCGCCAACAGCGGTCTCGGTATCAGCGTCGGCATGGCACACACGACGGCGGCGCGCAGCATTCAGCAGGGTGCGAGGGCGCTCGCGGAGAGCTTCGATTCCCCGCCGCGGAGAGTTGGCGATTCGGACGACGATGGTCTATAATGAGCCCCAGCGGTCGCTGGGAGGGGATCGACTCGGATGCCACTTCAGCAGGAAATCGAGACCCAGTTAGGGCAGATTCGAAACTGGGGCGGTGTTTCCTTCAAGAAGAATATTCTCACCACCTTCCATCAGGTTCTGGACGAAGACGAACGACTCGTCGACCTGCTCGAGGGCTTCTATTCCGGCGATCATATTGTCGCCTCGGGCTCGGGTGCCCCGGGTATCCTCTGCATCACGGACCGGCGCGTGCTCTTTCTGCTCAACGGCGGGACCGGCACCGCGGGCGACACCCTTACCTTCGACGAGATAACCGCGGTCAGTGTGCGACGTACCGACCAGAGTGCGAAGATCACGCTCCATCGCGGGGCGGGACAGAGCGTGCTCACCTCCACCAAGCGCGGCGGCCAGGCGGACTCCTTCCTCGAGAGCGTGCGCGCGAGCATCGGGGATGATCTGGTGCAGGTGGAGGACCTGCGCTCCGATTCGCGCGAGGAGCCCGGGCGCAAAAGCCCGGAGAAGCTCACCAACCTGAACTTCCTGCACAAGGAAGCCCAGCGCGTCATCCGCGCGATAAACGAGTACAAGCAGTTCAACAACGAGCCGGCTTTTCTCCAGCAGCTCATCGACGACCTCTTTCTCGTCGCCTACCGCTGCGTGGGAAGCTCCAGGACCGTGTCGGAGGAAACGCGGCTGTTCGTTCTCATGGTGCTGATGTACCTGCGCCAGCGCCTGGTGAGCGACCGGGACGTCATCGTCGACATCTTTCGCTACGATACGCTGCCGCTGCACCAGCGCCGCGCCATCCTCGAGTACTGGGACCTGTTTCACAACGAAATCAAGAAGATGAAAGGGGTGCCGAACAGGCGCTCTCTGAAGTCGCTTTCCTATCTGAAGTCCTACGATACGCGGGAGGACAGCTCGCACTTCGACAAGCTGGCCGCGGTGTTCTTCAGTTTTGCGCAGGTCGCGATCAAAGCGGACGGTACGGTGAGCGAGGCGGAATCCCGGGAGATCAAGAGCATCCGCAAGCTCATCTACGGCGAACAGGCCGACGGCAGCTCCGCGGCGGAAGGGCAGGGCGCCGCGAAGCAGGCGGTGACCGTCTCCGAGGAACAGGCCGAGAGTCTCGAAGAGGTGATGGAGAAGATCAACAACCTCATCGGGATGAAGAAGGTGAAGGCCCAGATAGACACGTTCGTCAACCTCATCAAGGTGCACAAAGAGCGCGAGCGTCGGGGACTTCCGGTCACGCCGTTTTCCAAGCACGCGGTGTTCTACGGTCCTCCGGGTACGGGAAAGACGACAATCGCGCGCTATCTCGGGAAGGTGTACAAGTCACTGGGTTTGCTCGAGCAGGGTCACATGGTGGAAACCGACCGCGCGGGACTCGTGGCCGGGTATGTGGGGCAGACAGCAATTCAGGTGGACGAGGTGGTGCAGCAGGCACTCGACGGCGTGCTCTTCATCGATGAGGCGTATACGCTGAGCCCGCGCTCGGCGGGATCGGATTTCGGGCAGGAGGCGATCGACACCCTTCTCAAGCGCATGGAGGACTACCGCGATCGCCTCGTGGTCATCGTCGCCGGGTATCCCGACGAGATGCAGGATTTCATCGACAGCAATCCCGGACTTCAGTCGCGCTTCAGCCGCTATTTCTACTTCGATCACTACGCGCCCGGGGAGCTGCTGCAGATTTTCAATATCTTTGCCGAAAACTCCTCGTTCACGCTGACGCAGGGGGCCAGGCGCGAGCTCCTGAGACTGATCACCCACTTTTACCGGCGCCGCGACAAGAGCTTCGGAAACGGCCGGTTCATCCGGAATCTCTTTGAGCGCATCGTGGAAAAACAGGCAAACCGCATTTCGAGTGTGACCCCGCTGACCGATAAGATACTATGCTCGATTACCAAGCACGATATCCCGCGGATGGAGGAGTTTGACCACTAACCATGAGCATCCGCTTCAAGATCGTCTCCGTGGTGCTTCCGCTGCTCGTCGCCACGCTTGTGCTTGCGGGCGCCTCCTCGTACTTCGTCGCCACCAACGGCATCACGCGGATTGCCCGCGACTTCCTGGAGTTCAAGGCCGAAGAGCTCGAATCCTACGCCGAGGGTCAGTGGATGATCCTCGAGGAGGGCAATCTCACCGATCGGCCGGAGATGGTCGAGGCGACCAAGGTAGGGGTGCAGAGCTTTGCCCGCGGGCTGATCCGAAGCGACACCGAGCTCATCTTCGCCGTCGACGAAACCGGCGCGGTGCAGATGGCAACCGGGGAGGTCCCGCTGACCGAGGAAGAGCGCTCCTCCCTTCCGGATCCGGAAGACGAAACCACGGGCGAGCTCGCGACCCTCAGTATCGGCGGGATGCAGCGGGTGGCGCAGTGGTTCTTCTTCGAGCCCTACGGCTGGCGCGTTGTGCTGACCGAGGCGCGTGATACGTTCTTCCGGGACGTGGACCGTATCACCACCCAGACCATCTACATCGTCGCCGGCGCGAGTCTGCTTTCGGTGCTCCTTCTGCTGCTCTTCGCCCGGCAGCTCACACAGCCGCTCGTAAACGTGCGAAATACCATGCGGGATATCATCACCTCCAACGATCTCTCCGAGCGTGTCCCCGTGGAGTATCGGGATGAGACGGGCGAGCTGGCACATACCTTCAACGTCATGGTCGGAGAGCTCGAGAAAGCCTATAATCAGATAAAGAGCTACGCCTTCCAGGCCGTGCTGGCGCAGAAGAAGGAGGCGAAGATCCGTAACATCTTCCAGCGCTACGTGCCGCAGGAGGTCATCGACCGCTACTTCGAGAATCCCGAATCGATGCTGGTCGGCGACAATCGCGTGGTCTCGGTCCTCTTCTCCGACATTCGCAGCTTCACAAGCATTTCCGAAGGCATGATGCCCGACGATCTCGTGAACTCCCTCAACGCCTACTTCTCGGTCATGGTCGATATCATCATGAGTCACAACGGCGTAGTGGACAAATACATCGGCGACGCAATCATGGCCTTCTTCGGCGCTCCCGTGAAGCACGAGGACGACGCACTGCAGTCGGTCCTGGCGGGCATCGAGATGACCGACTCCCTCGATGAGTTCAACCGAAAGCAGGTTGCCTCGGGAAAGCCGGAGTTCCACATCGGGATCGGCATCAACTATGGTGTGGTCACGGTGGGGAACATCGGCACCGAGCGCAAGATGGACTACACGGTGATCGGCGACATGGTGAACCTCGCCTCGCGCCTCGAGGGTCTGACGAAGACCTACAAGCAGGAGCTCATCATATCCGAGAGCCTGCAGAGGAAGGTGAAAGACGATGTGCCGTGCCGCCATATCGATCGGGTGGCGGTAAAAGGCAAGAAGTCCGGCACGGACATCTTCACCGCGAGACGGTCGCTTACCCCCGATGAGCAGCAGGGCTGGAGGATTCATCACGAGGGCGTTCGGCTGTACTTTGATCGGCAGTTCGGCAAAGCCGAAGAGGCGTTCCGCGAAGTGCTGCGGATTCTGCCGGGCGACCACATCGCCGAGATGATGGCCGACCGGTGCGCGCGCTACCGCGGCGCGCCGCCGCCGCGGAACTGGACCGGGATTGAGGTCATGACGTCAAAGTGAGCGTTACACGGTACCCCTCCACTGCCACGCCGCCTCGGTTTGCGGTGCTGCTTGCCGCGGCGCTTGTGCTGTGTGCCGCCGGGGGAGGTGCGCCGCGGCTCTACGCGCAGGAGGCGGAGCAGCCGTTCTCCGGTGTGAGCATCTACGTCCTGCCGCTGCTGCAGGTTGGCGTTGCACCGGACCTCTCCGCCACGGGACGGGATCTTGCCGGGCTTCTCGGCGAGAGTCTCTACACGGAGTTCTCCGACGCGGGGTTCGAGATCGTCATCGGTGAGCGGATCCCGGACCTCAGCGGTACGGACGCCCCCGGAAACGTGACCTCGGCGGCGCTGCAGGCGGCGCGGTCGGCGCAGACCGACCTCGCGGCATTCGGGTTCGCCGGCTTCCCGACAGGGCGAGTCAGCGTCAACGTCCGCGTGTATGACACACGGTCGGGGGCGCTCGTGTCCGCGGCCGAAGGGTTCGGGCGCAGTGACCTCGCGGTGTTTAACGTGACACGGCGGGTGTTCCAGGACCTTCGTCCCGGGCTCCTGAGGGCCGTCCGGCGGGGGCTGGACGGCGGCGATGTGATCGACGTCGCCGGGGACCAGCCGGTCTCCGATCCGCTGCTGCTCACGTCTGCGGATGAGGGCATGCAGGTGTATCTGGGTGACAACCTCCGTGCGGGCCGGATAACCGACGGGAGCGTACGACTCCCGTATCTGCCGTTTCGCCCCGGTGACACCGTGGAGGTGACGAAGCGCAAGCCGGGGTACTACGAAGACCGGGAGGACATCCTGGTCCGCTCCGGGGGACGCGAAATCCCCCTGCGGCCGTTGGAGCCGGAGACCAGATTTGCGACCACGTTGACGTACACGACCGGGCAGCTGCTCGGTCTCGGCGTCGGGTTGCGCGGCTATCTTCGCCCCGACTGGAGTTTCGCCGCGGCGGAAACCTACGGATATGCTCAGAGCACCAACCCCGGGGCGACGCCGGTTGCCTATCATCAGGACGTTCGTCTGCTTTTGGGTCGCTACCTTGTGTTTCCCCGTACCTCGGTCTTTCGCATGGGAGCCCAGACGGGGGTCGGTACGACCCTGACCTTCTTCTCCTCACCGGATGCGGAGACCTATCGCGATACCTATCTCGAGCTCTTCGCCCTGTGGGTGGAGGTCAACTTCTCGGACGTGGCGTTCTTTCTCAGCAGCGCCGCACGGTGGTCGACGGGGCGCGAGAACGGGCTGTTGGAGAAAGGGATGCTCGACGCGGGGGATGTCGGGCCGTTCCTGACGGTCGGCACGCTGGTGAAATGGCAGAGGTGAAATGGCAGAAGTGAAGGGGCTGATGTGAGTTGGGCACCCACGACATATCGGAAACGTCCGCTCGTTCTGGTGGTCGGCGTGCTGCTGCTCGCTGCCGCTCCATTGTCGCACGCACAGGAGGCCGCCCGGCGCATAGCCGTGTTCTTCGAGGTCGGGGAGGACATCGCCGAAGACGCCGAGCGCACCCGCTTTCTCTACGAGTCCCTGCTTGTGGCGCTGCATCGTGAAAATCCCCGTACGGAGTTTCTGACCACAGCGTCTGCCGGGGCGGCAACCGACGCGCAGCGCTCTTCGCGGGCGAGGTCCGGCGGGGCGGACGCGTGGACTCTGGTATCGGTGGAAGCCGTCGCCGGGGGAAGCCGCTTCCGGGTGCGCGTGCGCTCGGTCGCGCTCTACAGCGGCGAAACGGTGCTCGATCTCCTCTACGAGGCTCCCGTATCCGAGAGTGAGAGGAGCCTCGCTCTGCGCCTGTGGAGCCGTGGCGCGCGGGCCGTGGCGGAGACCTATTCGACGGTGTCCACGGAGTCGGCAGCCGTCATTCGAGGGGCGCCGGGAACGGAGATTTTCGGGCTTACGGGTACTCCGATCCGCCTGCAGTCGGAGGAATTGCGGGTGGTGCTCGATCAACCCGGGGTGTACGATCTGCAGGCGATCTCCGACCTCCACTATCCCCAACAGGTGAGCTTCTTCCTCGGGGGCAGAGACACCGAGATCATCCTCAACCAGGACGAGAGGTCGCGGTTCGTGCTGAGCGCCTATGGGCAGGAGTTCTCGTATGCGGGAATCGACCTCTCCTACATGATAGTCCCGCCGTATGCATTTCTGCGCGGGGGGTTCTACACCTACGCCCTCGGCATCGTGCCCTTTGTCGACCGCGAGGACAATGAGAACGAGGACGGTGAACCGCAGCTTCTCGTCTCGGAGCCGCTCATGAACCTCCGCCTGCTTATCGGGACCTACTGGAATGATCCTCACGGCGCGTTGCGTGCCTACACCGCGGTCGGCCCCCTGGCCAGGCTGATGACCTCGAGGGCATTCACCGGGCTCGAGCCGATCGCACCGTGGGGCCTCGAGTTCGTGAACGGGGTCGAGTTCTTCCCGCAACGCAAGATCCGGCTGTTCTTCGAGCACACACCGACGGTGGCGTTTGCCGCCGAGCCCGACCTTCTCAGGGCCCAGTTCTTCGACTACTCGGGCCCTGATCCCGTCTTCTTCGACAACGACGCCGGGTACATCGATCTGCTGTCGGTACGGCTGGGGGTGCGGTTCCAATGGTGAGAAAATCCGTTCGGGCGGTCACGGTTTCCCTCCTGGTGGCTTCGGCGGCGCTGACGACGGGATGCAGGATGCCCCCATTTGACGAAGATCTCTCGCTCGCCGCTCGCACGATGTCGCACCCGAAAACTGGATCTACGACGCGCCGGAGGGCGCCACGGAGTTCACCCCGCTCGATG
>CAZWNS010000005.1:25997-49929 GCA_964635245.1 uncultured Spirochaetaceae bacterium
ACCGGAGATTGCGATACGACCGCCTACGCACGGATCTACACGATTCCCACCTCGGAGCTCGACACGCTCGAGTGAGCCGGCCTCCATCCGACGGCGGCCTCAGCGTCAACTGCTTTCCCGGATGAGAACCTCGAGCTCGTCGAGAAACGCCGTCATGTTCGGATCTCTCGTATTCCGCCTCCGTTCGGCGAGGTAGGCGAGCTTCCGCTCGGTCGTCTCGTGGGCGGAGAGCTCGTAGACGATATCGACGGTGTCGAGGAGGGCCGTTTCGCGCCCTGCTTCCTCGAAGGCGCGGTCGTAGGCCTTGATGCGATCCCGGAGGCCGGGCAGCGCCTCCCGAACGGGCCGCGAGGCGAGGAAGGAGTCAAAGAGAAGCTTGGTCTGCAGCCGCGCGGCGTCGGTACCCGACTCGAGGATGTCGTCTTCGCGGTTCGCGTAGGCGAGGTAGGAGCGGCGAAGCGACTCGTAGTCTTCCTCGATGTCACGGAGTTGCTCGATCTCCTCGCGAAGCTCGCGAGTCAGGGCGGCCTGCTCCGGCCGATCGCTGCGATCCTCCTGCAGTGTCTCCTCGAGGGCCTCCGCCGTGCGCAGGGCTTCGAGCTCCTCCGCGCTCGCGTCGAGCTCGCTTCGAAGCTCCCCGACGCGCGTCTGCAGCTCCGCGTTGCGGGCGCGCAGCAGAACGAGCTGTTCCCGTCGGTCCTCGCCGTCCTCGTCGAGCTCCTCATTCTCGGCTTCGAGATCGGCGATACCCGCCTGCAGGACGTCGATGCGGTCCTGCAGCTCAGTGGTCGCCTGCTCCACCGTGCTCCGAACGGCCGCCGGCACCTCTTCCATCTGCCGGCTGCGCGGGAAACGGGCGGCCACCTGAAGGTAGGCGTCGACCGCGGCTCGATATTCGCCGGCGTCACGGGCCTGTTCGGCGGAGGTGAAGATCTCGCCGGCGGCCTGCGTCTGCTGCTCGGTGGTTTCCGCGTCGGCGATCGATACGGCCGAGGCTCGAATCTCGGAAATGATCTCTTCGGCGGGAGCGGCGTCCTGGGGCAGCACGGCGATTGCCTCCCGGTAGGCGGCGAGGGCCGCGCCGTAGTCCGCCGCGGCGAAGGACGCACGCGCCTCGGAAACGGCTGTTTCGGCAGCCTCGGAGCGGGCGGACTGCTGCTCCCGGAGCTCGGCAATTGCCTCCTCCTGCTGCGACACGAAATACCGGTGCCCCTCGGCTACCGCCGGAATGAGGTTCAGTGCCTCGTTGTAGCGAGCTTCCGCCTCTTCGACCTCGCCCGCCTCGAAGGCGGCGTTCCCCTCGTTTACCAGCCGTGTCGCCTCCTGAACGGCGCGTGACTGCGCAATGAGGGCGTCGGTGTCCGTGGCTCGAGCGGTCTGCTGCTCATCGACGAGCTGCTCGAGGGATGAAAGGATGAAGAGCTCCGTCTCGCGGCGCTGCGCAACCGCGGGCAGGGCGGCGATGGAGTCCTCCGAGAGATAGCTCCGGAGCTGCTCGATCGTGGTGAGGGCCTCTTCGTAGGCGTTGCCGCGGATCTCGTCACGGATCTCGTCATAGTACCCGACGATCTGATTGGCCGCCTGCCGCTCTCGCTCCCGCCGCTCGGAGAGGGCGCTGAGCTCGGCCCGGGCGTCGGTGAGTTCCTCCCGGGAGGCGTCGAGCTGTTGCTCGAAGTCGCTTCGCAGCTCCGCCTCGCGCTCGCGGGCGCGGTCGAGAATCCGTGCGCGCTCCTGCTCGAGCTGTTGCAGCTCTCCCTGAAACTCCGACTGCAGCTCCGCGAGCGATTCGTCGAGCTCCGCCTGCTCCGCCTCTGCCTGCGCTGTGAGCTCGTCGAGCTCGGCTTCGATTTCGGCGTTCCCCTCGGCTTCGAGCACGGAGAGACGCTCCTCGACGGCTTCTTGGCCGACACCCTCGTCCTCGAGGCGAACGCGCTCGGCGGCAAGCTCGGCCTCGAGCTCCGAGCGCAGCTCCGCCTCACGGCGCGCAAGCTCCTCCTCGAGGTTCGTCTCGAGGGCGGCGCGACGAGCCTCGATGTCACCGAGTCGCCGTTCTATGTCGGCGATTTCCTGCTCTTTCTGTCGGAGCTCGGCCTGCGCCTGCTCCTGTATGCGACGGATAAGCTCTGCCTGCGCGCTTGCTCCCTCGCGTCGGGCCTCTATGCGCGCCCGTTCCTCCTGCCGAAAGTACGTGTAGAGTCCGAACAGACCACCGGCAACGACGGCTGCCATCGCCAGATTCACGATGAGGGGAAAGACAAAGCCCCGGCGTGTAGCGCGGGATAGGGTGAGCGCATCGGGGGACAGGCCCGCGCCGTTGTCGGAGGTCATGCGGTCGATTTCGGCCAGAATTTCGCGTCGGTCCTCCGCGGAAATCCCGGAGTCATCGGCCTGGAGGAGGTCGCTCGGGTTTACGTTGTCTTCGACGAGGAGTCGTGTACGGTACGTGGTACCGCGCTTTAGAAGTCCCGACATGATTCTCGCATTCGTACTCTACCGCATTTTGGAGCTTATGCAACATCTTGATTATCGGTCAAGTTGATCATAAACTCGTAGTCATGCGACGAACGGTTTTGGCAATGCTCGAGCAGGCGGCGGAGGAGTTCCGGGATACGCCCTACGTGTGGCAGAAGAGGGATGACGGCTGGATGTCGCTGACCTTCAGCGAGGTGCGCGCGGCGGTGCGCTCGCTCGCCGCCGGACTGCGGTCCATCGGAATCGGGCGAGACGACAAGGTCACAATCCTCTCCGAAGGTCGTCAGGAATGGGTTATCGGGGAGCTTGCCGTGCTTCATGCCGGTGGTGTCTCGGTACCCCTATCGATCAAGCTGCTACCCGACGAGATTCCGTTTCGCGTCAATCATTCAGAGAGCAAGTTGATCATCCTGTCCGCGAATACCGCTGCGAAAGTCACCGAGGTGTTCGGAGACTTCGAGAACGAGGTGACACTCCTGTGCCTCGACGATGACGGCGATACCATCGCGCGCATCGAAGAGACGACGGGGCTGCGCCGTGGCGAACGGGTGTTCGCCTACGAGGACTTGCTCGAGCGCGGTCGCCGGGAGCTCGGATCCCGCGAAGCGGAGCTCTCGGCGCTCGCGGAAGACATCTCCGAGGACGATGTGGTCACGATCTCCTATACCTCCGGCACGACGGGAAACCCGAAGGGGATCATGCTGACCCACAAGAACTACTACGTGAACGTGCATGATTCGGTGAACCTTCATCAGGTACCGCACGGCGGCTATTCGACGCTCCTGATTCTGCCGTGCGACCATTCGTTCGCGCATACCGTCGGACTCTATGCCGCGCTCCCGCGGGGTATACAGATCTACTTCGTGGATGCCCGCGGCGGCGGCATGGCGACGATACGGAACATCCCGGCCAACCTGAAGGAAACCGAGCCGGTCTTTCTGCTTACCGTCCCCGCGTTGACGGGAAATTTCATGAAGAAGATCAAGGAGGGGGTAGCCGCAAAGGGCGGCGTGGCGAAGAAGCTCTTCGACGCGGGGCTCGCCGCCGGGATTGCCTACTACGGTGACGTCCACAACAAGCCCCCGTTTCTCACGCGCATCAAGAACTATGTCCCCTACAAGCTTGCCGACGCGGTGGTGTTCAGCAAAGTGCGCCGGACCTTCGGTCGCAATATTCGGTTCTGCGTGGGCGGGGGTGCGCTGCTCGACCGGAAGCAGCAGGAGTTCTTCAAGGCCATCGGTGTGCCGATTTACCAGGGCTACGGGCTGACCGAGGCGGCCCCGGTTATCTCCTCCAACACGCCCTACGCCCACAAGATCGGCAGTTCGGGCATCGTCGCGGCGTCCGTGGAGTGTCGGATCATCAACGAGGACGGCAGCGCCTGCGCGGTGGGGGAAGTCGGCCGGATCGCGGTCCGCGGCGAGAACGTGATGAAGGGCTATTTCCGGAATGCATCCGCCACCGCCGAGGCCCTCCAGGACGGCATGCTCCTGACGGGAGATCGGGGCTATTTCGATGAAGACGGGTATCTCTATGTCGTCGGACGCGAGAAGGCGCTGCTCATCTCTCCCGACGGCGAAAAGTACTCGCCGGAGGAGATCGAGGAGGCCATCGTCAATACTTCCGAGCTCATCCACCAGGCACTCGTGTACAACGACCACAACCGCTACACCGGCGCCCTGATAACTCTCGAAGATGAAAAAGTGAGAACGCGTATCGCCGAGCGTGGCATTGCCGACGCAGATGCCCTGCTCGATGAGCTTCGGGCGGAACTCTATCGCTTCGAGGAAGACCCGGCCTACAATCGGAAGTTCCCGCCGCAGTGGATCCCTTCCACCTTCCAGGTTCTCGAGGATCAGTTCACCGAGGAAAACAAGATGATCAACTCGAGCATGAAGATGGTCCGCTTCAAGGTTGTGGAGGCGCACAAAGACCGAATCGACGCGATGTACGCCGAGGACGGACAGGACCATCGCAACGAGCGCAACCGCCGGGCGGTGCGCTCCCTGTTCTCGCTCTGAGGCTGTGTCGACCGGCCCCGATGCTTCCCTTTGCCCGGAGTGCACTCCTATACTTTATGGATAAGGGAGGCACATCACATGAAATTGACGGGACAGCAGGCACGGCGCCACGTTGACCCCTCCGAGTTGAGTATCGAGTCTACACGGGATGCGGACCGAATCAGCGAGATTATCGGCCAGGATCGGGCGCTCAAGGCGCTTCAATTCGGTCTCCAGGTGGACGGTAAGGGATACAACATCTACGTTTCCGGCCCGCCGGGTATCGGGAAGATGACCTCGGTGGAGTCGTATCTCGAGCGGGTTGCTGCGGAGAAGCAGACTCCGCGGGACTGGTGCTTCGTCTACAACCTGCAGGATCCCTATCAGCCCCGCGCAGTCGGGTTGCCCTCCGGCAAGGGAACCGAGTTCAAGTCCGACATGCAGCACCTGCGGGAGGTCGTCGAGCGGGATATTCCGGGTGTCTTCCAGGGTGAGGAGTACAGCCGACACCGCGAGGAGGCGCTCAGCGACGTGCAGGAGCGCGGCCAGGAGATTTCCCGCAAGATTCAGGAAACGGCGCAGGAAAAGGGCTTCGTGCTGCAGTCCACCGTCATGGGTACTGCCGCTGTCCCGGTCAAAGACGGACAGCCGCTGCGCGATGAGGACCTTCAGCAACTGCCGCAGGAGGAGCGCGAAGGGATCGAGCGGAAACGACAGGAGCTCCAGGAGGAAATTCGCAACCTCCAGAAGGACTACCGCCGCCTCGACCGGGAAGCGCGCGAGAAGGTGAACGAGCTCGACCGGCAGGTCGTGCAGAACCGCATAGAGGGACCGTTCGAGGACCTTCGGGAAAAGTACGAGGGCAACGAGACGGTCTGCGCGTATCTCGACGAGATGCAACAGGACATCCTCGACAATGTCGAAACGCTCAAGGAGTCGGCAGGGCAGCAGGAACAGCAGGGACAGATGAACCCTCAGGTCAAGCGTCAGCTCGAGGCGATGCGGGAACAGTTCTTCAAAAAGTACGACGTGAACGTCATCGTGGATCACAGCAGGCGGTCCGGGGCCCCTGTGGTCGTGGAGCTCAACCCCAACTACAACAACCTCGTCGGTCGGATCGAAAAAGAGATGCAGATGGGGGCGCTGAACACCGACTTTACCCTGATCAAGCCGGGCGCCCTGCTGCAGGCAAACGGCGGCTTTCTGGTGCTTCCGGTTGAGGACGTCCTTCGAAACGTCTACAGCTGGGAGGCGCTCAAGCGGGCGCTGCGTAGCGGGGAGCTTCGGATCGAGGAGGGGCAGGAGCAACTCGGCCTGATGTCGATCAAAACGCTGCGCCCCCAGCCGATTCCCCTGAATCTCAAAGTGATCCTCATCGGCAAACCGATGATCTATTACGTGCTGCAGAAGTACGATGACGATTTCCAGGAGCTCTTCCGGGTAAAGGCGGACTACGACGTGACGATGGACGCCGGCGATGAGAACACCGGAAACTTCATCGGGTTCATTTCGCACTACTGCGAGCGCGAGGGGCTGCTTCACTTCAGCCGAGAAGGTGCAGCCAAGATGCTCGAGTATGCGGCGCGGCGTGCGGACCACAAGGAAAAGCTCTCCACCGAGTTCGGCAACATATCCGACGTTCTGCGGGAAGCGAGCTTCTGGGCGGCGGACGCCGGCGCGCAGCAGGTCGATGCCGAGCACGTGAACCGCGCGCTCGAGGAGAAGGTATATCGCTCGAATCTCATCAAGATGAAGATCCAGGAGCTCATCGAGGAGGGAACGCTCCTCATCGACACGGCCGACTCACGGGTCGGACAGGTAAATGGGCTCTCAGTAGTCAGTCTCGGTGATTACAGCTTCGGGCGTCCGAACCGCATCACCGCGACCGTGGCTCCCGGTCGGAGCGGTGTCGTCGATATCGAGCGTGAGGCAAAGCTCGGCGGCCCGGTACACAGCAAGGGCGTGCTGATCCTCACCGGCTATCTTTCCAACACCTTCAGCCGTACGGAGTCCATGAGTATGTCCGGGCGCGTCGTGTTCGAGCAGAGTTACCAGGGAGTCGAGGGCGACAGCGCCTCGAGCGCGGAGCTCTACGCCCTGCTGTCGGCCCTTTCGGGAGCTCCGATTTCCCAGAGCATCGCCGTGACGGGATCGGTCAACCAGCACGGGGAGATCCAGGCCGTCGGTGGCATAAACGAGAAGATCGAAGGATTTTTCGACGTGTGCAGCCTGAGAGGTCTCGACGGGTCCCAGGGCGTGATAATTCCGCGGAGCAATGAGCAGAATCTCATGCTCCGCGAAGATGTGGTTGAGGCCATCGAGGGCGGTGATTTCAACGTCTGGGCGGTGTCGACGGTTGCAGAGGGAATCGAGCAGCTTACCGGCTGGACCGCCGGGGAGTACGACGAGAGCTCGGGGGAGTACCCCGAAGGAAGCGTCTTCGCCCTCGCGCGCCGGACATTCGCAAGCTTTGCTGAGACGCTGCAGAAGCGCGGGAACAATGCCGAGAGGCAGATTCAGGAGAGCGCGCGTCCGACCGAGCGAGAGGAAGAGGAGGAGGGAGGCGGCGGGGCGTAGGCGCACCGCCCCGCGTCCCACCGTGCGAGCTATCCGGCGAAAATCACCCCGAGCACGCTGTCTACGCCTGTGAGGTGCTCTCGCACACGAGCGGCCTGGTCGGCGCTCAGTCCGTAGGTTCCGCCGCGGCGCACGATGTGCTCGAGCACTCCCTGCAGGTCATCCACCGCCCGGCCGACCTGCAGATCGTTGTCCATGTTGAGCGTGAACTGTCGCGGTATTTCCTCGATGATCCGGTCACTGCGGTGCGCCTCGGACTCCGGGCGCGCGGCGCGGGATGTGGCGGCGCGGGATGTGGCGGCCCTGATGGGTGAGGTGGTGCGGCTCGCAAGGTCCCGGAGCTTTTCGAGCTTCGCGCTTCGCTCCTCGAGGCGTGTGTCGGTCATGTTCAGCCGTGTGCGGTAGTGCCCGTAGATAAGCGCGAACCGGACCGTTTCGGGGCTGTAGCCCTTCTCGAAGAGGTCGGCGGGATAGATGACGTTCCCCGTGGACTTCGACATCTTGCGTCCCTCGAGCAGCAGATGCTCGCCGTGGATCCAGTAGTGACAGAACTCGGTTCCCGTGACCCCCTCCATGACGGCTCGGTTGTAGTCGTGGTGCCGGTAGACGTTGTCGATGCCGCCGCAGTGAATGTCGATCTCGTAGCCCAGCACGCGCGAGATCATCGCGGGGTCCTGCACGTTCCACGCCGGGCGGCCCCGGCCGAGACGCGTGTCCCAGGAGAACCCGTCGTCGGCGAGGTTGCCGTGCCAGAGAATAAAGTCGCCGAGGTTCCAGCGCAGCCCCTCATAGGTGTCGCGCGAGAACCGGTAGCGTCGTTTGGGCCACCGGCTCATATCGAGTCCGAACACCTCACCAAAGCCCTCGAAGGTGAGGGGATCGTAGTAGACGTTCCCGCGGTGGTGATAGGCGTGGCCCCGCTCTACGAGAGTCTCTATGATGCCCACGGCCTCCTCGACCGAGGTGGTGGCGCGTGGTATCTCCCCCGCGGGGAGCTTGATGCCGAGCCTGCGCGCGGAATCGAGGAACTCGTCGATGACCGGCCGGGTGAGCTCCGTCAGCGTCTCACCGCGATGCTTTGCCTCTTCGATGGCTTTGTCCTCGACATCGGTGAAGTTTATGCCCCGGTTCACCCGGTACCCGCGATACTCGAGATAGCGCTGCAGGATGTCCTCGAAGAGAAACGTCCGGTAGTTTCCGAGGTGCTGCCTGCGGTACACCGACGGGCCACAGGTGAACATGCGGACCGCACCCGCGGTCCGCGGAACGAAGGCTTCGCGGCGTTTGGTGAACGTGTTGTGAAACGTCAGGGTATTGGCCTCCGGCATCTATCCGATCCCCTTCCATGTGTGAGCGCTCATCGGTAGAACGTCGTCAATCACACGGCCGGCGGCAACATCTCGTTCACGAAAAGGTCTCCTGCATAGTAATTTTTATAAGGAGGGGAAACATGATTCTCGCAGCAGCTGTCGGAGATGTGGTCGGCTCCATCTACGAGCGACGGCCGACGAAGAGAACGGACTTCGCGCTGATCGACCCGCGCGCACGGTTTACCGACGATACGGTGCTCACGATGGCGACAGCCGAGGCCATCCTCTCCGGCGGCGACTACGCGGATATGTATCGACGCTTCGCGCGCCGCTATCCCAACGCCGGGTACGGCGGGAACTTCCGCGGGTGGTTCGTCTCCGAGGCGGCCGGACCCTACAACAGCTTCGGCAACGGATCGGCGATGCGGGTAAGCCCCGTCGGGTGGGCTTTTGATACGACCGAAGAGGTTCTTACCCAGGCCGAGAGGAGCGCCGGCTGTACGCACGACCATCCCGAGGGTATCAAGGGAGCCCAGGCAACCGCGCTTGCCCTGTTTCGGGCGCGCGGCGGCACCGGACCCGAAGACATCGCTCGGGAAATTGCCGAGCGCTTCGGCTACGACCTGTCACGGAGCATCGAGGATATCCGCCCCGGCTACTCGTTCGATGTGACCTGTCAGGGCTCCGTTCCCGAATCGCTCATCGCGTTCCTCGAGGGACGCAGCGTAGAGGCGACGGTCAGACTCGCGGTGTCTCTGGGTGGCGACAGCGATACACAGGCCTGCATCGGCGCAAGCGTCGCCCAGGCGCACGATCCACGCATCCCGCCGGAGCTCGAGTCTCATGTACGGGAACGACTGCCGGCGGATCTTCTCGACACCAACGACCGCTTCTGCGACCGGTTCCGTCGGCCTTGACCGGAACGCCGCGCGTGTCGAAATTGAAGGGCGAATGAGACTTCAAGAAATCAGAGACAATTCACTGAATCAGCATCTCGACGAGATCAGCCGCGACGGCATGGACGTGTTCCTTCTGAACGAGGGGGCCGTGCGCGGGGCGGTGCTCAACGGCACGCAGCTGGTAAACCAGATGCGCGCCAATCACGAGCTCGGCGTCCTCGAGACGCTGCTGCTCGGTCATTCGTACCTTGCAGCCGGGCTTCTCACCTCCCAGATGAAAAGCCGCGACCGCATGTCGCTGTCCTTTCAGAGCGACGGCCCTGTGGGGGGTATCACGGTAGAGTCCAACGTGCACGGCGAGGTTCGCGGGTACCTGAGAAACGATTCCATCGAGCTGGAGGGGCCGTTGGAAAGCTTCGACACCGGTCCGTTCATCGGTGACGGGTTCCTTTCGGTCACGCGGTTTCCACAGGGAGCGCACGTGCCCTACACCGGACAGGTTGAGCTCGAGTACCGCAGTATTGCCAAAGACCTCGCCAACTACTTCCTGCGCTCGGAACAAACACCGACCGCCTTCAATCTCAGCATACAGTTCGACGAGGAGGGCCGTGCCACCGGGGCCGGCGGGCTGCTGGTGCAGGCCATGCCCGATGCGACCGACGAGACCAGGACGGAGCTCGAGGAGATAATCAGGGACCTGCCGTCGCTCGGCCGGCTGTTCGCATCCGGAGACACGACCGCGCACGTCGTCCATACCCACTTCGCGGAGTTCTCCCCCGACATCGTGGGCACACGCAGCGTGGAGTTCAGCTGTCCCTGCAGTCGCGAGCGCTTTGCGCGTTTTCTGGTTGCGCTCGGCCCCGAAGAGCTCGAGGACATCGAGGAACACGGTCCGCTCCCCCTTCGAACGACGTGCTGGAACTGCGGCAGTACCTACGAGTTCAACGAGAACGCCGTCGCGGACCTGCGGCGCGAGGCCGGTCGGCGGGCGGGATGAACGTCGAGCGCCTGACGCGGGATTTGGCGGGACGGCCGCTGCGCTATTATGAGTCGGTTGACAGCACCAACGCCGCCGCACGCGCCTGGCTGAAGAGCGAGGACCGGCCGCCGGACGGCGCGCTCGTTGTGGCCGACGAACAAACCGCCGGCCGTGGTCGCTTCGGTCGGCGATGGGAGACGCCCCCCGGCACGGCGGTTGCGCTGAGCCTCATTGTGCAGTCGGACTCGCCGGTCGGACTGCCGCAGGCGGCGGGGGTCGCCGTGGCGACGGCGATACAGCCGCTGGTGGACGGGGCGGTGCGACTCAAGTGGCCGAATGACGTGGAGATCGACGGGCGGAAAGTCGCCGGCATACTTATCGAGCAGCAGCCGGTCGCCGGCTCCGCCTTCTACGTCGTGGGAATCGGGATCAACGTCGATCTCGACTTTGCGGCCCTCGCGGGTGCGCCGCGCGAGCTTTCACTGCGTGCCACGAGCATTGCCCGTCACATGCGGGGCCCTTCGAGCGCGGCGGCCGTCGACCGGGCGGAGCTGGTGTGTGCGGTTACGCGGCAGTTCGACCGGTGGCGGTCGGCCGCCGACCTGCAGCAGCGGTGGAAGGCGCTGCTCAGCACCCTGGGTCGGAGAATCAGCGTGCAAGGTCGTGACGGTGTCATATCGGGTCCGGCGACCGATGTGGACGAGTTCGGGGCACTGCGTATTGAGGACGAGCGGCGCAACAGGACGGTGACGGTCGGCGCAGGTGATGTGACGGTCATCGATGGTGGGTTTTCTCAACTGGAATGAGCGGCTATACTACCCTGCCGGAGGCCGAGCGGACGGGGGGAAAGTGTGAGCAGTAAGCCCAGTGCAAGCTTCGAGGATCAATCCATCGACAGTCTCGCCATCGAGGCGCATGAACTGAACGGAATCGAGGGTGGGGCGGTCTTCTACCTCAAGGGGTACATCGATACCTACAATTCGCACCAGTTTCAGCGCCGCATTAGCCAGATAATCGACAACGGATACCGCCGGCTCGTGTTTCACTGCGGCGGGCTCGCCTACATTTCAAGCACCGGCATCGGCACGTTCGTGGCGTTCCTGAAAGTGCTCGAAGGAAAAGACGGCGATATCGCCCTCGTTCAGGTTCAACCGAAGGTCTACGAGGTGTTTCAGATTCTCGGATTCAGCGAGTTCTTCGCCTTCGCGGACGACATCGACCACGCCCGCCGCATCCTCGAATCGGGACGTGCCCGCAGCCGTGTCACGCCGTTCCCCCGTAGTTTTGCCTGTCCGGTGTGCTCCTCGAGGCTGCGGGCGAACCGCGCGGGTCGGTTCCGGTGCTCGAGCTGCAAGACCATCCTCCTTGTCGATGAAGACGCGCAGGTGTTTCTCGGGTGAGCGCACAGCCCGAGGCAATACGGTGCGCGGTCGTCGGCCTCGGTCGCGTGGGAAGCCTTCTCGAGGACGATGAGCTGCGCGAAAAGCCCGCCACCCACACCGGGGCCGTCGTAGCGAACGAGGACTGCGAGCTCGTGGGAGGCTGCGACATCGACGAACAGCGCCGGGCGGCCTTCCGTGATCGCTGGGGCTGCCCGCAGACCTACGGCGATGTCGAGAAGCTCATCGCCGAGACGAGGCCCGACATACTCTGTGTGGCGACTCATCCCGATTCTCACTATCGAATGGTTCGGGCGGCGAGTCGCGGCGGCGTGACCGTGGCGGTCTGCGAGAAGCCGCTGGCCCATCGGCTCGGCCACGCGAAGCGCATCGCCCGCCTCCATCGTTCCGGGCTCGTTACGGTGATCACCAATCACGAACGTCGGTATTCCGCCGATTATCTGGCGGTCCGCGAATGCGTGCGCAGCGGCACCTACGGTCGTATCCTCTCGGTGCGGGGAACCCTGTATTTCGGGCAGGGGCGCCATGATCAGGTGCTGCTGCACGACGGTACGCATATGGTGGACATCATAAACTTCCTGCTCGGGGGACGGGCGCATCCGGCCCGTCGCTTCGGCCGCATGCGAAGCCGCACCTCCTCCGCCTATCTCTTCGGACGGATCAAAGGGGTGCCCGTGGTGATAGAGGTCGGAAGCGAGCGGGATCATCTGGTCTTCGAGCTCGAGCTGAGCTTCGAACGGGGTCGTGTGCGCGTGGGAAACGGCGTGCTGAGCTTTGAAGGCAGCGTCGAGAGCCCCTTCTACGAGAACTACCGCTCGCTGCGCCTCGAGCAGACCCCGGCAATAGAGAAGACCGGCTACTTCGCGAACATGATCGCCGACGCCGTCCGCTGTGTCCGCGATCCCGCCCATGAACCGGTCTCGAGCGCCGCTGACGGGTTGGAAGTGATGCGGTTCATCTCGGCGGTGCGCGCACGCCGGTGAGCCGCCGCCGTCGCAGCGGCCCCCGTGCTACCCGGCGAGCACCGCCAGTTCCCAGGGGCGCAGCGCGGTGATATCGGGGGTCCCGTCGGGGTAGTTCGACAGGAGGAGCGTGCCGCGTGTCGCGTCGGCGGGGAGCGCGTCGGCGGGGCAGGCGTGCTCTTCGGAGGAAAGGTTTGCCACGACTGTGAGAGTTTCCCCCGCCGCCCGCCGTCTATAGACGAACAGCGGGGAGGGTGCCTCTTCGACAACCTCGAAGTCTCCGTACAGCGCCGCGCCGGACTCCTTGCGCAGACGGATGAGGCGGCGATAGAAGCTTAGGACCGAGTCCGGATCATCCCACTGGTCTGCGAGATTGATCTCGCGGTAATTATCGTTGATCGGAATCCATGGCGTGCCGGCTGTAAAACCGGCGCCGGGTTCCCCGTTCCAGTGAAACGGTGTGCGGGCGTTGTCGCGGCTCGCGAGGTGAATCCGGCGCATGATCTCCGTCTCCTCGAGTCCGGACTCGCGTTGGGAGGTGTAGTAGTTGAGGGTTTCCACGTCGCGGTAGGAATCGATGGTCGCGAAACGGGCGTTGGTCATTCCGATCTCCTCCCCCTGGAAGAGGAACGGCGTGCCCTGCATGAGGTAGGTAATCCCGGCGAGCAGTTTCGCCGACGGCACGCGGTACTCTCCATCATCTCCGAAGCGCGACACCATGCGTGGATAGTCGTGATTGTTGAGGAACAGACTGTTCCATCCCCTCCCGTGAAGCGCATGCTGCCAGCGGGCGAACACCTGCTTGAGCTCGTCGAGGTCGATCGGCTTCACGTCCCACTTTCCCCCGGGCCCTGCATCGAGGCGCATGTGCTCAAAGTGAAAGATCATGTCGAGCTCGCGCCGCTCGGGGGCGACGTAGCGGAGGGCTTCCTGCGTATCGGTGGCGTGCATCTCCCCGATGGTCACGATGTCGTAGCGAGAGAGCACCTCCTCGTGCATTTCGCGGATGTAGGCGTGGACGTTGGGGCCGTTGGTGTAGAAGCGAAAGCCGGGCCTGGTCCCGGGGGCGGGGTCGGTGTCGTCCGGTAGCCCGGGCGGTTTCGAAATCTGATTTATGACGTCCATCCGGAACCCGTCGACGCCACGGTCGAGCCAGAACCGCATCATCGCGTAGATGTCGTGTCGCACCCGGCGATTGTCCCAGTTGAGATCCGGCTGGTTCGGCGTGTAAATGTGGAGGTAGTACTGCCCGCGGCGCTCATCAAAACTCCATGCCGAGCCCCCGAATGCCGACAGCCAGTTGTTGGGAGGCTCACCGTCGCGCCCTTCCGCCCAGATGTAGTAGTCTCCGTAGGGCCCCGCCGGATGAGAGCGGGAGGAGCGAAACCAGGCGTGCCTGTCCGAGGTGTGGTTGACCACGAGGTCCATGACGATGCGGATCCCCCGTCCATGGGCCGCACGGATGAGCTCGGCCATGTCCTCCATGGTGCCGAACTCGTCCATGATGTCGCGGTAGTCGCTGATGTCGTAGCCGTTGTCCGCGTTCGGCGACTGATAGACCGGGGAGATCCACAGAAGATCGATACCGAGTTCTCCGAGATAGTCGAGCTTCTGCGTTATGCCGGCAAGGTCTCCGATGCCGTCACCATTGGAGTCCTTGAAACTGCGCGGGTAAATCTGGTAGGCGGTTGCTTCTTTCCACCAGCGGGGTGTTTGATAGCTCATAGGTTGTGCCTCAGCCTCGCAGGCACCGGTCAAAGCGTCAAGAGACCTCCTCGTGTGCCGATCATAAAAAGCGGGGACCGACCATGAGGACATACCGTGAGCCGCCGTCACACCTCGCCGGAATCGCACGCATCGCCGTGATTGCACTTGTGGCTGCGCTGGCCTGCGGCGTTCCGGCATGGGCGCAGGGGCGCACCCGTACGCCTCTGCACTGGGCCGCCCGGCAGGGACACGTCGAGGTGGTACGGACGCTCATAGACAACGGCGCGGACGTGAACGCATCCGACGTCTTCGGTCGAACGCCCCTGCACCTCGCGGTGAGCCATCCCGAAGTGGTCGAGCTCCTGCTCGATGCCGGCGCCGGCGTCGACGCCAGGGATCAGCTCTCCAACACGCCGCTGCACCGTGCCGTACCCTCGCTCGAGACGGTTGACGCCCTCATTCGGGCGGGGGCCGACGTGAATGCCCGCAATACCGGCGGAAACACTCCGCTCGACATCGCCATGCGCTACGGAAACTCGCGTCGTGCGGTCGAAGTGGTGCAGCGGCTCGTAGAAGCGGGCGCCGGGGTCGAGTAGCGGACATCCGGCGTCGCCGCCCCGCGGGCGCTGCAGGCAAACTCCGGGCGGTGGACAAGACTCCACGCGACCTCTAGACTAGCCGCCGGAGGTAGCTCCTTGGAAATACTGCCTGGAAGACCCTATCCCCTGGGCGCGACGTACGACGGGACGGGAACGAATTTTTCGCTGTACTCCGAAATAGCCGACGGTGTACGCCTGTGCATCTTCGACGAAACCGGCCGGGAGACGCAGATCGAGCTGCCGGAGGTGACGGGCCACAGGTGGCACGGCTATCTGCCGCACGTTCAGCCGGGACAACGCTACGGCTTCCGTGTTCACGGTCCATGGCGTCCGAAGGAGGGACTGCTGTGCAACCCCGGCAAACTGCTGCTGGACCCCTACGCGAGGGCCGTCGCGGGGGACGTGCAGTGGAACGACGCGCTGTTCGGCTACGAGGACGCCGCGGAGTTTTCGGGGTTCAACGAAAAGGACAGCGCACCCTTTGTACCGAAGTCGGTGGTCACCTCCCCGTTTTTCGACTGGTCGGGAGATGTTTCGCCGGACATTCCCTGGCACCGCACCGTGATTTACGAAACGCACGTAAAGGGCTTTTCCGCCCTGGGCTCGGCGCTCCCCGCCGAGGTGCGAGGCACCTACCGCGGTCTTGCGCATCCCCACAGCATCGATTACTTGAAGCGCCTCGGCGTTACCTCGGTTGAGCTCATGCCGGTGCATCAGTTCATCCATGACGGGCATCTGCTGGACAAGGGGCTCAAGAACTACTGGGGCTACAGCACGCTGTCCTATTTCGCGCCGCATAACGAGTACGCCTCGCGCGACGTGGCGACGTCCGGGGTCACCGAGTTCAAGCAGATGGTGAAGACCCTCCACCGCGCCGGGATCGAGGTCATCCTCGACGTGGTGTACAACCACACCGCCGAGGGCGATCATCGAGGTCCGACACTGTCGCTGCGGGGCATCGACAATCCCGCCTACTACCGGCTCTCAACCGAGGATCCCCGCTACTACGTCGACTACACGGGCACCGGCAACAGTCTCAATATGCGCCACCCGAACGTGTTGCAGCTCATCATGGACTCGCTTCGTTACTGGGTGACGGAGATGCACGTCGACGGCTTTCGATTCGACCTGGCCTCGGCACTCGCTCGAGAGCTGCACGATGTGGATCGGCTGAGCGCGTTCTTCGACGTCATACAGCAGGATCCGGTGATCAGCCAGGTGAAGTTGATAGCCGAGCCCTGGGACGTCGGTGAAGGCGGATACCAGGTCGGAAACTTCCCTCCGGGGTGGTCGGAATGGAACGGCAAATACCGTGATTGTATCCGGGACTTCTGGCGGGGACAGGACCAGACGCTTGCGGAGTTCGCCTATCGGTTCACCGGCAGCTCCGATCTCTACGAAAACACCGGCCGGCAGCCGTACGCGAGCATCAATTTCATTACGGCCCACGACGGGTTCACGCTGCAGGACCTTGTCTCCTACAACGAGAAGCACAACGAGGCCAACGGCGAGGGCAGCCGCGACGGCGAGGACCACAACCGGTCGTGGAACTGCGGGGTGGAGGGGCCGACCGACGATCCGCGTGTCCTGCGCCTCAGACGTCGGCAGCGCCGAAACTTCATGGTTACCCTCCTGCTCAGTCAGGGGGTGCCCATGATCCTCGGAGGAGACGAGATCGGACGTACACAGGGGGGCAACAATAACGGCTACTGCCAGGACAACGACGTATCCTGGTATAACTGGAACGTCTCCGACCTCGAGCTGCTTCAGTTTACCCGCCGCCTCGTGTCCTTCCGACAGGAACATCCGGTGTTCCATCGTCGCCGGTTCTTCCAGGGACGTGCCATTCACGGCGCGCAGGTCGAAGATGTCGAGTGGTTCACCCTGGACGGTGTTCAGATGGCCGAAGAGAACTGGGGCGAAGGGTTTGCAAAGTCGGTCGCCGTGTTTCTCAACGGGGACGCGATTCCCACCCTCGACGAGAACGGCCTTCGGGTGAGCGACGACAGTTTCTACCTCATGTTCAACGCGCACTACGAGCCGCTGACCTTCGATCTTCCGGGCAAGATGTGGGCACGTCGCTGGGAGTTCCTCCTGGACACCGATCGCGGCTGGCTTGCGCCTCCTCCCACTCTGGAGGCCGGTGACGCCGTCGACGTGCATGAGCGAAGCACCCTGTTGCTGAGGAAGGCGGACTGACCGATGCCACATCTCCCGCGAGCGACGTATCGGATTCAATTGAGCGCGGATTTCGATCTGGATCAGGCGGCCGGGCTCGCCTCCTACCTCGAACGGCTGGGCGTGAGTCACGCCTATGCGTCTCCCTACCTCCAGGCGGCACCGGGGAGCACGCACGGGTACGACGTCGTCGACCACGAGCGGGTGAATGCGGAGCTCGGCGGCGAAAAGGCCCACAGCTGGTTCTGTCGCAGCCTCACGGAGCATGGGCTCGGGCAGGTCCTCGACATCGTTCCCAACCATATGGCCATCTCCGGTTCCGACAATACGTGGTGGTGGGACGTGCTGGAAAACGGCCCTTCGAGTCGCTACGCTTCCTACTTCGACGTCGACTGGAGCGTGCAGCACGAGGAGGGGAACCGGATACTGCTTCCCATCCTCGGCGACCACTACGGGCGGGTTGTGGAAGCCGGAGAGATTCGCCTCGAGCGCTCCGGCGGTTCCTTTCTGATCCGGTACTACGAGCACGTCTTCCCGGTGGCCCCCCGCTCCCTCGTGGATCTGCTCTCGCGCGCCGCGCAGGCCGCCGATTCCGCGGACCTTGGGTTCATCTCCAGCGCACTCGACTATCTTCCGCTTCCCACTGCCACCGACCGGTCCAGCACGCAGCGCCGCCATCGTGACAAGGAGGTGATCCGCGTCCAGCTGGAACGGCTTCTCGACGAGCAGCCGGCCGTACGCCGGGCCGTAGACGAGGAGGTTCGTCGTGTCAATGAGGATGCGGAACTCATGGACGCGCTGCTCGCCGATCAGAACTACCGGCCGGCACGCTGGCGCATTGCGCGAAGCGACCTCGGCTATCGGCGGTTTTTCGATATCAACAACCTCGTAGCGCTTCGAATCGAGGACGATGAGGTGTTTCGCGACACGCACCGGCTGATTCTCGGCTGGTTGACGGACCGGACCCTGCAGGGAGTTCGGATCGACCATCCCGACGGTCTGCGGGATCCCGAGCAGTACTTCCGGCGTTTACGCGACCAGGCGCCCGAAGCGTGGATTGTGGTCGAGAAAATCCTTCACCGCGGCGAGCGCATCCCCGATTCGTGGCCCGTGGAGGGGACGACCGGTTACGATTTCATGACGGTGACCGACGGACTCTTCATCGACGCGAAGAACGAGACGAGCTTCACGGAGTTCTATCACTACTTCAGCGGCGAGCAGACCGACTATCGGGACGTCCTGCGCGAGAAGAAATATCTGGTGATGAACGATCTTCTGGGAAGTGATCTCAATCGCCTCACCGAGCTCGCGATGCAGGTATGTCTCCAGCATCGTCGCTACCGCGATTACGGCCGCGATGAGGTCGGCCACGCGCTCACCGAGATCGTGGCCGGCTTTCCGGTTTACCGGACCTACGTGCGTGCGGGTCTCGGGGACGTGCGGGACGAGGACCGGCATATCATCGAGACCGTCGTTGCCGAGGCAACGGAACGGCGCCCCGATATCGACGCTGAGCTCTTCGACTTCCTCAAGGGCGTGATGCTGCTCGAATACCCGGGAGACGCCGAACGGGAGCTCGTTATGCGCCTGCAGCAGCTCACCGGCCCCGTAATGGCCAAGGGCGCGGAGGACACGGCGTTCTACAGCTACAACCGTTTTGCCATGCTGAACGAGGTCGGAGGGGACCCCGGCGTGTTCGGCACCGACGCGGCGGAGCTTCACGATGAGTACCGCTACCGCGCGGCAAACGCTCCCCGCGCCATGCTCTCGAGCTCGACTCACGACACGAAACGGGCCGAGGACGTTCGGATGCGGCTTGCGGTGCTCTCCGAAATACCCGCCGAGTGGAAACAGTTCGTCCAGTCCGCAAGCGTGCGCAACGAGTCCCATCGTACCGACGGCCTGCCCGACCGGAACATGGAATACCTCATCTACCAGACGCTCGTGGGAGCGTGGCCGATCGATGCCGGGCGCATGCTCACCTACGTGGAGAAAGCCTCCCGTGAGGCAAAAACACATACCTCCTGGACGGCGCAGCATCCGGAGTACGAGGCGGCGCTGCGCGCCTTCGTGGAAGGTATCATGGGTGATGAGGAGTTCACGGCAATGGTAGGGGAGCTCGCCGGGCGCATCCGCACCGCCGGGTGGGTGAACAGCCTCGCCATGACGGCGCTGAAGCTGACCTCGCCGGGGGTGCCGGATATCTATCAGGGAAGCGAGCTCTGGAATCTCAGCCTTGTCGACCCCGACAACCGTCGGCCGGTGGATTTCCCCGCTCGTGATCGCCTGCTTTCCGAGCTTCCGCTTCTGTCGCCCGAGCAGATCATGGACCGCCTCGACGAGGGGCTTCCGAAGTTGTGGCTGATTGCCCGTGCGCTGGCGCTCCGCGCCGCCATGCCGGACGCGTTCGGACCGGACGGCGGATATGAGCCGCTCGAGGCCGACGGTGAGGCGGCCGGCCACTGCTTTGCATTCCTTCGCGGAAGCGAGGGTAGCGGCCGGGCTATCACGGTGGTCCCCCGGCTTGCGCTCACGCTCGACGGGAAGTGGGGCGATACCCGTCTCGAACTCCCGCCGGGGACGTGGCGGAACATACTCACCGGCGAGCGCCACGGCGGCGGCAGCGGCGGCGGCAATGTGCGCGTCGGCGAGCTTCTCGCCACGGTGCCGGTATGCATACTCGCCGGGGAGGATGAACCGTGAGGGCAGGTGAGCGTGTGGAAGTATGGGCGCCGGAGGCGAGGCGGGTCGATCTCATAGTCGGCGGAGTGCCCGCGCCGATGGAGCGGGCCGAACGTGGGTACTGGTGTGCCGAGGCGCCGGAGAACCTCTCGCACACACCCTACGCCTTCTCGATCGACGGCGGGGATCCGCGGCCCGATCCCCGATCGCAGCGGCAGCCCGAGGGCGTACACGGTCCCTCGCTGCGCGTGCGTCACGAGGAGTTTCGCTGGCGCGACGAGGGGTTCCAGCAGGTTCCGCTCTCGCGCTCGCTCATCTACGAGCTCCATCCGGGTACCTTCACCGACGCGGGCACGCTCGATGCGGCGGCACAACGACTGGACTACCTCGGTGAGCTGGGGGTGACGCACGTGGAGCTCATGCCGCTTGCCGCAGCCTCCGGCATGCGCGGGTGGGGATACGACGGGGTAAGCCTCTTTGCCCCTCACGAGGCCTACGGCGGCCCGGACGGGGTCAAGCGTTTCGTGGATGCGGCGCATGCACGGGGGATCGCCGTGCTCATAGACGTCGTCTATAACCACCTCGGCCCGGAGGGAAACTACCTCCACGAGTTCGGCCCCTATTTTACCGACCGCTATCGAACACCGTGGGGCTCGGCGGTTAACCTCGACGGGCCCGGAAGCGACGAAGTGCGGCGTTTCTTCATCGACAATGCGCGAATGTGGCTGCGCGACTATCACGCGGACGGCCTGCGCGTGGATGCGGTGCACGCCTTCTACGACACGTCGGCGCTAAACTTTCTCGAGGAGTTGGGCAGTGCGGTCCGGCGTCTCGAAGGCGAGCTCGGGCGCCGGCTGATCGTGATCGCCGAGAGCGATCTGAATGATCCCCGGCTCGTTCGCAGTACCGAGGCGGGCGGCTACGGTCTCGACGCGCAGTGGAGCGATGACTTTCACCATGCGGTGCACGCCCTGCTCACCGCAGAGCGATGGGGCTACTACAGAGACTTCGGCCCGCTTCGTATGGTCGCGTACGCACTCGAGCGGAACTACGTCTTCGACGGCGCCTATCAGAGCTCCCGCGGGCGTCGTCACGGGCGGTCCGCCGCCGATCTGCCGGCGGACCGGTTTCTCGCCTACATTCAGAATCACGACCAGGTCGGCAACAGGGCGCGCGGAGAGCGACTGTCACAGATCGCCGGCGCAGAGGCGCAGAAGGTCGCCGCCGCTCTGTACCTGTTCTCGCCCTTCGTCCCGATGCTTTTCCAGGGCGAGGAGTGGGCCGCCTCCACGCCGTTTCTCTATTTCACCGATCATCAGGATGCCGAGCTCGGTGAAGCCGTGCGCGCGGGGCGTCGGCGCGAGTTCAGTTTTCAGTCGTCCGACGTGCCGGATCCCCAGTCGGCTGACACCGCCGCCGCTTCGGTGCTGCGGTGGGAGGAGCGCGAGCGCACGCCTCACGCGGAGATGCTCGCCTGGTATCGCGCGCTGGTGTCGCTGCGGCAATCTCGTCCTGAGCTCGCAGCCGGGGGGCGCGACGACATGAGGGTGGCCTTCGATGAAGAGGCGGCGATTCTCTCGGTTCACAGGGGCGGGTTGAGTCTGCACTGCAACGTTTCGCAATCCCCGCGCACGGTCACGGGCGTCGGTGGCAGGGAAGTTGTTCTTGCCTCGAGCCCCGGGGCCGGCGCGGGCGGTGACGGCTCGCTGCGACTTCCGGCTCTCAGCGCGGTGGTGCTTGGCCCACCGCCGGCCTGAGCGGCACCACCGCCACGCCGTCCGCCTCCATGCCCCCGCCGCCACGTCAGCCGGCGGTGCTGATGCGGTTGCGCCCGTTTCGTTTGGCGTCGTAGAGGGCAGTGTCGGCGGCCTCGAGGACCTCGGCGGCGGAGCGTCGTGTTCCGTTTCGTCCCGCGAGCCCGAAACTGACGGTAACCGATAACGGCGTCTGTTTGCGCGTCGGTGCCCTGCGCGCGTCCTTCGGGGGCGGTTTCTGCGGCCGGTCCCGCCTGCGCAACGTAAAGCGGGCCTCGTCGATCCGCTTTCTCAGCTCCTCGAGCACCGCCGTGACGTCCTGCGGTGCTCGCCGCGGAAAGAGAATGGTAAACTCCTCACCACCGTAGCGAAACGCGCGGCCTCCGCCGCCGACCCGCGAGAGGTGGCCCGCGACCATGCGAAGGACCTGATCACCGACCTCGTGTCCGTAGGTATCGTTGAAGGTCTTGAAGTAGTCGATGTCGGCAATCGCGATCGCGTATCGGTTACCGAGCTTGGCAAGCTCGGTCTCGAAGGCGCGGCGACCGGGAAGACCGGTCAGCGTATCGCGAAAGGCCATGCTGTGTGAGCTCTCGAGAACGTAGGTGAGAAGGACGAGAGCGGCGCCCGCGCCGTACATAGTGAACTCCCGGGGTGCGGAGGGAAGGAGCACCGGCATGGTGAGGGTGAGCGTCGCCCAGAAGAACCCGGCGTCCTCGGCTCTTCGGTGTCTGAGGTATGCGCCGACGAACACGGTCATTGCAAGTACGAGGATCAGGAGCGCCGGCTGGGGCATGCGTGTCCATTCGAAGAAGCGGGTCGGCACGATGTCGACTGCAACGTAGCGGTAGAGCAGCCGCGGGGCCTGCCACAGAAGCGCAAGCACGACGATTGCCTGAGCTGCCAGGGCGCCGAGGCGCGCGAGGCCGAATCGGGTAAGCACACCGCGTTCGCGGCTGAGCGACATGGCGAGGAAGTTCAGTGGCGGGATCGTCGAGACGGCGGCAAGGGCAGCCGCCTGGGTCCAGAATCCTCCGGCGGAAAACGCGTGTACCCAGAATCGGTCCGCACAGACGATGAGAAGCAGGGCAAAGGCCGTTCGGCTCTGGTTGAAGCGCCACGCGAGGACGAGCCCCGCCCCAACCGCCGCGGTGAGCACCACGGCCGCGGCGAAGGAGACGCCTTCACGTGTACCGCCGTACGCCCCGAGCAGCATCGCTGCCGCGAATATGGGAGCCCCCGGAACGAGAAACAATCGCAGCGCATGCAGCGCCCGTGGCGACATGCTCATGATGGTAGCGTTACAGCCTCACAGTGCCAAGCCCGAGCTCCGGAGCCGGCGGCACGCGCTGTGGCTACCGCCGGTGACGGCCGTGATCGTGGTCGTGGCCATCGGAGCCGTGGTGGCCCGCGCAGGCTTCCTCGGTGGTGCATTCCCGTGCGATACCGGCCACGACCTCCTGCACGGCATCGGCCGGTGTGGCGGCACCGCTGAGAAAGACCCGAATACCCGCCTCATTGAAACGGGCGAGCGCGCGCCGGCCCATTCCGCCGCAGACTACGGCGTCGACGCCGCGCTCAATGAGCTCGCCGGACGGAGCGCAGTTGCCGTGGCCGTGCTCCTTGCGCGAATTGTCGATCACCGAAACGGCGTGAGTATCGGTGTCGACGATGGTGAAGTACGGAGCACTGCCGAAGTGTCCGTACACCGAGTCATTGAGGCCTGAGGGCCCCGCCGTGGGGATACAGATGTTCATGTTTTCTCCTTGCAGGAGTCAAGGGCCGCGGCGTCGCGCGGCTCTACCACGATGGCCTGATTCGCAATGATCGCTTCGATCAGCTTCCGTCTTCCGCGGGCGAGAAGCCGCTGAACGGTTCCCCGGGAAACCGTCATACGCGTTCCGGCCTCGCTCTGGTCGCGTCCCTCGACGTCACAGAGGCGCATCGCCTCCAACTCGTCGAGCCCGAGCGAGACAATCTCGAGCTCCGACATGGGGATGCCGGCGGGTTTGAGCACCCGGCTTCCCTCGAGCCCGCGACATCTGCGGCGTTTCGGACAGCGTGGCATTGATAACTCCTAGTGTGCATATGCACACTATCAGGGAGCGCCGGATCCGTCAATGGGTGACGAGACGCAACCCGCAGCCGTATATTGCCGCGAAAAGGCGGTACTCCGAGATGACGCAGCTTCCCGCATCGGCCCGCGATTTCTTTCTCACCGCCGAGGATCTGGCACACAGGCGACATGCGGCCGGGATGCACGGTATTGCCGCCGCGATGGCCGCGTACTTCGGCAACCGCGAAACGGACCCCGCCGAGCTTGCCGCCGCATGCCGCGGCGCGGGGCTTCTGCGCGGAGGACTCTTGCGCCGCGGCTGCCTGCCGGTGACCCGCCGCACCCGCGGCTGCCTGC
>CAZWNS010000005.1:50029-70058 GCA_964635245.1 uncultured Spirochaetaceae bacterium
CCGCGGCTGCCTGCCGGTGACCCGCCGCACCCGCGGCTGCCTGCTTCCCACGCTGCGGGGCCGGCGCTACCTCGAGACGGCGGTGGAGGAGTACTACCTCGAGCGCGGCCTCGTTGAAAGCGCGAGGAGCTCCGCATTTCGCGATCTCTGCCGGGCACGGCAGGGCCTCGAGGTGGTGCAGCACGGCTCGCTCACCGGCGCACAGCTGAGCGCCGTCTGCGAGCGGGTGCGGATGCTGCGGCCGCGGAGCGTGCTTGATCTCGGATGCGGTGTGGGTGAAGTGGGAACGGTGGTTGCCGCCCGGACGGGCGCACGGCTCTTCGGCGTCGACCGGTCCGCCTCCGCGATCTCCCATGCGCGTGAAAGTGGGTACCCGGGGGCGGCATTCCTGCGTGCGGACATGGAAACCTATGTCGAATCGGCACCGCGGGGAAGCGTTGATCTCGTGCTGGCGATCGACGCCCTCTACTGGATCGACGAGATGCGCTCCGTTCTCAGCGACGTAATCGAGATCCTCGCCCCCGGCGGGCGCCTTCTGTGCGTCTCGAGCGAGTTTGATGAAAGCCGAAGCGGTGGTGAACGCTGCGCCCCGGAGGAAACCGAGGTGGGAGCGGCGTTGGAGGAGCTCAGCCGCGAGCGGACAGACCTGCACGTGGAGACGCTCGATTTCACCGACGAGGAGCGATCGCTGTGGCTCGGCAGCCTTTCGCTATGCGACGAATGGGAGGAGGCGTTTGCCGCCGAGGGGCGGGCGTATCTCCTGCGAAACATCGTGCGGGAGGCGGAGTTCCTGGAGAAGGCGATGCGGAACGGGCGCGGCGGACGATTCCTCTACGTGGTGTCCCGGGCGGGTGGGGCGCCGATGTCGGAACGGTAATACATCCCGGTGAACGAGAGGCGCTTCATATCGCGGTAGGCGGCCTGCCGGGCCTCCGCCGCCGTACGCCCCAGGCCGCACACGGAAAGCACCCGCCCGCCGGCGGTGACGAGCTCACCTCCCACCTCCTGTACGCCTGCCATGAAGACGGGGTTCTCGCACTCCGCGATACCGCCGATCGGGAACCCCACGTCGTATGGCCCCGGATAGCCGCCGGAGGCTGCAACGACGACGCAGCTCGAGAGCTTGCGACGGGGAGGGGGGATTTCCTCGAGCCGTCCGGTGGCGGTTGCACGTGCAAGCTCGGCGAGGTCGGTATCGACGAGCGGGAGCACGGCCTGTGCTTCCGGGTCACCGAGGCGCACGTTGTACTCGAGAACGAACGGCCCGTCGGCCGTGACCATGAGCCCGAAGTAGAGGACGCCCCGGTAGTCGAGCCCGTCCTCGCGTATGCCCTCGCGCGTGGGCTCGAGGATTTCAGCCCGCACGCGCTCGTGAAGCTCCTCGGTGAAGCGCGGATGAGGGCACACGACTCCCATGCCGCCGGTGTTCGGCCCGGTGTTTCCCTCACCGATGGGCTTGTGGTCCTGTGAGGCGGGAAGCTCGTAGAGGGTACGGCCGTCGGTAAAGGCGAGGATGGTCACCTCGTAGCCCTCGAGGCAATCCTCCACCACCATGCTGCGCCCCGCCGTCCCGAGGCTGCGCTCCACCATGAACGCGTGAACGGTCTCGAGTGCCGCGGAACGATCGGTGCAGACCACCACGCCCTTTCCCGCCGCGAGCCCGTCCGCCTTGAGTACCACCGGCGGCTTCAGGTGGTCGACGGCGGCCATGGCCTCCTGCGGTGTACGGGCCACCTCGTAGGCCGCCGTGGGAATCCCGTGCCTGCTCATGAACTCCTTGGCGGCGATCTTGCTGCCTTCGAGGGCGGCAGCGGCGCGGGTAGGTCCGAGACAGGGAATCGCCGCCGTGCGCAGGTCGTCGGCGAGCCCGTTCACGAGCGGCTCTTCCGGTCCGACGACGACAAGATCGATGTCCCGTTCGATCGCGGCCGCCACGACCTCAGCATTGCCATGGGCCGGAATGTTCGTGCACCCCGGCACGAGTGCCGTTCCGGCGTTGCCGGGAGCACAAAAGATGCGCGATCTCTTCCGGTCGCGGGCCAGCTTCCAGGCAATGGCGTGCTCACGACCGCCCGAGCCTGCAACGAGTATGTTCATGCGCGCTCCCCCTCTACCCGCGCCGCGCCCCCGGTGAGGTCGAGTCTCGCGGCGAGCGTTTCGAGTCCGTCGATGAGGGTCCGGTGTTCGACCGACCGCACGCGGTGGGCGAGGGTCTCGGGCGTGTCGCCGTCTTCGACGGGAACGCGCGTCTGCACGAGCACCGGCCCGGTATCGGTGCCCTCGTCAACCAGATGCACCGAGCAGCCTGTCTCCTTCCGTCCGGCATCCAGCACCGCGCGGTGGACGTGCATACCGTACATGCCCGCGCCGCCGAAATCCGGCAGAAGTGCGGGATGGATGTTTATGATCCGTCCCCGGAAGCACTCGAGCATGCGTCCCCGGAGGATAGAGAGAAATCCGGCGAGCACAATGATGTCGACGGTCGGCGGCAGGGCCGTGAGAATGTGGTCTGAGAGCGACGCGCCGTGCCGCCGGCGTGAGACGACGTCCGCGGGAATGCCCGCCGCGCGGGCCCGTTGCAGTGCGTACGCCCCCGGCCGGTCGCTGATCACCTTGACGATGCTACAGGAAACGGTGCCGCGGGCGGCGGCGTCGATAAGTGCCTGGAGATTGGTTCCCGATCCGGAAACGAGAACCGCTATGCGATACACACGCACCCTCCGTTCACGGCTCCTTCCTCGGCTCCGTTCTCGGCGCCTTCCTCGATTTCATCCTCCACTCGGCCGATGACGCGGGCGGAGAGACCGGCGGATGCAAGACGCCCGACGGCGGACTCGGCCTCCCCGGGAGCTACCGCAAGCACCATGCCGGTGCCCATGTTGAAGGTACGAAACATCTCCTCCTCCGCGACGCCGCCCGCCGCAATGGCATCGAAGACCGGATTGCGCGGCAGCGCCTCCCTGTGGATTCTGTAGCGGAAGCCGAGCCTCGTCATGCGGGGAACATTCTCATAGAGGCCGCCGCCGGTGATGTGGGCGATACCGTGCACGGCTACCGCTTCGAGCAGGGAGAGCACCGGTCCGACGTAGAGCGGCGTAGGCTCGAGCAGCGCCTCGCCGAGACGACGGCCGCCGATATCCTCGTTCCAGTCGAGGGCAAGCGCCCGTATGAGCGAGAAGCCGTTGCTGTGCACGCCGTTCGAGTCGATGCCCACAAGCGTGTCGCCGACCCGCACGGCCGAGCCGTCGATGAGCCGATCGGCCTCGACCGCGCCGACGATGAAGCCCGCCACATCATAGGTTCCCTTCGCGTACATGCCCGGCATCTCCGCCGTTTCGCCGCCGGCGAGGCTGCAGCCGATCTGCGCACAGGCGTCGATCATGCCGCCGACAATCTCCGCCGCTACCCCGGCATCGAGAGCTCCGCAGGCGAGGTAGTCGAGAAAGTACAGCGGCACCGCCCCGTGGCAGAGAATGTCGTTGGCGCACATGGCGACGCAGTCCTGTCCGATCTCGCGATATCGCCTCGCCGCAAGGGCGGGCTCGAGCTTCGTTCCGACACCGTCGGTGGAGGATACGAGCACCGGCCGACGCATCCGCGGCAGCTCGAAGAACGCGCCGAAGGCCCCGATCCCGCCGCCGAGATCGCCCGCTCTCTCGCGAATGAGAGCGAGCAGCCGTGCCGCCTCGTCGATGTGGACGCCGGATTCGCGATAGGTTGCCACGGCTATCGATGCTCCATCGCGAGCTTGTCTTCCTCGAGCGGCGCCGCCACCGGATAGACGCCCGTGAAGCATCCGGTGCAGAACCGGGTCTCGGACCCGAGAGAGGCAAGCAGTCCGTCCACCGAGAGGAAGGACAGGCTGTCGGCGCCGGTCATATCGCGAATGTCCTCCACGCCGCGGCTCGCGGCCAGGTCGCGCCGGGACGGCGTGTCGATGCCGAAATAGCAGGGAAAGTAAACCGGCGGGGAGGCGACCCGAACGTGGACCTCGGTGGCGCCCGCCTCCTTGAGCATGGCGACGAGACGCCTCGACGTCGTGCCGCGGACGATGGAATCGTCGATGAGTATCACCCGCTTTCCGCGAACGTTTCCGGCAAGCACGTTCAGCTTGACGTGTACCGCCTGCTCTCTGAGTTTCTGCGACGGGGCGATAAAGGACCGGCCCACGTACTTGTTCTTGATGAGGGCCATGCCGAAGGGTATGCCCGAGGCTTCGGCATAGCCGAGAGCGGCAACGACACCGGAGTCGGGAACACCGGCAACAAGGTCCGCCCCCACCGGCGCTTCCGCAAACAGCTGCGCACCGGCACGGCGCCGGGTCTCGTATACGTCCGCCCCGTCGATGGTCGAGTCGGGCCGGGCGAAGTAGATGAACTCGAATGAGCAGGTGCGAAGCGCCGTGCGCTCGGAGGTCTTCACCGACGCAACGCCGTCATCGGTGATGATGACGATCTCCCCCGGCTCGACGTCGCGCACGAGCTCCGCGCCGACCGCGTCGAGGGAGCAGCTCTCCGAGGCCATGACGTAGCCGTCTTCGAGCGAGCCGATGCACAGAGGGCGGATGCCGTTGGGGTCGCGCACGCCGACAAGGCCCTCCCGGGTGAGGATTACCACCGAGAATGCCCCCTGTACCGTTCGCATCGTATCAGACAGCGCGCGTTGGAGGCCGTATCGAGAGCCGCGGGCAAGGAGGTTGAGGATGACCTCGGAATCACTGGATGTCTGGAACATGACCCCCGAGTCTTCGAGGAGATCGCGGATGACCGGTGCGTTTACGAGATTGCCGTTGTGTGCGATGGCGAGCGGCCCGAGGCGCGACTGTCCGACCAGGGGCTGGGCGTTGGTGACCGAGTTGGTGCCGCGTGTGGAGTAGCGCACGTGGCCGACCGCGGCGTGCCCGCGCAGACCGTCGAGAATATCGTCCGAGAACACCTCGGCGACGAGGCCGAGCTGCTTGTACACCTGGAACTCGTCCCCGTCGTCGAGCACCATGCCCGCGCTCTCCTGCCCGCGGTGCTGTTGCGAGTACAGGCCGTAATAGACGATGCGGGAGAGTTGCGCCCTGCGCTCCTCGTCGGCATCAGGGAAATAGGCGCCGAAGACCCCGCATTCCTCGACAAAGTGATCCGTGTCGCAATCGTATGTGGGCATACGCTTACCTCTCGAGCCGCGCGAGCACTTCCCGGTATCCCTCGATCACCCGACCGAGATCCTGCCTGAACCGGTCCTTGTCCATCTTCTCGCCGGTCTCGAGATCCCAGAATCTGCAGGTGTCCGGGCTCACCTCGTCGGCGAGAAGAAGCTCGCCCTTCTCATCGGTGCCGAACTCCAGCTTGAAGTCGATGAGCTCGATTCCGGCTTCGCGAAGGAGGGAGCCGAGAAGGTCGTTTACCGTACGCGCAATCGCGTAGATCTCCTCCAGCTGCTCGAAGGTCGTAAGACCGATGCCGACGGCATGATAATCGTTGATGAGAGGATCCCCGAGCTCGTCGTTCTTGTAGCTGAGCTCGAGCACCGTCGTGGACAGAGCGGTACCCTCGGCAAGTCCCAGGCGCCGGGCCATGCTGCCCGCCGCGCGGTTTCGCACGATCACTTCGAGCGGGATGATGGTGACCCGGCGACAGAGTTGCTCGCGCTCGGACAGCTGTTCGATGAAGTGCGTGCGAACCCCGTGCTCCTCGAGAAACCCCAGCAGAAGCGAGGAGATGCGGTTGTTCAGCACGCCTTTGTCGGTGATCCGGTCGTGTTTCCGTCCGTTGAAGGCGGTTGCATCGTCCTTGTATCGCATGACGATGCGGCCGGGATCCTGCGACTCGAGAACCTCTTTCGCCTTCCCCTCGTAGAGTAGCCTGCTCATGACGAGCCTCCTTGCGCGTATCGTTGCAAGCGGCTATAGGCGAAACACTCTGCCGGGGTTGCGGCACATGGTGAGAGTCGTTCCACCCATAGTAGGAGGATTCTCGGTCCCCCTGTAGATACTCCCGAACCGTATTATCGGGACTATATGGATGCACGTTTCCGCTGCGGACTACGCAAAGTAGCGTACCCCGCTTTCAAAGATCCCCATGTCTCCCGTTTCCGGGAAGTTCTTGTAGAGGCCCGGGCGAACCCGTTCCGAGTGAGCCATTTTCCCGAGCACGCGTCCGTCGGGAGAGCTCACGGCCTCCACAGCGTCAACGGAGCCGTTGGGGTTCCACGGCATCTCGGTGGCTGCCACACCCTCGTAGTCTACATACTGTGTGGCCACCTGTCCATTCCCCCACAGGGAGCGTAGGAGCTCTTCCCCGCAGACAAACCGACCCTCACCGTGGGAGACGGGAACGGCGTAGATGATCTCCGGGTCCGCGGCGTTCAACCACGGGCTCAGGGGCGAGGTTGCACGGGTGCGCACCATCGCGGCCACGTGTCGTCCGACTGCGTTGGTCGCGAGGACGGGGTCATCGGGAGTGCGGGCTCGAATCTCGCCGAACGGAACGAGCCCGAGGCGCACGAGCGCCTGAAACCCGTTGCAGATGCCGAGAATGAGCCCGTCGCGGGTGTCGAGCAGCTCACCGACCGCATCGGCGAGACGCGGGGCGCGAAAGGCGGCGGCGATATACTTTCCCGATCCGTCCGGCTCATCCCCCGCGCTGAACCCTCCCGCCAGGGCCAGAATATGCGATCTCGCGAGCGCGGCTGCAAGGCGCTCAACGGACTCCGCCGTCATCTCCGGCCCCATGTTTCGAAAGACAATCTCCTCGACCTCGGCGCCCGCAGCCTCGAAGGCCCGTGCGGTATCGGTCTCGCAGTTCGTCCCCGGAAAGACCGGAACGAGCACGCGCGGTCGGGCAAGGGCGCCGCTGCGACGGGCCCGCGGGCGCGAAGGGCGGGCCGCGGGGGTGCCGGACGAACCCCGGGAGTCGGCCGCGGGAGTCCCGGCGGCTCGCGTGGGAAACACGGCTTCAAAGGGCGACTCGAGCGCCTCCGCCACCGCCGAGAGCGGGAGCGTCCATTCGGAGGTGCGAATGCTGTCTCCCCGGGTCCGCCCGAGGTTGATCACCCGGGCGGCTCCCGCCCGTGCGTCCGAGGAGAGCCGGTCACCCTCCTCCGCCGGCACCTCGACATAGAAGCTTCCGTAGCGGGCGAGGGCCGGATCTCCGAGCGCGCCGAGGTCGATGTCGGCGCCGATGCGGTTTCCCAGGCATGCGCGGGAGACGGCCGCCACGAGCCCTCCGGCACGAAGGGTCCCGGCCGCGCGCAGCGCCCCGCGCTCGCGCAGGGCCGACAGACGCGCCGCGTGGGAGGTGAGCGCCGCCGTGTCGGGCAGTCCGTCGGCGTCGGTCGGGGTCTCCAGAAGCAGTATCGCGGATCCGGGCTCACTGAAGGCGGCACCGGTGGCGTAGCGGGCCGGAAAACTCGACACGGCAAACGATACGAGCGTCGGGGGTACATCGAGATGTTCGAAGGTTCCCGACATGCTGTCCTTGCCGCCCACGGCGGGCACGCCGAGGTCGAGCTGCGCTCCGAGAGCCCCGAGAAGGGCCGCGGCCGGCAGTCCCCAGCGCTCCGGGTCGTCGCCCGGACGGGGAAAGTACTCCTGCAGGCTGAGACGGACGGCGGAAAGGGAGGCGCCGACGGCGAGCAGCCTGCAGACCGACTCCACCACCGCGAGATAGGCCCCATGGTAGGGGGATCGCTGTGAGAGCACGGGATCGAAGCCGTAGGCCATGGCGCTTACCGGTGCGGCGGCCGGCGCGGCCGCCGGTCCGCCGGCCGGTCCGCCGGCCTGAGCCGCTCCGCGTTCCCCGGAGAAGGCCGCTGCAGGGAGCTCACATACGGTAGCCTCCTCGGGTGTGCCCTGATAGCGACCGCCGAAGGGCAGGAGGACGGTACCGGCGCCGATCGTGGAATCGAAGGTTTCGACAAGGCCGCGCCGGGCGGCGACATCCGGCTCACGCAGCCGCGACAGCCAGCCCTCGGGGCCGAGGGCCGGGGCGGCGCGAGACCGCCCCGTGTGCGGCGCAGGAGCCCGGATGAGGGCCCGCGCCGTCCTCGGTGCACCGTTTGTCTCGAGGAAGGACCGCGCGATGTCCGCGACAACCGCCCCGCGCGCATACATGCGCAGGCGGCCGCTGTCGGTTACCGCGGCGATAGGCGTCGCTTCGAGGTTTTCCTCGAGGGCCCGCTGAATGAAGAGGTGGGCGTCTGAGGGGTCGACGACCACCGCCATCCGCTCCTGGCTTTCGCTTATGGCGAGCTCCGTCGCGGTCAGCCCCCGATACTTCACCGGCACCGCATCGAGGAGAATATCCACGCCGTCGGCAAGCTCTCCGACGGCAACCGACACACCGCCCGCGCCGAAGTCATTCGAGCGCTTGATGAGAGGCGCTACATCCGCCCGACGAAACAGGCGTTGCAGTGCGCGCTCGACCGGCGGGTTCCCCTTCTGGACCTCGGCGCCGGCCTGCTCGATGGATGACCCGTCATGGGCCTTGCTCGAGCCGGTGGCCCCGCCGCACCCGTCCCGTCCCGTGCGGCCTCCGACGAGCAGAATCTGGTCCCCGACCGCAGGTGCCTCGCGCCGTACCTGCGACTGCGGGACGGCGCCGCAAACGGCTCCGATTTCCATCCGCTTCGCGACATAGCCGGGGTGGTAGAGCTCGTCGACGAAGCCCGTGGCGAGGCCGACCTGGTTCCCGTAGGACGAAAAGCCCCGGGCGGCCTCCGTTGTTATGGTTCGTTGCGGGAGCTTGCCGGGCAGCGTCTCGGAGACCGGCGTGCGGGGGTCGCCGCTGCCGCTGACACGCATGGCCTGGTAGACGTAGGCGCGCCCCGAGAGGGGATCCCGTATGGCCCCGCCGAGACAGGTCGAGGCACCGCCGAAGGGCTCGATCTCGGTGGGGTGGTTGTGCGTCTCGTTCTTGAACATGAGAAGCCACGGCTCGCCGCCGGGGCCGACTACCCGCAGGGAGGCGGCGTTGACCTCGTCGGAGACTTCCAGATCGTCGAGCGTGCCCCGTGCGCGAAGGACGCGGGCTGCGATGGTCGCCATATCCATGAGCGTCTCGGGCCCGGTAAGCCCGAGCTCGCGGCGAAGACTGCCGTAGCGCGCGTAATCCATCCGGAGCCGCTCGAGACCGGGCGCCGCCTCGATGACCACAGCCGTGAGCTCGGTCAGAAACGTCGTGTGGCGGCAGTGGTCCGACCAATAGGTATCGATTACCGCGAGCTCGACTTCGGTGGGCGCCCGCCCCTCGACATCGAAAAAGTGCGCGCAGAGCACATCGAGGTCCGCCGCGCTCATCGCGAGTCCGAGGCGTCGTCCGATATCGGCCCGCGCGTCGGCGTCTCGCAGTGCTTCGATGAGACCCGCCGGCGGCTCGACGGCACGCGGTGTCCGCCCCGCGGCGTTCGTGCCCCGACGCGCGCGGGGATCGACGGGCACCACCTCCGAGTCGACCGGATTCACCACATACGCCACGATTCGATCGAGATCGGAGGCGGACACCTCTCCGAGAAGGACGACGACCTGGGCGCAGCGAACCTCGACGTCGCCGGTCCCTGTGATCAGCCGAAGCGCCTGCGCCGCGGAGTCGGCACGCTGGTCGAACTGCCCGGCGTGATAGGCCCAGGCAAATGCGGTTTCCTCCGCATCGAGGACGATCTCGTCGTGGACGAGGTCCGTTACCGGATCGGAGAACACGGTGTCCCGCGCCCGCGCGGACAGGGGGACCGTAGAATCATCCACGTCGTATCGTTGTATGAGCCGTACCGCGGTCACCCCCGCGATGCCGAGGATGTCGCGGATCTCGCGATGAACCGAGGCGGCCCGGGAGCGGAACGCGGGCTTCTTCTCGACGTAGAGGACCGTCATGTCCGTTCCGTTGCGTCGCGGTCGAGCGTGCGCTCGAACCGATCAAAGACGGCTGCCGCGGTCTGCGCCGCACGCCCGCTGTAGTGCTCGGGCTGAGAGAAGAACTCCGACGCATCCGCGCCGGCGGTCCGTCTCAGCGTGTCCGATATCCGCCTCCAGATGTCCGCGTCGCGCGCGAGGGCATCCTTGAGGCTGATTCCCTCCGTTTCGCTTTCGAGGGTCGCGCGTCTGACCGCCTCGTGAGCGTCGGGAAGTCCCGACAGCGCGAGAAGGATGTAGGCGGGCTCCGCGAGCACGCTGTCGCCCCGCAGGGACAGGTTCGACTTCATGCGCCGGTGATCCACGACAATGCGGGCCGTGACGCGCCGCATGCGCTCGCAGGCGGCAACGAACCCGGTGACGTATTCGGCGATGAAGCGGCTCGAGGCGGAGTTCGACAGATCCCGCTGGTGCTCCGAGATCTGGTCCATGTAGGCCGTCATGATCCGCGGCGCAAACGCCTTCCAGAGGCTCTTCACATGCTCGCTGTTCCAGGGATTGCGCTTCTGCGGCATCGTGGAGGAGCCGATCTGCCGCTCGCCGAATGCCTCCGCCACCTCGGCGATCTCGCTTCGCTGCAGGTGTCTGAAGTCGTCGGCGATGTTGGCGAGGATCCCGAAGGCGGTATTCATGCCGTGGAGGAGATGAAGCATGGGCTCCGGCGGGACGATCTGCGTGGCCACCTCCGCCGGTTTGAGCCCGAGGGCGCCGAGTACGCGGCGCTCGAGCTCGCGCGGGTCGGGGGAAAGGACCGAGGTGGCATTGTAGGCGCCAACCGCTCCGGAGAGTTTCCCGACGAGCTCTCCCGCCCGCCGTCGAATCTCCTCGATTGCGCCGCCGAGTCGAGCCACATAGGAGGAAACCGCGAATCCGAAGGTGATAGGAACGGCGTGTTGCCCGTGAGTGCGGCCGACCTGCGGGGTTTCGAGCCCGCGCCGGCCGAGAGCGATGAGCTCCCGCTGCAGGTCCGCGAGAAGCGGCAGCACCACGTGCGAAACCGCGTCGCGATAGCGAAGAGCCGTGGCGGTATCGAGTATGTCCATCGACGTAGCGCCGAGGTGGACGAACGGGCGAAGTGGCTCCGGCAGGTAGCGCTGGGCGACATTCACCACCGCGCGGATGTTGTGCTGAGTTCGCTCCTCTTCCGCGTAGACCTCTTCGGGGGTAACACGCTCGAACAGACCGGCCACGGCCTCGTGAAGCTCGCCGTCGCCGTCGAAGAAGGCGTCTACGTGGGCATCGAGCAGCGCCGCCTCCACGCGCACGATGTAGGTGACCGTCGCATCTTCGCTCAGGTATTCCGCGAGGCGGTCGAATAACTCCCGATTCGCCACATAGTAGCGGTGATCGAGAGGTGAGAGATTGCTGAATATGCTCCGTTGCACAGGAAACGATGACCCGAAGCAGTGCCGGCTGTCAACGCCGCGAACGGCGGAATCCCCCGGCTTCGAGCTCCTCATTGAGCCGGTCGATAAACTCCCCGGCGCCGGACGGCGGCGCGGTGACCAGGCTCACTCCCACGTAGAGCAGGGTCGTTACCGCGGCGCCCCATACCGAGGGCCACCAGCCGAGGGGATAGATGTTCGCGAGGTACATGAGGGCGGTCAGCACCCCGCCCGCCGACATGGAGATGAGCGCCCCGGCGGCGGTGCCCCGCCTCCAGAAGAAGGCACCGATAATGGCGGGAGCCATCACCAGTAATCCGCCGGACGCCATGCTGGAGATCACCGTGATGAGCCCGGGTCTGAACCAGGCAAACACGATACAGGCCGCCAACAGCACGAGCATGGCCGCGCGGCCGAGCCGCCGCTCGATCCGCTCCGGTACGTCCGGGTTCATGTGCTTGACGATGTCTCTGACGAAGAGAGAGCTCAACGTGAGAATGATCGAGCCGAGCGTAGATGTCGCCGCCGCAAAGATGCCGATGAAGATCACCAGACCCAGGAGGGTCGGCACCCGGGTCAGAAGGGTCGGCATGGCCGCGTCCGGGCTCTCCAGCCCCGGAAGCAGCGCGGCCGCCTGATACCCGAACAGTGTGCTGATGATGGTGTAGAGAAAGCCGAAGGCGGCAAAGTAGATGATCATTCGTTTGAGGCTCAGAATGGTGTCGGGCACGTACATCCGTTGGGAAACCTGAGGGTTCGTCAGCGCGAAGAACGCCCAGGGCAGCGTGAGGCCGATGAAGAGTTTCGGATCCCAGTCGAACCTGAGAAGCTCCGGGTTACGCTCGGTCACCGTAGTGACGAACTCACCCGGCGAGCCGAAGAACTGAAACGCCACGAAACCCAGTGCGACCACGGAGGTGACGAGCATCGTGACGGCCTGAAACGCGTCGGTCCAGGCAACGCTCCTCATTCCGGCCCACCATGCGCTGAACCCCGAGAGAAGCGCCATCACGAGCACGCCGGCCATGAAGGGAATCCGCCCATCGGAGAGTCCCTCGACGAGAAATCCCGCCCCCATGAGCTGCACCGACGAATAGGGGATGAGCATGACGAAGGAAATGGCCGCGGCCACGACGGCGACGCTTCTGTTCTCGTAGCGGTGCGCGAGCAACTCCGGGGGGGTAATGTGCTCATGCCGCCTTCCCACGAGCCAGAAACGGGGTCCGAATACCACGAGAAAGATGACCGTAAAAATGAGGTAGGTCATCTCGAAGCCGAGTGCGCCCACCCCCGAGCGGTAGGTGAGACCGACCAGGCCGACGAGCATGAACGCGCTGTAGGTGGTCGCCGCGTAGGTCATGCCCGAGACGAAGCCACGCAGGCGGCGGCCACCGATGAAGAACTCCGAGGCGCCGGCGCCCATACGTCGGCGCGCAGCGGTCGCGATCCAGGCCGAAACGCCGGTCCACAGTATCATCGCCGTCCAGACGTAGAGCGGTCTCATTTCTCACCCCACCGGCGTATGTACCACGCCGCTGCGAGGATGACGACAAGCGTAAACCCGGTCCAGAAGAGAAAGCTCGCCGCAAAGCTCGGCACATCCGCAAGGACGAGGTATGGAACGAGCAGGTCCACGGCGACCAGAACAATGGTAAGAATCAGGAATATTCGACCTTTCAAGACGGCCCCCCGGCGTGATCAAATGTATCAACGGGGGCCGCCGGTCATCTACCCTCCGGCCGCCACGTCTGCGGCGACCGCGGCCCGCTCCGGGCGTGTTTTCCAGCGTATGATGCTGTGATAAGGTAAAGCGATCCATGCTGAGAACCGTGGCTTTCTTCGCCTATCTGGTAGTTCTGATGATGCTCACCCTGTTTGTGTTTCCCGTTCTCGGCCTCGTGCGCCTCTTCGGTGGCGAACGGGCCCACGACCGCGCGCTCGGCATGATTACCGGCGCCTGGGCCCGCCACCTGCTGTGGTTCGGCGGTGTTCCGGTCGAGGTGGACATGCGGGCCCGCCCGCCTCGAGAGGGGCCGCTGTGCGTGGTTTCGAACCACCAGGGGGACGCCGACATACTACTGGTGGTCGGTTTCGTTCCGCGGCTCGTCGGATTCATCGCGAAGAAGGAGCTGACCCGTCTGCCGATTATCAGCTGGTGGATGCGGGCCATGCACTGCGTCTTTATCGAACGCCACAGCGCAAGACAGGCGCTTGCCGCCATAGAGCGCGCCGCCGGGCGAATCCGAGCCGGTCAGGCAATGATACTGTTTCCCGAAGGGACTCGTAGCCGCAGCCGTCGGATGGCCGACTTCAAGCCCGGTTCCATGAAACTCGCCAAGGACGCCGGGGCTCCCGTCCTCCCCGTCACCATAGATGGGACCTTCCGCCTGTTCGAGGAGCGTGGTGTTGTCACCCCGGCACCGGTGCGTCTCACCCTGCACAAAGTGGTTCCGGCCCGGACGGTCTCCCGCCTTTCGCGGCGGGAGTTGGCGGAGCATCTGCAGGATACCATCCGCGGTCCGCTCGAGGCGCGACGGCCGGCCGTTGAGGCTCGTGCCGTGTCTACTTGATTTTTGCCCCGCCGAAGACTAACCTTGCGGTGGTGTCAGGAATACACCCAACGCCGCATGCATGGGATAAGGAATGACGATAGCGGAAATAATCGAGGCCGTCGATGGTCGAATCGCCGTGGGTGATCGCCGGGAACATGAAGTATTCTACGGGTTTTCTTCCGACCTCATGAGCGACGTACTGACGATCATGCAGGACAACGTACTTCTGATTACCGGACTCTCAAACACGCAGACGGTGCGGACGGCCACCATGGCGGACATCACGACGGTCCTGCTCGTCCGCGACAAACGTGCGACCGACGACATGAAACAGGCTGCTGAGGAAAACGATCTGGTACTCCTCGAGACCGCGTACTCTATGTTCCGAGCCAGCGGAATTCTGTATGGCGCCGGGCTGAAGGCTGTGTTCTGAGGCCGGGCGAGTGGGGCTTGTCATGAAGGATTATTTCGAAGACAAGACGTCGAGTGTCGAGCAGCGGATACGACGCCTGCAGGGGAAGCTCAAGGGTAGCCGGAACGCGTTCAGTCGGACGTCGATTGTCGAGGAGCTCAGTAAGCTCGAGCAGCAGCGAATCAAATCCGGGAACCTGTTTGCCGGCGGCGAAACCGGAAGCGACGCGGCGGCCCTCGGGGGAGAGGCCGTCGACTTTCCCTACCTCGCCTCCCTGCCGGATCGCTATCCTGAGCTCCTGCAGCGAGTCTCGACGCACGAGCGTGATGTGCAGGCGGTCTTTCTCTACTCGCAGTATTTCGATGATGAGTTCCTCGGAATGCTGACCGAGCGAAAACTCAGGCTCGACGTGAAGTTTTCCCTCGAGCGCGACACGTTCTATAACCTCTTCAGCAGTCTTGCGCGCCACCGCGACGACTACATTGTCGAGGCCGAACGTATTCGTACCGGCGAGTATTCCAAATCGTACGAGCAGGACATCCTCAAACGGCTCGTGGAGATGCGCCATAACCTCTTTATCGAGGCCGACCGTTTCTTCACGCGCCTCGGCCGTTTCGCGCACGAGCTGACGGCCGACATCGAGGGTGAGGGTATCCTCTGTCAGAACGCCGAGGACGAGCTCGAGTACACCTCGATAGACCGGGAGAACGTGCTTCGTGGTCGGACCGTGAAGCAGGGGGTCGTGATGCTCGCCGAGCTCTGTGATGAGGTCGTTGATTACCTCGATATTCCCGATTTCCAACGCTAGCACACGCGGCGGAATCTGATAGAGTGCCGGGGAATGACAGTTCCCTCGTACGCCTTACCGGACGACGTCAGCATCATCACCTCGGAACGTGACCGTACCGCGGAGATGAACTCCGTGTACCGGATCGAGGGCAAGCGCAGTGACCGGAAGTTCACCTTTTACCTCAAGGTCACGAAGGGAACGAGAGCCTCCATCGCGAACGAGCTTGCCGTGCTGCAGGCGTTGAGCGAGCGGCGGTTTCCCGTCCCCCGGGTGCTGTGGCACGGTGTCGCCGCACGGGAGTTCATGGCCCTCGAGGAACTCCCGGGGGTTATGCTTCGCGACTTCCTCAAGCCGTACAGCCCTCACCACGATGCCTCACGTCTCGAGTCGACGCTGTACGATCTCGGCGTGTGGGTCGGAAAGCTCCACACCTCCGGCATGCAGTGGGAAATGAACCAGCGGACCGCCCTCTACTCGTTTCTCGGTGAGGAGGAGGTGGAGGAGCCCCGCTTTCGCGAAATCGTGCTGTGGCTGCAGTACAATCCGCCGCCGGAGAAGGACATCGTGTTCGTGCACGGAGACCTCAACGACGCAAACGCGCTGGTGCAAGACGGCTCGGTCACCGCACTGCTCGACTGGGAGGCCGCGGGGCTGGGATGGCGCGAGTACGAGCTTGCCTGGATACTGCGCGAGCGGCGAAACTACATGAACACCGAGGAGTCACGGCGGGCGTTTCTCGACGGCTACGAGTCGGTCACCCGCTACGACGAGGACGCCCTGCGGTGGGCATCGGTGATGAACTGTCTCCACGTTGCCTTCTGGTGCAAAGACAAGTATCCGAACTTCATGGATTTCAACCTCGCCAAAGCGCGCGAGGCGATGTTCGCCGGCTTCGAGTAGCGTTGCCGCCGCGCGCCGGCAGTCAGCCGCCGTAGAGCGTGCGGACGTCGATGCAGCTGCCGGATTCCACCTGAGGATCTCGTGCGGCGCGGAGTACCAGTGAGGCGGCTGCCGCCGGATCGGAGAGCTTTCCCGACTCCTTCAGATCGACGAACTTTGACCGCAGGGGAAACTGCTCCTCCGACGTCCCGCGTATGCGCGCCTGCATATCGGTGTCGACCACGCCGGGGGCCACGGCAACGATACGCGCGGCTCCGCGCTCTCGCTCCTCGAGAGCGGTGACACGGGTGAACATCTCCACCGCCGCCTTGGTGGCGCAGTAGGCGCCCCAGCCCTCGTAGGGCTTCGTGGCCGCCCCGGAGCTGATGTTTACGACCGTTCGGGGGTAGGCGGCCGAGCTCGTGGCGGCGAGGAATGAGGCGGTGAGCTGCATGAGCGCGGTGAGATTCACCGCCACATTCGTCGAAAGCGCTCCCGGGGAGTACGCGCGGACCGGGCCCAGCGGGTCGAGCACACCGGCGTTGTTCACGAGCATCGACTCTTCGAAGGAGTCGCCGTCCGCGGCCGGCAGCATGGTGCCGATGAGATCGGGGATGCGCGCGGTATCGCTGAGATCGAACGTGTGCTGTGTCAGCTGCGCGCCGGCGTCGGCCGCGGCTTCGGCGAGCTCTTCGTTTTGCTGCCGCGAGACCGTGTGAACGAGCGCATCCTTCTGGAGAACCTGTGTGGCTATGGCAAGGCCGAGACCTCGCGAGCTTCCGGTAACGATGTAGAGTTTCATAGGGCGATGCTACCCGCCTGGCCGGCTCAGGGCAATACGACCGGCGCCCGGCGCCCGAGGGCGACGGCGATTACACGTAGTCGCGAAGTTCGTCGGGGAACACCTGCTCGAGGTAGAAGTTTCGCACGTCGCGGTTTCGCTCCTCCTCGGTGGTGATGGATCGGACGCGGAAGACGATCATTCTGGTTGTCGGAAGGGGAGGGGAGAGGCGGTTACCACTCACGTCGACGAGATCTCCGAAGGACAACGGGGTGTCGAGCTCGACGGTGTCTCCTTCCGGGTAGTGCATGATAAGAGTCTCGTAGCGCATGGACAAAACTATACATGGCGAGAATCCGCGTAGCAAGCGCAGACGAAGCGCAAGGTGTGTATACTATATAAGACATGCTAAGGCCCACCGCGCTCAGCGAGGGACTACCGAGGGCGTGCTGTATATATAAGTATACATGTTGACACGATCGGAGGAGCTACCCAATCATCCCGCTGGCGGCCAGCAGCAGGACACCGAGCTGCATGAGCACCATGAGTGCGTAGGCAAAGTCCCGGCGCCGCAGAAAGCGTACGCTCAGTGCGATGAAGGCGATCGGCGTTGTGGCGGCCAGAACGGTGAGGGAGCCCAGCGTGAGCAGGTCCGGGCGGTCGGGGTGGCTGAGCCAGTGCCACAGGGGTGGGCGTCCTATGAGCGGCGCCCCTTCGTCGGCGGGAAGGTGCCACGCCGTCGGAACCCTGTCGGCCGCCGTCACCGACGGAAGGATGTCGAAGGCGTAGATAACGAAACTCACAAGCATGAAGATCGTTCCGAAGTTGACCACGCGACGGAGTATCCGCGCGTAGAACGGCTCCGGCTCACGGCTGTCGGTGTTGTTTCGCAGCATGTGTTACATCACTCCGCTTCCACTGAGAATTGATCGCACGCCTGAGAGAAAGAGAACCACTATCACCAACCATCGGATTGCCTCCGGTCGCGCTTTTCCGAGCATGGCCGCCCCGAGGCGGGTCCCGATCATGATACCTGCGACGCTGGGGACCGTAATCAGTGGCAGCACGGCCTGGCGGTTCAGATAGATCCAGCCGGCGGCGGTGCCGTTAATGCTGATGACGAGACCGCTTGTGGCGACGGCTATCTTCAGTGGTGCGCCGAGCAGGAGGTTGAGCGCCGGAACATTTGCCCAGCCGGCGCCGACACCGAACACGCCTCCGAGAAACCCGATTCCGGCGAAGGCGAGAAGGCCGAGCCCAAACCGATGGACGTTCCAGGACACCTCGGCGCCACGCTGCTCGTCGTAGTAGACGCCGTGTATCGCAAGTGCCGTGGACAGCGCATCGGGGACGCGGGAGTCGGGTCCGTCGTTCCGTGATCTGAGCATGAGGGCAACGACCGCTACGACGAGAATCCCGAGCGTGATCTCCACGATGTATACCGGAAGCGCCAGGCCGACCATAGCTCCGGCGATGGAGGCAACGGAGCCGACAAGGGAAAGCGGGATGGCGAGGCGCAGGCTTGCGAGCCGCTTTCTGAGAAACGTGGGGGCTGCCGCAAGCGCGCCGAAGAGAGCGACCATCAATCCGGCCCCACGCACATAATCCAGGTGGAACGGGAACAGTGCGCTGACTATCGGGACGAAGAGCACGCCGCCGCCCACGCCACCGAGGGCGGCGACAATCCCGAGCAGGAGCGAGAAGAAGAACAGTACGATCGCCCATCCCCACCAGGGCATGGTGGCTGCCGCCGTGGCTGAGGCTGCCTCGGCGGCGAGTAACGTCTCGGGAACCAGCGCGAACAAGGGGACAAGGATCGAAACGAGCTTTGAGACCTGCGTCACCGGATAACCTCTGATGGAATAGAAACCGACCATGGCGCGTAGCTGCGCGCCACGGCATTATCCCGCACTATAGTAGACTTCATCCCCCCGCCGCAAGCAGGGGAGGATATCGTCGTTTCGCGGGCCGGTGAAGGGTCCTATGCAACGATCTCCAGGTAGCGGTTCAGGTGTCATGCCCGGCGGGGCGTCGCTCGTTCTCGAGACGCTCGCGGATGTACTCTCGCGGCATCTCGGGTTGGATGGCGCTCTCCTTCATGACCTGCACGACGGCGGAGAGATCGTTATCGAGCTCCCGGTAGAGTTCGTAGTACAGTGAGAGATCACCGCCGTACTTGTAACTCGCGTCCACGCGCGCGTTATCGAGGGGCCGGTCCGCGGCGCCGCGGTAGCGGTCGGTGCGGAACAGTTGATCGTAGTCTTCGCGAAGGCGGTCGCGAAAATCCTCGAAGATGCGCTCCTTTGCCTCGAGGCGCTTCTCACGGGAGTCGAGCGCGTCGTAGGCAGCCGAGAGCTCTTCGTAGAGCCGGCTCATGAGCCGTCGATACGTGCGGCGGTCGGCCCGCCCGTCCGCGATGGCTCGGTATTCTTCGGACCCCGCGCCGTATTTCTCCCGTATGAACTGTGCCGCTCCCTCGTCACCCACGAACGTAGCGATTTCTTCGTTGTAGGCATTCTGTCCGTCCAGCCACAACGTTGCGTGCATCTCTTCGTGAATGATGAGGTTGGCAAGCCGGTAGTCGCTGTAGTCGGACATGAAGCTGTAAAGGGGATCGGGGAAATAGCCGAGGCTGCTGAACGCGTCGACCTCCCGGATCAGAACGTCGTAGTTCTGCGAGGCGAAGTGCGTCGCCACGTCGAATGCGCGGCTGCTGTCGTAAAAGCCCCGATAGAACAGCTCACCGACGACCGGGTAGCTCCACGTGGCACGCTGCAGCCGGTCCTCGGCAACAACCGAGACGACCATCAGAAGGTAGTCGCGCTGCACTTTGCTGTATCGCGTGAAGTTCTTGCTGCGCTCGAGTCCCAGTTCCCCGTAGGCGAACCGGCGAATCTCTTCCACGCGATCGAAGAGCGCCTCTGTGGATGCGTCGAGATTTCCTTCGGCACGGAGGGTCTCGATGTCGCGGGCGAGCACGACGGTACGGAAATATCCGAGACTCTGCTGCAGGAGGTAGAAACCGTCACATGCATATGCGAGCGTTAGAAGTATCGCTGCGGCAACGACGACTGCGAATCCCGAACGAATGGGCCACATAGGAAGCTGCTCACCTCCTCACAGCCCCAGCATCGCAGCGCCGCCGGTATTTGTCAAGATATCGTCAAGAAAGTATCGAGATTGAGTGAAGATTCGGACGAACCGCCGTCCTCCACGGATCGGTGAGCAACGCGCCCGCCCGCGATTCGTGAGGTGCCTGCAGAGGTGTGACGCTGTCCGGGGGACTTAAAGAAAAGCGACCGACGGGAATCGAACCCGCATCACCAGCTTGGAAG
>CAZWNS010000006.1:0-57888 GCA_964635245.1 uncultured Spirochaetaceae bacterium
CCGGGATAGACGAAGTTGAGGTGTTCCCTCGCGATCTCGATGCGCGAGAGCAGGTGCTCGGGACTGGTCGCCCGGGTGGTATAGTTGTACGTCGGGTAGTAGGCCGACATGTGGAGGGGAATGTTGCGATCGAGACCGGCGATGAACTTCGCGATTTCGCGGGTCTCCTCGTCTGAGTCGTTCTTGCCCGGAATGACGAGAGTGGTGATCTCCACGTGGCAGCGCTCCGAAGCGATCTCTATCCCGCGAAGCACCTCTCTGAGGCCGCCGCGAAGCTCCTTTCGATAGAACTCCTCCTGAAACCCTTTGAGATCGATGTTGGCGGCGTCCATGGCACCGTAGATCTCCCTCGCGGAGTCTTCATTGAGATACCCTGCAGTAACGATCACGTTCTTGAGGCCCGCCCTCGCCGCGCGCTCGGCCGAGTCGAGAACGTACTCGGCGTGAATGGCGGGCTCGTTGTAGGTGTAGGCGATGCCGAAGGAGGACTCGCGCTGTGCGAGGGAGACGAGATCATCCGGGGAGACGTACTCGGTATGGGCCACCGTCGACTGGGAAATGCGGTAATTCTGGCAGAACGGGCAGCGCATGAAACAGCCGAGAAATCCGACCGAAAGAATGGGCTTGCCGGGATGGAAGTGAAAGAGCGGTTTTTTCTCGATGGGGTCCATCCCGAGAGCGCTCGCGGCGCCGTAGAAGGGGAGGGCGAGCTCGCCGCCCTCGTTCTTTCGAACCCGGCAGAATCCGAGCTTTCCGTCCGCGATGACGCAGTTGTGAGGACACAGCCGGCAGCGAAGCGTGCCGTCGTCCCGTTTCTCGTAGAATCGGGCGTGCGGGATTACGGGTGTGCTCGAATCAGACATAGACCTATCTAGAAAGTACTGCCTGCGAACGGCACTGTGAAGCGGTGCCTCCGAGGTGAGCAGCCGCCGACGGTACGGCTCCCGGTCGGCTCAGGAGCTCGCGTGCTCGATGGCGCGCTCGGTGTGACTCTCGAGGTATGCCGAGATGCGCCGGCGCGCCTCCTCGTCGATGTCCTGGAACGTGAGGCCGAGGCTCTCGGTATTGCGCACGACGGTGCAGTGTACGGTGAGGTGGTCCTCGCCCACCCGCAGAGAGCAGGAGGTCAGCAGGGTACCGTTGTCGAGGTCCTGCACGAGCTCCGGGCGATGCGGCGTGAAACGGATACCGGTGGTCGAGATGTCCTCGACGGTTCCCGGGATGAGTCGCAGACGCCGGGGGTGGGAAAACAGGAAATCGATGTCGTCGAGCTCATCGGGGGTGTGCCGGTAATCCCCGCGGCTCTCGTCGAGGCGCTTGTAGCGGGTAATGATGTCCCGGAGCCGATTGAGGTCCTGCCGACTCTGAAGGGAAGCGTCAATGACGGCGTTCACGCCGAGATGCTGAGCTTTGGAAGCCTCCTCCGCGTCGAACGAATCGCTCGCGAGCAGGACGAAGATGATGCGATCGCGCGCGTAGCTGTTCCTGAGGAACATCAGGAAGGTCTTCCAGTGGCGGGGAAAGTCCACCGCACTGAAGATCACCACATCCGGGGCGACCTCGTCGAGGTTGTCCATCCCCTTCAGGGGACTCCAGTACTGGATGATTTCCACCTGGTGGGGCCGGAACTCGCGCGCGATGCGATCCTGCAGCTCGTCGGACTCCGTTATCAGTAGTAGCTTCATTCGGTTCCCACGTTTGTTACGTTGTAGTCGTCGATCTCCCAGTAGCTGTTTTCGCGTTGCAGGAAATAGGTGTATTCCTTGATCTCGGTGAACGTGTCGTACCGGAATCGCAGCAGCGCCACCACTTGAGCCTCGGTCGGCGTATAGGTGGTGCGGACGATTTCGTAATCGTCGGGCACGACGTTGATGGTGTCCTCGACGGTCTGCTGCTGCAGTTGCTCGCGGAACTCCTGCACTTCCCGCCGACGGTCCTCCTCGGAAAGGCGAAGGTAGCGGCGCTCGCGTGCCGGGTTCGCCCGCAGGATGCTTTCGACGTCGAGATAGAGAAGGAACCGGTTCCACTGACCCCGCTGCCGCGCGGTCAGCATGTAGTCGACGATCTCATCGGGCGGCATATCCACGCGCCGCAGCACTTCGCCGGTCTCCGCGTCCACGGCCGCCTCGACCGCGTCCGTCCCGGTGGCCGGAGGCCGCACCGAGAGCATCAGGCGGTCCGAGTCGATGGAATCCGCTTCGTCGCTTGTGACGAGGTCGGGAAAGAAGCGCGCGCGTACGACGTACATACCGGCGCCGGGAATATCCACGTAGTCGGCAACGTTTTCGGTAAATGCGTATTCCTCTCCCGGGGCGAGCGTGACTTCCCGGTAGAATACCTGTTGATTGGAGGCACGTTCCCTGCTAAATTCCTCGGAAGCATCGAGTTGCGTGTTCGCAAGGGTGCGCACGTCGAAATTGATGTTGAACATGCGGTTTTCGGCCAGCCGAAAGCGGTAGGTCTCGGGTGACTCGTTCTTGATCATCATCTTGACGATGATGTCGTCACCGGGAAAGTAGATCGACTTGTCGTAATACCTGATGGAAAGATCCGCCGTCTGGGCGAATCCGGCCGTACTTCCCGCGAACAGAATCATGCTTGCAAGGATGAGCAATTTGGTCTTCACAGACGCATCTCCAGCTCCGTTTATTACATTTTCGGAATAATACATGATAACATTATTCACAGAGCTTGTAACATCCCGGCTCAGGAGCTACGGGCCTTTCAAGACGCTTGCCCACCGGTTTCGCGGCCGCAGTTTCCCCATCGACGTCGTGGGCCCGAAAGGCAGCCTCCTTGCCGTCGTTCTCGCGCGACTATTCGAACAGAGCCATCATCCTCTTCTGGTAACGGTCCCCACCGAGCAGGAGGCTCGCCATCTCGAGCACGACCTCGAGCTTCTTGGTGCGACGGTGGCTCCCTTTCCCTGGTGGCAGACCGTTGCCTACCGGCCCACCCCACACAATTCCGAGATCTTCGGCCGCAGGGCGCGCGCGTTGGGCGACCTCCTTGCCGGCCGGCGTGCGGTGCACGTGGTGCCGCTTCGCGCCCTCGCTACGCCGGTGCCGCCTCCGAAGTACCTTCGGGCGCTGCTGTTCACGGTGAAGCGGGGCTCGGGTTTCGACCCCGTCGAGCTTGCCGACCGCCTCGAGCGCTACGGCTACACCCGGGTGCCGCGGGTGTCGGTTCACGGCGAGTACGCGCTTCGCGGCGAGGTGCTCGACATCTTTCTCGCCGGCCACGAGGAGCCGGTTCGCATTGTCTTTGCGTTCGACGAGGTGGAACGGATCACCTTCTTCGACCCCCTCACCCAGAGCTCGAGCACGAAGGTCGACGAGGTCGATATCATCCCGATGCGAGAGGTGGTGTGGGACGAGGAGCGTATCGCGGTTCTCGAGCGGCGGCTCAGCGAGCTCCCCGAGGCGCCGGAGGGGGGCGGGTCGGTCCCCGATGAGCTTCGCGAGCACGGGCGCATCGTCGGAGAGGAGCTATACTACCCGCTGGCCTTCGACGAGCCGGCGGCGGTCACCGACTATCTTGCGGAGTACGGCGTAGTGGTCTACGCCGACTACGAGCGTCTTGTCTCGGGTTCGGATGCCCTCGAGCGGGAGTACGACGGCCTCTATCGCAAGGCGAGACGGGAAGGAAACCCGCCGCGCCCGGAACGCATCCTGTTCGGCTTCGAGACCCTCGAGGCACGCCGCAGCGCCGCAATTCGATTCCACGTCCTGCAGGAACGCTCCGACGGTGCGGACGCGGTGTTCTCCTATGCGCCGCCGCGGTCGTTTTTCGGGAACGTGGACTTCCTCAAGGAGGAGCTCTCCGGGCTCGAAGAGGCGGGCTACGACATCTTCGTGTTCGCCGACACCGAGAGTCAGGCGAAGCGGATCTCCCACATGCTCGAGGGAACGAGCGCCCGGGTGCTCCCCCACGCCATTTCCCAAGGATTCAGCTCGGGTGATCTGAAGATCTGCGTCATCGAGGAGAACGAGATCTTCGGGCGGCGCAAGCGGACTCCCCGCTCGGTGAAGCGGGTACAGAGCCGCGAAATCGATACGTTCGTCGAGCTCAGCCCCGGCGACTACGTCGTACACGTGAACTACGGCATCGGCCGCTTCAAGGGCATACAGCGCATGCGTGCCGCCGGCAACGAGCGCGACTACATTCAGCTCGAGTACGCGGGCGAGGAGTCGGTGTTTATTCCCCTCGAGCAGGTCAACCTCGTGCAGCGCTACATCGGGCACGGCGGGGAAAGTCCGCGGCTGGACCGCCTCGGCGGCAAGTCCTGGGAGAATCGAAAGAGCAAAGTCAAGCAGAGCGTCGAGGATCTTGCCGAGCGGCTCGTGAAGCTCTACTCCAAACGACAGAAGGCGAGGGGGTTCGCCTTCAACGAGGACACCGAGTGGCAGATGGATTTCGAGGCATCGTTTCCCTACGAGGAGACCGAGGATCAGCTTCGCTGTATCGAGGAGGTCAAGCGGGACATGGAACGGCCGGTTCCCATGGACCGCATGATCTGCGGCGATGTCGGCTACGGAAAGACCGAGGTGGCCATGCGCGCGGCGTTCAAGGCGGTGACGGCCGGCAAGCAGGTGGCCTTTCTCGCCCCGACGACCATTCTCGCCGAGCAGCACTACGAGACCATCACCGAGCGCACGGAGCGGTTTCCCGTACAGACCGCCATGCTCTCGCGCTTCGTTCCCCCGAAGAAGCAGAAGGCCACGGTCGATCTGCTCGATAGAGGCGAGGTCGACATACTCGTCGGCACGCACCGTATACTGCAGAAGGACGTCAGCTTCCGCAACCTCGGTCTCATCATCATCGACGAGGAGCAGCGTTTCGGCGTCAAGGACAAGGAGCGCCTCAAGGAGCTCAAAGCGTCGGTAGACTCGCTGACCCTCACCGCAACGCCGATTCCGCGCACCCTGCACATGTCACTCTTGAAAATCCGCGATATGTCGGTGCTCAACACCCCGCCGCACAACCGACGTCCCATCGAGACGTTCATCGAGGAGTTCTCCGAGGAGCAGGTCGCCGAGGCGGTCCGCCGCGAGGTCTCCCGCGGGGGCCAGGTGTACTACCTCCACAATCGCGTGGAAACGCTCGACCACGTCAAGCTGTTCCTCCAGCGCCTGCTGCCGGAGGTAATGATCGAGACCGCCCACGGGAAGATGAGCTCGACCGATCTCGAGGACATCATGCATCGTTTTGTCCACGGCGGCTTCCACGTGCTGGTATCCACCACCATCATCGAAAACGGTATCGACATACCCAACGTCAACACCATCATCATCGACCGGGCGGATATGTACGGTATCTCCCAGCTCTACCAGCTGCGTGGACGGGTAGGGCGCTCCGAGCGGCTCGCCTACGCCTATCTCTTCTATCCGGAGAAGCGCGCGCTCTCGGAGCTTGCGATGAAACGGCTGCAGGTCATCTCCGACTTCACCGAGCTCGGCTCCGGATTCAAGATCGCGCTCAAGGACCTCGAGGTGCGCGGAGCGGGGAATCTGCTCGGTCGCGAGCAGTCGGGAGACATACTCTCGGTCGGCTTCGACATGTACCTCAAGCTGCTCGACGAGGCGATCCGCGAGCTCGAGGACAGCGAGGAGGAAGGACCGCCCGAGCCCTACCTCGAGCTCGAGTACACCGGCTACATCCCGGACACCTACATCGACGAGCCGGTGGAGAAAATGGAAGTCTACAAGAAGATCGCGGCGGTCGGCACCGAGGAGGAGCTCGAGTCGGTGCAGGGTGAGCTCGAGGACCGCTTCGGACCGCTGCCCGATGAGGTGCACAGCCTGCTGTCCCTCGCCGAGATTCGCATCATCTGCAGGAAGCTCTACGTCTCGAGTCTCAAGGAACGAAAGGGAAACGTGGAAATCGAGTTTTCGAAGCTCGCCCTGGTCTCACCGGACCGCGTTCTCGAGCTCATCCGTGCCGGCGGCGGCAAGGTGCGGCTCGATCCGAACCGGCCGCAGGTACTGCGCATGGAGACAGGCTCGGTCGGCCTCAAGGAAAAGTCGGAGTTCATCAGAAGCAAACTTTCGTCGCTTCTCTAACAGTGGTACAATACGGTGCGCCGTCACCGGTACATATTGCCTATGCAGAAGAACAACATTGACCTGATATGGAGCGTAGCCGAGCTCGCGAGCCTTTTCGGAAAGGAAACCAGCCTCGAGGACTTTCTCTCCGACGTTGTCGGCCTCATTGCGACGCATATGCAGGCCGACGCCTGTTCCATCTTCCTCTACGATGAGAACGCCGATACGCTGGTTCTGCGCGCCACCCGCGGGCTCAACAAAGAGTCGGTGGGCAGCCTCAAGCTGAACCTCGGTGAGGGCATTACCGGCACCGCGCTCAAGGAGCTTCGCCCGATTCGCGAGGGGCGCTCCAAGGACAGCCCCTACTACATGGCGGTGCCCAACATAAACGAGGAGCGCTACGAGTCGATGCTCGCCGTTCCGATCAAGCGGGGGCTGACGCGGATCGGCGCGATGGTGCTGCACCACGGGAAGCCCGACTACTTCGATATGCAGGACACGCGCGCAATTCAGGCAATCGCGTCTCAGCTTGCCGCCACCCTCGAGAACGTGGAGATCCTCATGGAGATCCACGGCGAGCGTACCGCCCGCGCGACGGCTGCGCAACTGCCCGCGGGCACGGTCATCCAGGGCAAGCCGGTGTCGACCGGGCTCAGCGCGGGTAAGGCGGTGAGCTTCGGGCGCCGTGATGCCCGGTTCCGGCTCTTCGAGCACGAGCACGAGTTCGGCGATGAGGGGCTGAGCCGCTTCCGCCGGGCGCTGAAGCTCTCCCAGGAACAACTCGAGGCTCTGCAGATCGAGGTGGAGGATGAGTATTCCGACGTCGCCTCCCTGATTTTCAGCTCTCACCTTCTCATGATGCGCGACGAGGAGTTCGTCGGGCGCATGCAGCGCGAAATCGAGAACGGGCTGCACCCGGAGCCCGCAGTGGTCAAGGTGGTGAATGAATATGTAGACATATTCACAGGCAGTGACAATGCACGACTCCGGGAAAAGACCCAGGATGTGAAGGATCTCGGCCATCGCATCATCCGCAACCTCAGCGGCGCGCAGGAGGAGGCGGGCGACTACCGTCATCAGATCGTCATTGCCTCGGAGCTCTTTCCCTCGGAGCTTCTGAGGATTGCGGCGCAGCACGCCGAGGGTGTCATTCTCATGGACGGCGGTATGACCGCTCACATCTCCATCCTCGCGCGCAGCTTCGGGCTGCCGGTGGTGCTCACGCGCGACGAGCGAATATTCCAGCTGCCGGAGGAAACACAGCTCATTGTCGATGCCCATCAGGGCACCATCTACGTTTCGCCCGACGAGGAGGTGCAGGAGGCATTCGCCGCGAATCTGCGCGCCCGGGGCGAACCGGTGGATGCCGACGCGCTGCCCGCGGAGACGTTCACGCGGGACGGTGTCCGTATAGAGATACAGGCCAACATCAACATCTCTCACGATGTGAAGACCGCGCGGCGGTACAAGGCGGAGAGTATCGGGCTCTACCGCAGCGAGTTTCCCTTCCTCGTGCGCAACGACTTCCCCGGGGAAGATGAGCAGTACCGCATCTACCGCCGGGTCATCGGTACGATGGGAAAGCGTGATGCGGTGCTTCGCACGCTCGATATCGGCGGCGACAAGCTGCTCGCGCAGCCGGAGCTTGCCGAGCCCAACCCGTTTCTCGGCTTTCGGGGCATCCGCTTTTCACTGGGAAACGAAGATCTGTTCCGCGACCAGCTGCGTGCGATGCTGCGCGCGGGTCGTGGCGTTACCCTGAAGATCCTGCTGCCGCTGGTCTCTTCGGTGGACGAGTTTCTTGCCTCCCGGGAGATTCTCGATCGCTGCCTTTCCGACCTCGCCGCGGAGGGAGTGCCCCACAACGAGGAGCCGCTGCTCGGTGCGATGGTGGAGTTGCCGGCGGCCGTCGAGGCGATCGAGGGACTGTGCCGCCACGCGGATTTTCTTTCGGTCGGCACCAACGACCTGGTGATGTACATGCTTGCGGTGGACCGAACGAACGAACGGATCGGGTTCATGTACAAGGACCACCACCCCGCGGTGCTCCGGGTGCTCGAGCGGATCGTGCGAACCGCCGCGGAGTATGATACCCCCGTGTCGATATGCGGAGACGCGGCCGCCGATCCGGCAATGCTCGATTTCCTGCTCGGGGTCGGGTTTCGGCTGTTGAGCGTTGAGCCGGCGCAGGTGCCGAAGTTGAAGCGGGCCGTCACCGAGAAATCGGTCGCAGACGCGCAGCGCGTGGCTCGAACCCTGCTCGGGATGGAGACGCTCGCCGAGGTCGAATCGTTCATGCACGGATCGCGAGGATAACCCATGCCCCATGAGGATGGCCGGGCACCGGGTGAGGTGCGCACCTACGTCATTCGCAACACCAATATGAGCCCCCAGCGACGGGAGGCCTATCGCAGGCTGGCTCCGCGCTATTGCATTCCCTATTCACCCTCTTTCCGCGATGTCCGCCATGACTTCGAGCGGCCCGAGGCGCCCCTGATTCTCGAAATCGGATTCGGGATGGGGTACGCGACGGTGGAGCTCGCCCGGCGACATCCGGAGGTGAACTACCTCGGCATTGAGGTCCATAAACCGGGCGTCGCGCGGGTGCTGCGCCAGATCGAAAAGCGGGAAATCGCGAACCTGCGCCTCGTTCACCACGACGCGATCGAGGTGATCAGGGACATGATCGGCGATGAGACCTTCGAGGGCTGCCACATCTTCTTCCCCGATCCCTGGCCGAAAAAGAGGCACCACAAGCGACGCCTCGTCCAGCCCGCCTTTCCGCCGTTTCTCGCCCGCGTGCTGCGGGCGGGGGCGTACGTGTATCTGGTGACCGACTGGGAGGACTATGCGCATCAGATGCTCGCCGTCTTCGAAGGGGCCGGGGAGTTCGAGAATCGCTATGAAGGATTCGCACCGCGACAGCCCTGGCGGCCGCGTACGCCGTTCGAGGAGAAAGGGCTCGCGAGGGACCACCGGATTTACGAACTGTACTTCACCAAGACCGCGGCGGTAGTGTAGCCTGACCCAAACTCGGACGAGGGGTCACCATGAGCGAGCACACCGTTCAGTTCTTCGACACGCACGCGCCGCCGGCGCGGAGGCAGAACACCATCGGCGTGGAAGAGCACAAGCGATATAGGACCAAGCGCGGCCTGCGCAATGAGGACGGCACCGGCGTCCTCATCGGTCTGACCGAAATCGGCGACGTGCACGGCTACATCATCGACGAGCTGGAGAAGATCCCCGTGGAGGGACGTCTGACCTACCGTGGAATCGACGTCTTCGATATCGTCGAGGGGTTTCAGACGGACGGGCGCTTCGGCTATGAGGAGGTGGCTTATCTCCTCCTGTTCGGGGACCTGCCGAGCGAGTCGGAGCTCTCGGACTTCCGCTCCGTGCTGGCCGAGAGTCGGACGTTGCCGAACGGGTTCACCGAGGACATGATTCTGCAGGCACCGAGCTCCGATATCATGAACAAGCTCGCCAGGTCGGTGCTCGCCGCGTACTCCTACGACGATAACCCCGAAGACATTTCGGTGCGAAACGTGCTGCGTCAGAGCGTGGAGCTCATCGCACGCTTTCCGACGATGGTGGCCTACGGCTACCAGGCGAAACGTTATAACTATCACGATGAGAGCCTCTACATTCACGCTCCGGAGCGGGAGCTTTCGACCGCAGAAAACCTTCTGCAGCTCGTGCGGCCCGATCGCGGATACACCAGGCTGGAAGCTGAAACGCTGGATCTCGCGCTGGTGCTGCACGCCGAGCACGGCGGCGGAAACAACTCCTCCTTCGCCGTCCACGTGGTCTCCTCGGCCGGAACGGATACCTACTCGGCGATATCGAGCGCCTGCGGATCCCTCAAAGGGCCCAAGCACGGCGGGGCGAGTGGCCGCGTGGCTGCGATGATGGACGAGGTCATGAACGGGGTCGGAGCGTGGGATGACGATGAGGAGATCATCGCCTACCTCAGGCGCATTGCGAAGAAGGAGGCGGGGGACCGGACCGGGCTCGTGTACGGAATGGGGCACGCGGTCTACACGCTGTCCGACCCTCGCGCGGTGCTGCTCAAGGAAAAGGCCCGTGAGCTTGCCGCGGCGAAGGGCTTCAGTGAGCGGCTTGCGCTCTACGAGCGCGTCGAGCAGCTGACTCCCGAGGTACTCCGTGAGGTGCGCGGGCGGACCGAGCCCATCGCCGCCAACGTTGACTTCTATTCAGGCCTGGTCTATGAGATGCTGAACATCCCGCGGGACCTCTACGTGCCGATATTCGCCGTCGCCCGCGTGGCGGGCTGGACGGCCCACCGCATCGAGGAGCTCGTAAGCGGCGGGCGCATCATGCGCCCGGCGTACAAGAACATCCTCGGTCGACGGGAGTACGTGCCGATGGCCGATCGGCGATAGCCGCCCGCGGCGGCCGGGTATCGCCCGCGGCGGCCGGCCGCCGGCGGATGGTGCGGTCAGGCCTCCGCTTTCTCCGCCTCCGCCTGTTTGATGACCTCGTCGGCAATGCGCCCGGAAATCGGGTCGTAGTGGCTGAACTCCATCTCGAACCCTCCGGTGCCGGAAGTGATGGAGCGCAGATCGATGGCGTAGCGCAACAGCTCCGCCTGCGGAACCTGAGCCTTGATGACGATGAAGCCGCCGCCGAGCTGCTCCTGTCCCTGCACGCGCCCCCGACGGGCGGTGAGGTCGGAGAGCACGTCACCGAGGTACTGCTCCTCGATGAAGACTTCGAGGTTCATCACGGGCTCGAGCAGGGTGGGCTTGGCCTTCTGCACGGCCTCCTTCAGCGCGCCCTTTGCCGCCAACTTGAACGCCATCTCGGAGGAGTCCACCGGGTGCTCCTTCCCATCGAGGAGTTGCACGCCGATATCAACGGCGGGGTAGCCGGCGACAAAGCCCTCCTGCATGCCCTCGTGAAGGCCCTTCTCGATACCGGGGATGTAGCCCTTCGATACGGCCATACCGCGGATCAGATTCTCGAAGGAGTACTGCTGCCCGCGCTCGAGCGGGAAGATCTTTATGACGACCTCGCCGAACTGCCCGTGCCCCCCCGACTGCTTCTTGTGCCGGTAGGTCGCATCCGCGCTCTTCTGAATGGTCTCGCGATAGGCGACCTTGGGCAGCTTCGTCTCGATATCGATCTTCTGGCTCTGCTTGATCTTGTCGAGGATCATGTTGAGGTGAAGCTCGCCCATGCCGGAGATGACGGTCTCCTTTGTTTCCTCGTTCTGCTCGACGGTAAAGGTGAGGTCCTCTTCCTGCGCCCGATGCAGCATCTCGGCGATGCGGTCCTCCGCCTTGCGGTCGGAGACGGCGATGGCAACCGCGTGCACCGGCTGCGGCAGTTGCAGCGGCTTGAGGGTCAGCGGATGATCGGGGCTCGAGAGGGTATCGTTCACCCTCGCCGAGGGTACCTTCGTGAGAATGCCGATGTCGCCCGCGACGAGCTCCGAGGTTTCATCTATCTTCTTGCCCTGCGCGGTATAGACCTTCGAGAGCTTCTCCTTCTTGCCCTCCCGGCTGTTGTAGACCTCGCTGTCGTGGGTGATCTTCCCGCCGACGACCTTGATGAAGGAAAGCTTGCCGGAGAACTGATCGATGCGGGTCTTGAAGCAGAGGGCCGCCAGAGGGCCGTCGGATGCAATCGGGAACGCCGCCTCGCTGCCGTCCTCGCTCACGCTCGTCTCGGTGACGCGGGCCGGCGACGGTCCCGCGGTCGTGAGAAGATCGAGAAACGCGGCCGGTCCCGCGTTCAGCGTTGCCGATCCGCAGACCACGGGTACGATCTTGTTCTCGCCCAATCCCTCGGCGAGACCGGTCTTGACCTCGTCGTCGGTGAGGGTTTCCTCCTCGAGGTACTTGGCGAGCAGATCATCATCGCCCTCGGCCGCGGACTCGAGGAGCGCGGCGCGGGCTTCCTCGGCCTGCGCCTTGAACTCTTCGGGAATGTCGGTGGCGGCTTCTTTGGCGCCGTCGCCCGGGACGGGGTAGGCCTTCATGGCCACCAGGTCGATGACGCCCTGGAAATCCGGGCCGGTGCCCATGGGAATGGTCACCGGCACGAAACTCGCGTCGAACTTCTCGCTGAGATCCGCGAGGGCTTTGGAGAAGTCGGCCATCTCCTCGTCGAGCTTGTTGACGAAGACGATGCGCGGTTTGTTCCGCGCATCGAGCCGGCGCCAGATCTTGATGGTTTCGATCTGCACCCCGGCGCGGGCGGCAACCATGACGGCGGCGGACTCACAGACGCGCAGTGCGGCAACGACCTCGCCGACGAAGTCGGAGGCGCCCGGCGTGTCCATGATATTGATCTTGCCGTTCTTCCATGGAATATTGCTGAGGGTGGCGTGCACGGATTGCCTGTTCGCAATCTCCTCATCGGTGTAATCGCTGACGGTTTTGCCGGACTCGACCGTCTCGGCTTTCGAGATGGTGCCTCCGGTGAAGAGCAGGTGCTCGACGAACGAAGTCTTGCCGGTACCGCCGTGCCCGACGACGGCAACATTGCGAATGGAATCCGTGGATGTGCTCATCAGCTTTCTCCTTAAGCGAGCAGGAATCGGGTTAATCGTATTTTAACCGTCACTATAGGGGCGCGGTTATCCCGTTGTCAAGCAAGGCGCACGAGCTAGCCGGGCTGCTTCTCGGTTGCCTGCGCGAAGTGCGAGAACTCCATCGCGTAGTTACCCCGGCCCTGGGTAATGCTTCGCAGCGAGGTCGAGTAGCCGAACATCTGCTTGAGCGGTGCTTCGGCGCGGATATGCTCCATGGCCGGTCTCGACTCCACACCCTGCACGACCCCGCCGCGCATGGTGATGCCGTTGATCACGTCTCCGAGGAAATCCGCGGGGCACATGACGTCCACGCGCATCACGGGTTCGAGGAGAATCGGGCCCGCCGCAGCGCACGCATTGTCGAAGCCCATGGATCCGGCAGCCTCGAAGGCGAGGGGGGTCGAGGTGAGCTCGTCGTAGCGAGCGCCCAGCAGGGTCACGCCGATGTCGATAGTCGGATAGCCGTAGACGATCCCGGAGGTGAAGGCCGCCTCCACGCCGCGGCGCACCGCGTCGATGAGCTCCTCGGGCAGATCGTTCTTCGACACCTCGTTCGTGAATCGGTTTCCGCTTCCGCGGTCGAGCGGCTCCACGCGCAGGGTGATCTCGGCGTTGTTCTCCTTGCCGCCGAGGACACGGTGGTAGCTCTCGGTGTGCTCGAGCGTCTGCGTTATGGACTCGCGGTAGGTCACCTGCGGCCGGCCGACACGGGCGGCGACCTTGAAGTCGTCTATAATGCGGGTGACGAGCACGTCGAGGTGGAGCTCCCCCATGCCGGAGATGATCAGCTCGCCGGTGTCCTCGTTCTCGTAGCTGAAGAAGGTGGGATCCTCCTTCGCAAGGGTGGTCAGCACGTCTTTCAGCTTGTCACGCTGTGAGAGGGTCTCGGGTTCGATGGCCACCGAAATGACGGGCTCGGGGAAGTGCATCCGCTCGAGGATGACGGGAAAACCCTCGCTTCCGATCGTATCGCCGGTCTGCGCGTGCTTGAACCCGATGAACACGGCGATGTCGCCGGCCTCCACGCTGTCGATGGCCTCGGTGCGGTTCGCGTGCATGCGAAGCAGGCGGTGCACCCTCTCGCGCTTCTTCTTGTCCGCGTTGTAGACGGTCGTCCCGGCCTTCACCGAACCGGAATACATGCGCACGAAGCACAGATCACCCGCCTCGCGCTCGGACTGTATCTTGAAAACCAGTCCCACCGGCGGGCCCTCGGCGGTGCGCTCCACCGCGACCGTGCTCTCCTTCTTCGCGTGCATGCCTTCTTCGGGAGGAATCTCCTCGGGCGCCGGGAGGTAGTTGACGACGGCGTCGAGAAGCGGTTGTACACCCACGTTCTTGAGGCTGGCGCCGCAGAAGGTCGGCACGATGCCGCGATCGAGCGTCTTCTCGCGGATGACGTGATTGATGGTCTCGGTCGGAATCTCGCGGCCGTCGAGGTACAGCTCGGTGAGCTCATCGGAATAGGCACTGAGCGCGTCGATCATCGCCTCGCGCCACTCCTGCGCGGACTCGAGGTATTCCTCGCGGATGGGCGCGGTGCTCATGGCCGAACCGAACGTCTCGTGGTCCCAGTGCAACTCCTGCATCGAGAGCAGATCGATCGTGCCCTCGAAGGTCTGCTCCGTGCCGATCGGAATCGACAGGACGAGGGGAACCGCACCGAGCTTTTCCTTCATCTCCTCGACGACGGCGAAGAAGTTCGCTCCGGTACGATCCATCTTGTTCACGTAGGCGAGACGCGGGATACTGTACGCATCCGCCTGGTGCCACACTGTTTCGGACTGAGGCTCCACACCGCCGACCGCGTCGAAGATGGCGACGGCGCCGTCGAGCACCCTCAGTGAGCGCTCCACCTCCGCGGTGAAATCCACGTGACCCGGCGTGTCGATGATGTTGATCTGATGATCGCGCCAAAAGCAGGTCGTTGTCGCCGAGGTGATGGTGATACCGCGGTTCTGCTCCTGCGTCATCCAGTCCATCGTCGCGTCGCCGTCGTCCACCTCGCCGATGCGGTGACGCTTTCCGGTGTAGAAGAGGATCCGTTCGGTAGTCGTCGTCTTTCCGGCATCGATGTGCGCCATGATGCCGATATTTCTGAGTTTTCTCAGTTTCATTGGTCTCGCCGCAGCGGATCATAGCACACAGCCGCTCGGTGTGGAAACATCCGCAAAACTGCGCGCGCCGCGCGTGACCATCAGCTTGACAGCCGCCCGGCCGCGTGGTAGCTTCACCTCCGCTCGGGCGGTTAGCTCAGCGGGAGAGCGCCTGCCTTACAAGCAGGATGTCACTGGTTCAAATCCAGTACCGCCCATCTCGACCCGGCGCTCAATCGGCGTCGGGTTTTTTGTGCACGGTTCGTCGCGGGGGTACGCACTATGGGAACAGCGATCGTCGTTGCGCACCGAGGCGGGGCGGGCGTTCGACCGGAGAACACGGTGGCGGCGTTCGATCACGCCGTCGGGCTGGGGTGCTCGTTCCTCGAGCTCGATGTGCGGGCCACGAGCGACGGCGTCCCGGTGGTCATTCACGATGCCGAAGTCAACCGGGTGAGTGACGGCGACGGCCCGGTTTGCGGTTACTCCGCCGCGGCACTCGCGGAGCTCGACGCGGCGTACCGCTGGAGCGATGACGGGCGCAGCTTTCCGTTTCGCGGCCGGGGCATCCGCATCCCCACACTGCGCGAAGTGTTCGAGCGATACCCGCGGGCGTGGATCTCAATCGACATCAAGGCCCCCGATCCCGCTCTGACATCCAGGGTGGCGGAGCTCATCTCGTCGTTCGGGCGCGCGGAACGGACGGTGGTCGGATCCTTCTCCTGTGCCACGGCCCGCCGGTTCAGGCGGCTCGAGCCCCTCGCTCACGCGAGCGCGTGCCCCGCGGAGGTGCGGCGCATGGTTGCAGCGGCCGTCTTCGGTCTGAAGCCGCTGGTGCCCCGCCGTCCCGGCTTTCTCATGGTGCCGGAGTACTGGGGCCGGGCGCATATCGTCACGCCCGGGTTTATTGCGGCGGCGAGACGCCGAGGCAAGCAGGTGTTCGTCTGGACCGTAAACGATGCCGAGACGGCATCGCGGCTCGCCGGCGCCGGCGTGCACGGTATTGTCACCGACTACCCGGCCCGGATTTCGGCGGCCGTCGGCGGCGACGCGGAAGACAACCGAGGTTGAGGGCGGGTGCCTTTTCGGCTACGATGCCCGAACCACTATGACGGCACCGATTCTTGTGAACCTCGCCTTTCTCCTCGTCGGGCTTATTCTGCTGTACTTCGGTGGGGATTTCCTGGTTTCCGGGGCCTCCGGAATCGCACGGCGGCTCAACATACCGGTCATCGTGATTGGACTCACCGTCGTCGCCTTCGGGACGTCGGCGCCCGAGCTCTTCGTCAGTCTGATCTCGGCGTGGAAAGGGCTCATGCCGGTATCGGTGGGGAACGTGGTGGGGAGCAACATCATCAATGTTGCCCTCGTGCTCGGGCTCGTGTCGCTGGTGCGTCCCCTGCCGGTGACCCGCAAGATTGCGCTCGTCGACACGCCCATCATGATCGGATCGTCGCTCGTGCTCGCCCTCGTGGTGATGAACTTCCGCGGAGGGACGCCGGAGGCCGGCATGCGCGACGGCGCGGCGCCGTACTGGCGCGACGGCGTCATTACCACATTCGAGGGGCTCGTCATGGTGGGACTCCTCGTCGCCTACCTCTACATTCTCTATCGAAACGCGAGTCGCAGCGGCCCCGAGGCCCTCGAAGAGATTCCGATCGACGAGATACCCGAAGCGCCGTCCGCCGGGATGCCGCTCATGGTCCTCAAAGTGCTCGCGGGCATCGCGGGGCTGGCCGTCGGCGGTCAGCTTCTCGTCGACGGGGCGTCGTGGATTGCCGAGAACGTCTTCGGGGCGTCTCAGCGCTTCGTCGGCGTAACGATCGTTGCCTTCGGGACCAGCCTCCCGGAGCTCGTAACGTCTCTGGTCGCCATCGTGCGAAAGGAGACGGATATCTCGCTCGGAAACGTGGTGGGAAGCAACATCTTTAACTCCCTGCTCGTACTCGGGGCAACGTCGTTGGTGCGAAATATCGAAATCGGGAGCAGCGACTTCAGGCTCGATTTTCTGTTCATGATCGGGGTGAGCGTTCTGCTCTTTCTCATCACCGCCTGGCGGCGAGAGCTGCCGCGATGGGGCGGGGCTGTGTTCTTCTGCGTCTACATCGTCTACGTTGTCTTTCTCCTCCAGACGCGTACACTATAGGAATCATGCCGGACGACAAACCGCTCATCGACCCCCGCACCGCCGTACGACGGCTCCTCGTCCTGTTGCCCATCTCGGTCGGTATCAGCGTCGTGGTGTCCCTGGTGACTACCGGCGCCGACGAGATTCTCAAGCTCGACGCGTTCTCCTTCCACCTGTTCGCAGCGGCCGCCGGTCTGCGCCTCGTGCCGTGGATAACAAAGGCGTTTCGGCTGATGAACTGGATGCATTTTCTCGGTCACCGGTTCAGCTTCGGTGACGGCCTGCGCATCTCGATCATGTCGGAGCTGGGGATGGCGTTGACGCCCACGGCGGTCGGAGGTCAGCCGGTGAAGGCCGGCATGCTCTACCAGCGCGGTGTATCCCTGGGTGAGTCAACGTCGCTCACGACGATTCAAACGGTGGAGGATCTCACCTTCTACGCAATGGGACTTCCTCTTGCTATCGCTCTGGCATCCGTGCGGGCGAGAACGGCGTTGAAACGGATCGTGGAACATGAAGTGACGGGTGTGGGCGGCGGTGTGATCGCCGCCGGCATCCTGGTGGTACTGATCGTGGCCGCCGTGCTGATCGCCCGCGCCTACGGTGTGTTTCCGAGACTGCGGCGGAAGCTGCGCTCGTTCGGGGAGGAGTTCAAACGGCTGTATGAGGAGATCATCAGGCGGGGCAAACAGCGTTTCGCCGTGAACGTGGCGGTTGCGGCCGTGCAGTGGATCAGTCGCTACTCCATTGTCGCGGTGCTCACGCTCAGCCTCGGTCACGAGGTCAACTTTCTGAACTTTCTGGTACTGCAATGGCTACTGTTTTCGATCATGGCCTTCGTGCCTACCCCGGGTGCCACGGGCGGGGCGGAAGGGCTGTTTGTTCTGCTGTTCAGGGGCGTTCTTCCGCGCGGGACGCTGGGCACGATTCTCATCGGCTGGCGTTTCCTGGATTTCTATTTCACCACCGTACTTGCGCTGGCCGTGCTGAGCATCGGGCACCTGGGAACCCGTCCGCCGGCAGCGACGGAACGCTGAGGAGGGAGCTGCATGCGGGGAACTTCGACGCTGTCACGACTCGGACTGATGATTTCCACATTCGCACGCTACGGTCGATGGATCAGTGTTGCGACCTGGTTCTCCTTTGCCGTCCCGCTGATCGTGCTTACCCGCCTTACCCTGAGGCTGGACGAGGTGCTCTATCCCGAGCTTCGCGGCCTCCCGATCGAAAAGCCGGTGTTCATCATGGGACATCCGCGAAGCGGCACGAGCTTTTTCCAACGGCGTGTGTTCCGCAGTGGTGCGGCGGCCATGTTCACCACCTGGGAGCTGTTTGTGCCCTCGGTTGCCCTGCGGCGGCTGTTGCGGCCGGTGGTGCGGTTGCTCACGCGAAACGATGTGGACGTCGTGCAGTCCTCCGACGTCGGGCACGAGGTGCGGCTCGCGGATGTGGAGGAGGATGAGGGGCTGTTCCTGCACCGGCTCGACAGCGAGATGATGACCTTCCTCTGTCCCCGCCTGCTCACCGACGACAGCACCGCCGAGCTCGGATTCAGGCTCGGGTGGGTACACGAGCGCGAGTTGCGGCGCTCGATGGAGTTCTACCGGCGCTGTCTCAGGAGAAATCTCTATCATTCCGGGAAGGCGCGCGTCGTGGCCAAGTGCAACCCCTCGATCTTCCGGCTTCCCGCACTCCTCGAGGCCTTTCCCGACGCGCGCATCGTCTACGTGGTGCGTCGCCCCGAGGACAGCATACGCTCCTTTCTGTCCTTTGCCGGGCGCTTCGTCGCCCCGCTGCTGAAGGAGCGAGAGCTACCGACGTTCTTCCGTCGAAAGTACCGGTGGTGTGTCGAGCTCTACCGGCGGTTCGAGGAGCTGCGTCCCCGCATTCCTCCGCAACAGCTCCTCGTTCTGAGCTTCGACGAGATCACGAAAGACCCCGGGGCGGCCCTGGGGCGCTTCTTCGAGTTCTGCGGGATCGAGCCCGACGAGGAAACGATGGAGCGCATCTCCGCGCCGCGCACCTCGCGAGCCCGCAAGCGACACGTAAACGACGCGCTCGCGGCGTTCGGTATCTCCGAAGAGGAAGTCCGGCGGGATCTCGCCTTCGTGCGCGAGCGCTACTTCCCCGGGGACAGTGGCGAGAAGCCGGAGCCGACGGCCGAGCTCGGGGGTGTGGGATCATGAAGCTTTCGTTTAGAATGAAGCCATGAGCGAAGAAAGTGTTGCGGTTCTCTGGGATGCGGAGAACGTGAATCCGAAGTCCCTGAAGTCGCTGGTAGAGGCGGTTCTCGAGTTTGCAAATCGATTCGGCCGCGTCTCGGTGGCCTATGCCTTCGGTGACTGGAAGCGATCCCGCCTCACCGGCGCCGACTCGGTGCTTGCCGGCGAGTCATTCCAGCTCATGCACGTGCCGGCGGCCCGAAAGAACAGCGCGGACATCTCGATGGTGACGAGCGCCATGGAGCTGCTCTTTCTCTACCCACACGTGCAAACCTACGTCCTGGTAACCGGCGATTCCGATTTCCGGCCCCTTCTGGTGAGCATCCGCCGGCGCGGCGCTCAGACCGCCGTGGTCTGCGACGCGAGAAGCGCCAGCGAGGATCTCCTTGCCCTTGCCGACGAGTACCGCGACTACCGCGACCTGCTTGCCGACGAGGAGACCACGAGCGCCGAGACCGAGGAGGACGGTACCTCCCTGAGCAGGGAGCAGGCTTTCCAGCTGCTCTCCGAGGCGACGGCGATGATGCGGCAGAACAAGAAAACGCCCGGTCTCGGACCGGTCAAGATCCGCATGAAGCTGCTCCACGAGGGCTTTGACGAGTCGAAGCTCGGCTACCGCTCGTGGAAGTCCTTTGTGCAGGACGCGCAGAAGGAAGGCTACGTCACCGTGGAGACCAAGGGCTCCGATCTCATTCTCGCCCTTCCCAAGTCCAAGGAGCGAAGCGCGGAGCGACTTGCCGAGCCCTTCCACACCTTTCTCGAGACGGTGAAGCAGTGCGGCGGCGGCGAAGATGCCGCAGACGGGATTGCGCTCGCGCGGGTCGGCAACGCGCTCAACGACCGGAACTTCGACTACCGCAAGTACGGGTACAAGAAGCTCAGCAAGCTCGCCGAGGCGGCGGGAAAGCGTGGTCTCGCCGACACCTCGAATCGCAATCTGGAGTGGACCATCAAGCTCACCGACGAAGGCGCGAAGTACCTGCACTAGGGGCTCACGGGTTTGCCGCTCACGTAGAACAGCAATACCTTTAAGGAAATGCTGTACGAAATCCGGAACGTTCGGCAGGTTCCCGGAGAAGGGTTCCGGCGATGGTTCACTGATCCGGACCACGACCTGGTTGTGTGGTATCCGGCCCGGGGATCGACACGGATCGAGGGCTTTCAGTTCTCCTACGACAAGCAGGGAAATGAGCGTGCGATCACGTGGACGAGGGAGCGGGGCTTCGAGCATCATAGAATTGATGCCGGAGAAGTCCCGTTCGGCAACAAGATGAGCCCCGTGCTCGTGGCCGATGGTCTCCCCGACGTCAAACGTCTCTTGGAGCGCTTTCGCGCGATATCGGCGGGCGTCGATGCACGCATCGCGTCGTTCGTGCGGCAGAAACTCGAATCGGCGGGCCGCTGAGCGCGCCTTGTACGCATGGGGGCGGCATGGTACCGTGCCCGGAGGAGGATCACATGACGATTCAGAATGACGCGGTGGTGACCATCGCCTACACCCTGAAAGACGACGACGGGCAGGTGCTCGATACATCACAGGACCACGGTGACCTCGCCTATCTCCACGGTCACCAGAACATCGTCCCGGGCCTCGAGGAAGCACTCGAGGGCAAGGGCCCCGGTGAGTCCGTTCAGGCCACGGTTCCGCCGGAGAAGGGCTACGGCGTGCGCGACGAGCAGTTGCTGTTCCAGGTACCCCGCGAGCGCATGCCCGAAGAGACGGAACTGGAGGTCGGCATGCAGTTCGAAGCGCAGACCTCCGGGGGTGAGCGCCAGATCGTAACGCTGGCCGAAGTGGGCGACTCGGAAGTTACCCTCGACGCGAATCATCCGCTTGCCGGCCGGACACTCCACTTCGACGTGACGGTCAACGATGTGCGTGAGGCCACATCCGAAGAGCTCGACCACGGCCACGTCCACTAACCACATCCCATGCACACCGGCCACGGCGAAGATACAGGCGCCTTTCGGGGCGCCTTCTTTCTAAACCTCGTCTTTACCGTCATAGAGCTTATCGGGGGGCTCCTCACCAACAGCGTGGCCATCCTCTCCGACGCCGTACACGATCTCGGCGACTCGGTGTCTCTGTTGTTCTCCTGGGCGATGGAGCGGGTGGCGGGTCGGCCCCGCACGCCGAAGCAGACATTCGGGTATAAGAGATACTCCCTCCTCGGTGCGATTGTCGGCGCGGCGGTGCTTCTGGTGGGCTCTGTCTTCGTCATGATGGAGGCCGTACCGCGGCTTTTCGCGCCCGAGGCGGTGCATCCTGAGGGCATGCTCCCGCTTGCCGTTGCGGGTATGACCTTCAACCTGCTTGCGGTATTGCGGTTGCGCGGCGGGAAGAAGCTGAATCACCGCGTGGTGGTGCTGCATTTCATGGAGGATGTGCTCGGATGGGTCGGTGTCTTCGTGGTAAGTGTCGTGCTTCTGTTTGCCGACCTGCCGATCCTCGACCCCATTCTCTCGGTCGTCGTTACACTGTACGTGCTCTCTCGCATCGTTCCCCGGCTCAAGCACGCCCTGGGCGTGTTCATGCAGTATGCCCCGGCCGATGTCGACACCGGCCGCATCGAGTCGCGCATCTCGGCGATCGAACATGTGGAGGGGCTCCACGACGTGCACGTGTGGTCGCTCGACGGCAGCTACAACCTCTTCTCCTCTCACGTCGTAGTCGACGGGGATCTGAGCCTCAGTGACCTCGAGGGGCTCAAAGCACGCATCAAATCGACGCTCGCCGAGTTGGGAATCCATCACGTGACGCTCGAGTTCGAGGCCGCGGCTGCAGGATGCACCGAATGCGATCTGTGACCCGCGACGGACGGGCTTGAGCCGACGGCAGCGTCCCGTACATACTGTGGGTAATCATGAAACGGTATCAGGAACAGGCGACCGTCCGGTCATACGACACGGACCATGCCGGACGCCTCAAGCCCAGCGCGCTCTTCAACTACTTCCAGGAGGCCGCATGGCGGCATGCGGAGATGCTGGGCTTCGGATACACGGCGCTGCTCGAGCATAACCTGTTCTGGGTTATCTCACGGGTTCAGCTTGAGTGGACCGAAGAGCTGCGATGGGGCGATGAGATCATCGTGGAGACATGGCCGAAAGGCGTTACAAAGCTCTTTGCTCTGCGTGATTTCATCGTGCGCCGTGCCGACGGCGGAGAGGCGATACGGGCGACGAGCGCCTGGCTAACTCTCGACCTCGAGAGCAAGCGACCCCGCCGCCCCGAAACCATCATGGACGACACCGCAATGCTCGAGAACGATCACGCCATAGAACAGGTTCCGGGCAAGATCGCCATGCCGACCGACCTCTATCACACGGCAAATCGGATCGCCCGATACTCGGACCTCGATGTGAACCGGCACGTCAATAACGCGCGCTACGTGGACTGGCTCTTCGACGCGCTCCCCCCGAGAACGGATATGGCGATGCCGTTCTCCCGATTGAACGTGCAGTTCACCGGTGAGGCACGGTGGAACGATGAGCTCGACGTGCTGACCGAGGTACATGACTCGATCGGAACGGCGTACGCCTCCATCGTCAACCGCACCGATGACCGTCACGTCTGTGACGCGGTGCTCGCGTTCCCTCGAGCCTGACGAGCGGCACGTCCCGGCGTCGGATCACCGCCGGGATTCGATTGCATCCTCGAAGAATCGCCACAGCGGCTCATCCGGGACGGGTGCGGTGACCACGATCCTGTTGCCTGTGAGGGGATGCGCGAAGCCGACACGCCGCGCGTGCAGATGGATGCCGCCGCCTTTGTTGGAGCGGGGGAATCCGTACTTGAGGTCGCCCTTGATGTGGCAGCCGATGCGATGAAGCTGCGCCCGTATCTGGTGATGGCGTCCGGTCAGCAAATCGATCTCCAGCAGGTGATAGCGGTCGCTCGACGAGATGTGTCGATAGACGAGGGAGGCGAGCCGGGCACCGGAGCGCGGTCCGGCGAATGCGTACGATTTGTTGAGCTCGTGCTGGTGAAGAATGTAGTGATCGAGGCGCGCCTGTTCCTCCGGCGGCGGCGTATCCACAACCGCCCAGTACGTCTTCTCGATACTCCCTTCGCGCAGCATCTCGTTGAGCCGGCGCAGGCAGTTCCCGCTCCTGGCGAACATGACCACACCGCTCGTGGGCCTGTCGAGCCGATGTACGATCCCCACGAAGCTGTCCGCCGTTCCACCGAGGTGTCGCCTCAGGTCTTCGGCCAGCGGTGTATCACCGGACTCGTTCCACTCGACCAGCTCCGAGGGCAGCTTGTTGACGCAGGCAAAACAGTCGTCGAGGTAGAGCAGGCGGTCTTCAGTCATGGCATCAGTATGCGCGCACGAGCGCGCGTGTAAAGCGTGGCTTGACGAAGGCCGCGAACATGGGAAAGGGTAGGCCTGGTATGCGACTCTACATCGTGCGCCACGCCGATCCCGACTACCTCGAGAACACGATCACCGTGCACGGACACGCCGAATCCGCCGCACTCGGGCGCCGCCTCGAGTGGGAGGGCATAACCCGGCTGTATTCCTCGCCGGTAAACCGGGCCCTTCACACCGCCGAGTATGCCGCGCGGCGACTGGGGGTGCGACCGATGATTCTCCCCTGGGCCGAAGAGCTGCGCGGGCTGTGGGTGCCGCACGAGGCTCGCGGCCGGATACCGGCGTGGGACATTGCCGCGGAGCGGCTGCTCGAGCCCGAGGTCGCAGGCGCCCACGCGCAGGATCTTGCTTATCCGGAGTTCGCCGGCCTGCCGATCACCGAGGCCGTCGACCGTATCCGGCTGCACTCCGACCGCTTCCTCGGCGATCTGGGCTACAGACGAGAGGGGCACCGGTACCGGGTGGAGTCGGCAAACACCGAGCGGGTTGCCGTTATCTGCCACGGGGGATTCGGTATGACCTGGATGGCGCTGCTGCTGCAGATACCCTTCGCGGTCGCCTGGGCGGGTTTCTGGCTGGCGCCGAGCTCGGTTACTACGGTGCTCTTCGATCAGCGTTCGCCGCAGTACGCAGTGCCGCGGTGTCTCAGTGTTTCCGACATTTCCCACCTCTACGAATCGGGCTACGCCCCGCGGCCCCGCGGCATCGTCGCGAACTTCGACTGACGGGTCGTGGTCAGGGTCCACGTCGCGGGGCCATGAATCGGATCTTTTCGAAGATGCGTCGCAGGTAGTCCACCTCGAATCTGCGAAGGCCGGCGCGCACGAAGAGATCGCGGAAGAAGCGCGCGCTCTCGCTGCCGTCGGTGTTGCGATAGAAGCCGAGCTCATCGAGCGTCGTGTGGACGGTGGACACCAGCTCGTTCACGTCACGAATGCGGGCGACCCCACGTCGCGGCTTGAGATGACCCCCATGCGCAAAGAGCTCGTAGGTGATGATCTGGACGGCGTGAGAGAGGTTCAGCGAGGGGAACGCATCCGAGGAGGGAATCGACACCATGGTCGAGCAGGACGCCACCTCGCCGGTGGTCAGCCCGTGCTCCTCGCTTCCGAAGACGATCGCCGCGGCCTCATCCCCTCGCTCCTCGATGTAGGCCGGAAGCTCTCGGGGTGAGAGGTGGAGCTTGTTGCGCCGGGCGCCGACGCGGCGCGTGACCGCGACCGAGAGAGATGTATCCGCGAGGGCGTCGGGGAGGTTCTCGTGAAAGGACGCAGCTGCGTACACGTCGCCGGCGTGTACCGCTACGGCCAGGATTTCCTGCTCCTCGAGCGCCTCGGGGCGGCCGACGATCGAGAGTCGCGATATCCCCATCGTCTTCATGGCGCGGCATACCGAGCCCACGTTCGCGGAGGTCTTGGGGTGTACGAGCACGACGTGTACGGCATCCAGGTTCATGACAGACCGGCATTATTGCGGATTGCCCGCCGTATGTGAAGCCGCCGTGCTGTCACCGCCGCGCGCCATGTGCTATAGTCGAGGCATGCAGAACGGAATCTTCTACGTACAGGTCAAGAAGGATCTCAAGAAAGCGTTCGAAGACTTCTTCCCGCATATGTCTTCGCACTACATCGGGATGAGCAAGCTGTTCCGCAAGGACAAGCTGTATCCGGTGCTCGCAACGGAGAAGGTGACGGTATTCACCAAGGACGGGGATGAATCCGAGTCTGCCCGCTTCCTCGTTCCTTCGGAAAACGGAAACTTCATCTGGATACAGTGTGAGCTCTTCACGTTCGCAGGATTCGAGCCGGACGCACCGGGCAAGTAGTCTCCCGGCTCCGTTATTCCCGGCAGTCCTCCCATGAGCAGCGTGCGGCCCCTCGACTCGGCGGTCCTCGTCATTAATCCGACACGCAATCCGGAGTGTGTTCGGATGCTGAAGCGACTGGCGAAGCGACGCCGAATTCCCGAAATCATCGTGACGCGTGACCGGGAACACTTTGCGCGCTCGGTGCGGGAGTTCTGCGGCGGGCCGCACCGCTATCTGCTGGTGTGGGGCGGTGACGGCACCGCCCACCTTGCTATCAACGCGATGATGAGCGTCGGCTGCGACGGGAGTAAGGCGGTCGGCTTTCTGCGCGGCGGAAGCGGAAACGGCATACAGGACTCCTACAGCGTCCCCTACGGGCTCACACGGCAGATACGAACCTTCGCGCGCAGCATTGCCCGCGATCGTACGGTGGCGGTCGATCTTCTGCGCGTCGAGGAGGGAGACGGATCGTGCTACGGGCAGCTGGTGGGCCTCGGCTTCGACGCGCGGGTTCTCGCCGTGCGGAATCGGGCCGACCACCGGCGGCGGCGAGGCACGGGACTCGCAGGCTACCTGCGGGCGGGTCTCCGGGTCTTCTTCGGCCCGGTTTTCGACGAGCGCCGGCCGGTGCACCTCATGCTGTCGGACGGAAAGTACGCCTATCGCGGGCCGCGCATCAACGCGGAGTACAGCTTCGACTATCTGTCGCGGACGACCCGTGCGCCGATGATCGAGATCGGAACGCGCCCCTACTACGGCAGGCTGTTCAGGGTCTGCCCGGACGTGGTATGTAACGATGGAAATCTCGACCTCTACGTCTTCGATATACGGGCAAAGTCGGCGATAGCGATGAACATGTCGGTGCTGTGGCGAGGAAAGCACGACGTGCTCAATCGGCGCCTTATCGCGCGCCGGCAGGGTATGATCGAGCGCTACGAGGTGAGGCGGGTGGATATCGAATGCCGGTCGGCGCTCGACTATCATGTGGACGGTGAGCTGTTCCGGGCCCCGGCGCTCCCCGCGGTCGGCGACGACGACGGAGGCGACGGAGGCGGCGTCGGCGGCGGGCACGAAGCGGGCGTTGCCCGGCTCTCGGTTTCCGTGGTGCCGGGGGCGCTGCGGTTTCTCGTGCCCGAGAGCTTCTACCGGCTGTTTCACCCCTTTGACTACGATGAAGGCTTCGAACAGGGGCTACACTAACTGGATACCTGCAAGGGAGAGCGTGCATGTTGACACTACCGGTGAAGGGCGGCGATGAGCACTTCCGCGTCGACCCTCGAAAGATCATCTGCCTGGGCCTGAACTATCACGAGCACATCGAGGAAAGCCTGTCGATACAGGTGCAGGGTCTCGACAAAGAGGCGCCGGCGGAGCCGATTCTGTTCCCCAAGACGCCGAACGCACTGCTGGGGCCCGAGCAGCCCATCGTCCTGCCGCGAATCCTCGCGTCGTACGCGTTCGAGGACGAGCGCACCGACTACGAGGGGGAGTTGGCGATTATCATGGGGCGGGAGGCCAGGGACGTGGCGGTGGAGGACGCGGCGGCGTATATTTTCGGATACACCTGCGCGAATGATGTAAGCCAGCGCAACATTCAGAACGGCGACCGCTCAGGCTGGTTCCGCGGCAAGTCCTTTGACGGCTTCGCGCCGATCGGTCCGCGGATCGTCAAGGCCTCCGATATCGGCAACGTGCTCGATCTGCACATCGAAACACGCCGTAACGGGGAGGTGGTCCAGAGCTCCTCGACACGGCTGATGGTCTTCAACGTGTACGAGATCGTCAGCTTCATATCGCGAAACCTCACACTGTCGCCGGGCGATCTCATTCTCTCGGGAACCCCGGGCGGCGTCGGCCCGATCGCCCACGGAGACGTCGTGGAGGTGGAGATCGAGGAGATCGGCGTGTTGCGAAACCCCGTGGTCGACCCGCGCCGTACCTAGCTCAGGGCGGCAAGCTCCTGCACCAGCTCGCGGACCTTGTCGGGTGACTCGAGGAAGTAGTTTGCACTCGAGATATCGACGCCCACCTTGATGGAGAAATGCTCCTCTGAGAGCATGCTGAAGATGTCCTCATCGGTCCAGTCGTCACCCACCGCGAGCACGAAATCCCACCTGCTCCCGTCGTCGAGCCATCGTGCGGCGGCCCGACCCTTGCTGACGTCGCTGTTCTTCACCTCGATCATCTTGTTTCCCTCGAGCAGGGAAAGATCGAGGTTGGAAATGAGGCTGAGAAGCGCGTCCTTGAGCTCGGACAGACGTACCGCGGCAAGCTCCGGTTCGGCGCTACGATAGTGCCAGACAAGGGAGTAGTCGTTTTCCTCGATCGCCGATCCGGGCGTTCGGTCGCGATAGAGCTCGAGGATGGGGAGGATCTCCTCCTTCCAGCCGGGAGTGACCTGCTCCATGAGCTCCCACTCACCGTTCTTCTCCTTCACCCACACGCCGTGTCCGGCCACGATGCTCACGGGGATGTCGTCGAGGGCGCGTTCGAGAAAGCCCTTCTGGCGGCCGCTCAGGATCACGACGTGATTGCGCGTGTCGGAGGCAAGTCGCCGCAGGGCGTCCCTGGTCGGCGGATCGAGCACGCCCGGCGTCTCGCCATATGCGATGAGCGTGCCGTCGTAGTCGAGAAAGATGATCCGCCGATTGCTGTTGCCGTAGCGCTCGTGTATGCGGCCACGGGTTTCGGCGTTGAGGCGTTTGACCCGCAGCGAGCTCTGCACCTCGGCGATACCCTCGAGTTTGTGCATGAAGTCACGTGCCCAGTAGTGGATGTCGTAGCGTCGGAGGCGCGTGTGCATCCGCTCGTTCTTCTCGATCTGGTGGGCTTCGGGAAGCTCGAGGCCCTCCCGTATGGCGTCGGCAATCTCATCGATATTGTTGGGGTTCACCGTCAGAGCCTCGCCGAGCTCTCTCGCCGATCCGGCGGTTTCGCTGAGGACCACCACGCCGAGGCGGTCACTGCGGACCGCCAGGTACTCCTTTGAGATGAGGTTCATCCCGTCGCGCAGCGGGGTGACGAGCAGCATGTCCGACTCCGCGTAGATCGCCGCAAGCTGGTGAAACGGCGCGGGCCGATAGTAGTACCACACCGGGTTCCACCCGATGGTGCCGAAGTCACCGTTGATGATACTGGTAAGCTCGTCGATCTCCCGTTTGAGCTCCCGGTACTGCGGGACCTCCGTTCGTGAGGGAGCAACAATGAGCATCAGGGTGACATGCTCGCGATACTCGGGATAGCGCTCGAGGAAGCGATGGAATGCCCTGAGGCGAAGGGGGATGCCCTTCGAATAATCGAGACGGTCCACCGACAGGATGAGCTTCGGGGTCGTGACCTGCTCCCGCACCCGGGCGCGCTCCGTGCGCACCTCCGGCAGATCGACGGCGGTGGAGTACTTCTCGTAGTCGATCCCCATCGGAAAGGCGTCCACCTTGATCATACGGTTGTCGAAGCGCACCTGTGCCATGTGGTGCTCCGCGGCGAGAATGCGCCGGATACTCGAGAGGAAGTGGCGCGCGTAGTCGTAGGTATGAAACCCAACCAGGTCCGCGCCGAGAAGCCCGGTGAGGAGCTCACTGCGCCAGGGCAGGAGACGAAACACCTCGTAGGAGGGAAAAGGGATGTGGAGGAAAAAGCCGATGTGCGAATGGGGGAGCGCTTCCTTGAGCATCTGCGGCAGGAGCATCAGCTGATAGTCGTGCACCCAGATGTAGTCGTGCTCGTCGGCGACCTCCATGACCCGGTCGAAGAACGTGCGATTGACGCGCTCGTAGGCGTCCCAGGTTTCGTTTTCGTACTCGGTGATCGTTGGGAAGTAATGGAACAGGGGCCAGATTGTGCGGTTACAGAATCCGTAATAGAAGAGCTCGAGATCCTCGCTCGTGAGGTCGACGGCCACGCTCTTGTGGTCGCGTTCGAGGGTATCGGCGATCTGCGCAGCTTCGGCCGCGGTAAGCTCGTCGGCGGCCAGCCCGCTCCACCCGACCCACAGGCTGCCCTCCCGTTCATGCATCGACTTGAGTCCGGTCGCAAGCCCACCCATGCTCTGTTTGTACTCGAACCCGTCCGCACTGCGTGCGACGGACGTGGACATGCGGTTGGAAACGAGAATCGTTCGTGCCATGTAGAATCAGTATACGCACCGGATAGAGGGCACGTAAAGCCGGAGTCGGTTGCGACATCGCCCGGGCCTGCGATATAACGTGCCAATGATCCACGGACATGACGCCGATACGGCGAGCTTCCTCAAGAGCCTCGGCTTCCCCGCCGTGCGCATCCATCACGCCTTCAATCACTTCGACTTCGTCCGAGCCTCCCGACGGATACTGGTCATCGGCCCGATGGGCTCGGGGAAGACCGAGTACTCCTCCCGGGTGTGGCGTGACTCCCGAATCGTGCTCCGCAAATCGGACGAGCTCGCCGCGATGACGAAGACAGGGGGAGCGGACAGGCGGCACGTGTTTTTCATACGCTCGGCACTGGACAAGAGACGGTTTCCCGATTACCCGGACGATGCGCTGGCCTATCGCGGCGGTTACGAGCGATGCGGCGACAACATAGCCGAGATACAGGATTCGTTCGGCCTGGAGGAGGTCATACGCGATCATCAGGAGGTGGGGACCTGGATCATCGACGAAGCCTCGTTCTACGACGAGCGGCTCGCCTACGTGGTGCGGCGGGAGTCCGAAATGCGGGGGCTCATCTTCATCTTTCCGTCACTCATCCTCAATTTCCGCAGATCCATCTTCAACTCCACCGCGAGCATGCTGCTCGAGGTCGCCACCGACGTGTTCCCGCTGACCGCGTATTGCGAGCATGAGCGGTGTCTCACGGACTCCTTCTACACCTACCGCTACTACACGGTCGCCGGCGAGGAGTGTCCCGCTCTCTACTTCGATCCCCTGATCATCGTGGGCGGCGACGCCGAGACCGACAGCCCCACCGAACCGAACTACTGCACGCGCTGCGACGAGCATCATTACCTTCCCGGCAAGGAGTACACCTATCTGGTGCTCAAGCCCCTGGGTGTGGAGGCGTCCTACGGCCACACCGGGGCGCTCGAAACGGAGCTGCGGGCGTTAAAGGAGAATCTGGCGGAGTCCCGGCTCTCGGCGAGCTTTCGCGAGCTCTACGGAGAGGCCGAGTCGACGATGACGAACGCCCTTCGCGTTCCCTGCATCGCCGAGAAGGCGCTGGTGTTTCTCTTTGCGGAGGAGAACCTTCTTACCGAAGAACAGGTCCGGCATCTGACCGGGAAGCTGAACCTCGACACCGAGTATCTCTCTACACGCCTTGCAGATAACCACCGTCCCATCCGCTTCTGAGACGGGCGTCCCCGGCGTGTTGCGCGCGGGCCGGATAAGAGATTGCTTGACAACCGCCCGAGGGCCGGATACGGTGACACTCACAGTTTTGTGACATTCAAAAGGGGGTAGACATGAAAAGGACGGCAGTGGTCATCGCTGGTCTGACTGTACTCGCTGTGCTGCTCGTAGGCTGCGGCCCGGCCGAAGAAGAGGCCGCCGAAGCCGAGGAGCAGGAGACCGAGTTCCGCATCGGTATTGTCTTCGACGTCGGGGGACGGGGCGACAATTCGTTTAACGATTCCGCCTACCGCGGGCTGCGGCAGGTGGCCGAAGAGTATGAGGGCTACATCGCGGACGATCCGGACGAGGTCGATTTCGGCAACCGGATTGAGCTGAAGTACCTCGAGCCGCGGGAAGGCGGCCAGGACCGCGAGCAGCTGATGCGCGTCATGGCCGAGGACGGCTACGGACTCATCTTCGGCGTCGGCTTCGCCTTTACCGATGTTATCGGGAAGGTGGCCGAGGACTTCCCGGAGACGCACTTCGGCCTCATCGACGGAACTGTACCCGATCTTACCGACGAATCCAACATCACCGCGATTTCTTTCGCCGAGCATGAGGGCTCCTTTCTCGTCGGGGCGCTTGCCGGTATGCTCGCCGAAGAGATGGACGTTGAGAATCCGAAGATCGGCTACATCGGCGGTATGGACAGTCCGCTCATCCACAAGTTTCACGGCGGCTACATGGCCGGGGCGATGTACGTCAATGAGAGTCTCCGCGAGGACGACATGATCATGGCGCAGTACATCGGCCAGGACCCGACGGCGTTCAGCGATCCCCAGAAGGCAAACAGCATTGCGCTCGACATGTACGACGACGGGGCGGAGATCATCTACCACGCCGCCGGTGCATCGGGCTCGGGCCTTTTTAACGCCGCGGCCGAAGAGGACAAGTGGGCCATCGGTGTGGACTCCGATCAGGGCCTGATTCTCGCCGAGTCGGACTCCGCCGAGGACCGCTCGATCGCCGAACACATCGTCACCTCGATGATGAAGCGCGTCGACAACTCCGTATTCCTGCTCTCGGAGACCTACATCGAGAACGACGGCGAGGTATCCGGCGGATACACCACCTACCGTCTCGAGGACGACGGCGTCGGCTACGCGGTAAACGAGTACAACGAAGAGCTGGTTTCGCCGTATGAGGAAGAGCTCGAGGAGATCAAGCAGGAGATCGTCGACGGAGAGATCAGCGTACCCGATCACGACGACAAGCTCGAAGACTGGGCGGACGAAACCTTCTAAGGCGCGTACGCTCAAAAGGAATCTCGATCGGCGGGGCCCGGCCGGGGCCCCGCACAGTCTTCCGCCAACAAGAGAGGACGCGCATGGCGCTGCTTCGTATGGACGGGATCACCAAAGTGTTCCCGGGAGTGGTCGCAAACGACTCTATCTCGTTCGACCTGCAGCGGGGCGAAATTCATGCCCTCGTCGGTGAGAACGGTGCGGGAAAGACCACCCTGATGAAGATCCTCTACGGCCTCTACGCTCCGGATGCCGGCGAGATCTATATCCGGGACGAAAAGGTGCGGATCCAGAATCCCAGGGACGCCATCAAGAAGGGCGTGGGGATGGTGCACCAGCATTTCATGCTCGTGCGCCCCTTCACCGTGACCGAAAACATCATACTCGGGGAGGAGAACACCGAGCTCGCCGAAGCGGAGCGCGAGGACCCCTCGGTGGTACGGCGCATCCTCGGCCGGATCCGGCGGGTTCTCTCACTCGATATCGCCCGACCGATGAAACGTATCGCCGAGCTGATGGAGACGAACCGGATTCAGGTGGACCAGCGGGCCCGCATCGAGGACCTTCCCGTTGGTCTCCAGCAGCGCGTCGAAATCCTGAAAGTGCTCTACCGTGGCGCGGAGATCCTCGTGTTTGACGAGCCGACCGCGGTACTCACGCCGCAGGAGGTGGAGGAGCTCTTCAACACCTTTCGCCGGCTCACCGAGCAGGGCAAGGCCATCATCTTCATCACGCATAAGCTCGACGAGGTGCTCCAGGTTGCCGACCGCATCACGGTGATCCGACGCGGGACAATCGTGGAGACGCTGCCCCGGGCCGAGGCCGACAAGCAGAAGCTCGCCGAGCTCATGGTCGGTAAACCGGTGCTCCTGAGCGTCGAGAATCCGCCGCCGCAGCCGGGCGAGGTTGCCCTCGAGGTTGCACACGTGAGCTTCCGCAATGAGGACGGCATCCTCGTTCTCCACGATATCAATTTCGAGATCCGGGAAGGCGAAGTCTTTGGAATTGCCGGCGTGGAGGGAAACGGACAGAACGCGCTGGCCCGCGTTCTCATGGAACGGGTCGAGCTCGAGTCAGGGGTCATCCGGCTCTACGGTGAGGACCTCGGACCCTACGATATCCGAGAGCGCCGTGACCGCGGGGTGGGGTTCATTCCGGACGACCGCAGTCGCTACGGCCTCATTCTTCCCTTCAGCCTTGCCGACAACCTGGTTCTCGGACGCCACCACCGGCCGCCTTTCGTCGGCAACCTGCAGTTTATTCAGAGACAGGAAATCCAGCGCTTCGCCCGGCAGGCTATCGCCGACTACGATATCAGAACGCCCTCCGAAGCCATACCCGCTCACGCCCTCTCAGGTGGAAACCAGCAGAAGGTCATCGTTGCGCGGGAGCTCAGCAGCGGGCCGAAGCTTCTCGTGGCAAGCCAGCCGACCCGCGGTGTGGATGTGGGTGCGATGGAGTTCATCTACCGGCAACTCGTCTCGGCCAAGGAGCAGAAGAAGGCCGTACTTCTGATTTCGGCCGACCTCGACGAGGTTATGTCGATGTCGGACCGTATCGGGGTCATCTACAAGGGCCGCATCATCAAGATCTTCGACCGGGCTTCCGCCAACAAGGAGGAGGTCGGCTTCTACATGATGGGTGAGAAGGGAGTGAGCGCATGATCCGCCGCATGAGCCGTCTCGACCTTCTGGCCATAGCAGCCCCGTTTATCGGGTTTTTCGCGGCGCTGGTCATCCTGCTCCTCATCGTGCTCGCCGTCGGGGAGAGTCCGGCGAAGGCCGTCGAGGCCATTATCCGGATGACGACCGGGAACCCCTCCCGCTCGGCGACCGTGTTGTCTCAGGCGATCCCCCTCTTCCTCGCCGGCATCGCCGTGGCCATCGCCTTCCGCGCGAGCGTGTTTAACATCGGCGCCGAGGGGCAATACTTCTTCGGCGGGTTCGTCGGCGCCCTTGCCGGTATCTACTTCCAGCTCCCGGCATTTCTCCACATTCCGGTCGTGGTGCTCTTCAGCATGATCGGCGGCGCCATGTGGGCGGCCATTCCGGCCATTCTGAAGGTGAAGCGCGGCGTGCATGAGGTCATCACGACGATCATGTTCAACAACATCGCCGTGCTCCTTATCAACTATCTGGTGAACAACGTCTTCTCCGGCATACAGGCCGGGGAGAGTCTGGAGCCGCAAACCGCTCCCATTCGCGACACCGCGTTGTTCGGGAAGCTCAACTGGTTCTTCCGCGGACTCGGGTGGGACATGGGGGATCACGTGTACCTCGACTACAGCCTGCTCGTGGCGATCATCATGGGGTTCCTGCTGTGGTTTCTCATTTTCAGGACCCGCTACGGATTCGAGGTGCGCGCGGTCGGCACGGCCATGGACGCCTCGCGCTACGCCGGTATCAAGGTTAAACGGGTGCAGATCGGGTCCTTTCTCCTCAGCGGAGGGCTCGCGGGACTTATCGGCCTGCAGGAAATATTCGCCATACGCGGCTTCTACAGCTACGAGATCGCCCGCGGCCTCGGCTTCGACGGCATAGCCATCGCGCTGATCGGGCGGAACAACCCCATCGGGGTGGTGTTCGGGGCGCTGCTGTTCAGCTTCCTCAAGCAGGCCGGATACGGGCTGCAGCTCTATACCTCCGTGCCGAACTCGGTGACCGACGTTATCACGGGTGCCATGATCATCATCATCGTCGTTACGAACGAAATCATCGCGCGCTACATCAAGCGTGTGCGTCAGAGGGAGGCGGTATAGATGGATGTTCTCGGTGAGTTCCTGATCCGCGGTCTGCAGGTCTCCGCCCCCATAGCCTTTGCCTCCATCGGAGGGGTGTTCTCCGAGCGAAGCGGCATTATCAATATCGCCCTCGAGGGCATCATGATCGTCACTACCTTCGCCATCGTGTGGGGCGCGCTGGTGTTCCAGAGTTTCTTCATGGGGCTGCTCGTCGCGGTTCTCTCCGGCATCCTCATGGCGCTCATCCACGCGGTCGCCACCGTGACCTATCGGGTGAACCAGATTGTGTCGGGCGTGGCGATAAACATTCTCGCGGTGGGTATCTCCCGGTTTCTCTCGCAGCGCATTTTCGGCCAGGAGACCCAGTCGCCGAGCAACCCCTTCCTTCCACCGCGCCTCTTCGGAGCAAACGGCATGGCCGTCGCGCTCATTCCGATCGCCGTCATCGCCTGGTATGTCCTGTTCAGGACGTCGTTCGGGTTGCGGCTGCGGTCGGTGGGGGAGAACCCGGAATCGGCTGATACGGTCGGTATTGATGTATACCTCATGCGCTACGCCGGCGTGCTCATCTCCGGCGCCCTGGTGGGATTCTCAGCGGCAACGCTCTATCCGGCGCAGTGGGTCAGCGGGATGACCGGCGGGCGCGGCTACATTGCTCTGGCGGCGATGATCTTCGGGCGTTTCCATCCGATAGGAGCGGTGCTCGCGTCGCTTCTGTTCGGCTTCGCGGAGTCCTTCCGCATCATGTTCGAGACCCAGATCCCCATACCGGGGCAGTTCGTACAGATGCTTCCCTACGTGCTCGCGGTGGTGGTCCTTGCCGGATTCGTCGGCCGGGCCCGTCCGCCCGCCGCCGACGGTCAGCCCTACGAGAAGGGCGAGGCGTGAACGAGCTCTACTGGGTCATACTGCTCCTCGTGAACTTCGCGTTCGTTGCGCTCATGTTCCGGTTCTTCGGACCCGAGGGGCTCGCCGTCTGGATGGGCGTGTGCGTCATCGCCGCGAACATACAGGTGATGAAGACCATCGAAGTCTTCGGAGTTACCGCCACGCTCGGCAATATCGTGTACGCGAGCTCCTTCCTCATCACCGACATTCTCTCGGAGAACTACGGGAAGGAGGCGGCGCGGCGGGTGGTCTACTTCGGGCTTGCCGTCATTGTCGGCTTTACACTGATCATGAACCTGGCTCTCCTCTTCGAGCCGGCGCCGGACGACTTTGCCCACGGGAGTCTGCAGACCATCTTCGGTTTTCTGCCCCGTATCGCCGCCGCGAGCCTGGCGGCCTATCTCGTCTCACAGCTTCACGATGTGTGGGCCTACGCCTTCTGGAGGCGCCGTTTCTCCGGCGTCCGAAACATCTGGATCCGCAACAACCTCAGCACCATGGTGAGCCAGCTCGTCGACTCGCTCGTGTTCACGGCGGTCGCCTTTGCCGGTGTGTTCTCGTTCGCAGTGTTTGTCGAGATCGTGCTGACCACCTATCTGCTCAAGGTCATCGTCGCGGCGGCGGATACTCCGTTCGTGTATCTGGCAACCTGGTGGGTGCGGCGGGAGAAAGTCGGCGGACGGTGACGCCGCGAAGCGGTAGGTGAGCCGGCCACGGCTCCCGCGTTCGGCCGGTCACTCTTTCCACGGGAAGATCATCCCTTTGAACGTGCGTTTTCCCACGCGCTCGCGATCATCCACGAGGAGACGGTCCCACGGAATCCGTCGCCGGTCGGCGTCGGGATGTTCCTCGAGATAGTCGTACTTCAGGAGCCGGAGCTTGAAGCCGGCCTGCAGCCAGATGACGGCACCGGCAGGGCCGGGCAGGAGGAATGCGGTGAACACCGACACACCCACGATGAGCACGAACCCGACGGCGCTGCCGAGCGCGTAGAGCGGATTGTCGAAGAGCACGAGGAAGCTCTTCTTGATGATCTTCTTGAAGTTGCGGTCCAGCCGTGTTCGCACCGGCAGAAAGAACTGGAGCCCCGCGTACCAGATGACCGCCGCCCAGAACAGGAGGGCCAGCGCCGCCGTCCCGAACAGGTTGTTCATGGCCGCGTAGGTCGGGATCGCGATGGTCAGCAGGAAAAGGGAGCCTATCATCATCGCGGCGTAGACCAGCCCCGCCGGCCAGAGCTCCCGCAGGTACTCGAGCATCGAGCTCCACTGCAGGCTGTGGTAGTCGGTGATGTCGCGCGCGGACATCGCGACGGCCGCCCCATACACAAAGAGCAGCGCAACGCCGGCGAGAAGGATGATGACTCCAAGCACGGGAGCCGCCGGCTGAATTTCCGGTGCAAGGACGAACGCAATCGCGGCGACGGCGATGAATCCCAGGTTCAACAGGATCACTGCGAGAAAATGATCCCAGAAATCGAAGAATGCCTTCTTGATCCAGAATAGGGCCACGGGGCCGTTGTACCGCAAACACCGGGCTTTCGCAAGCCGCCGTGCGGTTTCGTCCCGGCGGGCGATCATGGTACCATGGCGTGAAAGGATGAGGGGAGTGCGGCATGAACTACAGACGATTGGGAAAGACGGACTTCGAGGTTTCGGAAGTCTCGCTCGGAACCTGGCAGGTCGGGGGCGGTTGGGGCGCGGAGTTCGACGAGGAGACGGCCGAGGAGATTCTGAACACGGCGATAGACCGCGGCATCAACTTCCTCGACACGGCGGATGTCTACGACGATCGCGCGAGCGAGGCGGCCGTCGGCCGAATCGCACGCTCGCGGCCCGAACAGGTGTATGTGGCGACGAAGTGCGGCAGACGCCTGCAGCCGCATGTGGCGGACAGCTACACGCCGGCCGCTCTGCGGGGGTTCGTCGAGGATAGCCTCTCGAATACGGGACTCGAGACGCTGGACCTCATCCAGCTCCACTGTCCGCCGACCGACGTGTACTATCGCCCCGAGGTATTCGAAGTCTTCGATCGCCTCCAGGACGAGGGGAAGATTCGAAACCTCGGCGTGTCGGTTGAAAAGGTGGAGGAGGGGCTCAAGGCGATAGAGTACCCCAACGTGGCCACCGTGCAGATCATCTTCAATGTGTTTCGCCATCGGCCCGCCGAGCTCTTCTTCAGCGAGGCGCGGCGCCGCGACGTGGGCATCATCGTGCGTGTCCCCCTTGCGAGCGGGCTTCTCTCCGGAAAACTGGCACGCAGCAGTACCTTCGCAAACGGGGACCATCGCCGTTTCAATCGGGAGGGGGCCGCCTTCGACCGGGGCGAAACCTTCGCCGGTGTCCCCTTCGAGACCGGTCTCGACGCCGTGGAATCGCTGAAGATGCGCCTCGGTGATGAGCGGCCGTTGCCCATGCTTGCGCTGAAGTGGATTCTCATGCATGAGGAGGTGAGCACGGTGATTCCGGGCTCATCACGGCCGAGTCAGTTGGAGCAGAACGTAGAGGCCTCGGACACCGGGGACCTCACACCGGAACAACTCGAGGTCGTACACGACGTCTACGAGCGCTATATCAAGGAGCACGTTCACCAGCGCTGGTAGCGGCAAACCACGTATGAATCTCCCGAGCGACCCGCTCGCGGTCGACACCGTTCACCACGACGTGGTCACTTTCGACGAGATGGACCCGATGGGTGCGCGCGGCGCTCGTGCGCCGCTCGATGAGGTCGGCTACGCTCGTGGGCACCGTTTCGTCGGCATCGGATACCACCGTGAGCGTCGGAGCCGTAATCTCGGGTAATGTGCGTCGGGCCCGCTGTATGAGCCGGTGGAGCTCCCCCGCCGGTCGGACCCACTGGTACGAGTAATACTCGAGCTGCAGTTCCCGCTCCACCGGGTCTTCGCTGTCGGGCTCGTAGGGAACGCTCCACCTCGGGACGATCCGGCCGACGAGCGGGGCGAGCCACAGGTTCCACTTGCGCACCAACAGGGCCGGCGCACAGAGGGCAAGGGCGTCGGGCTGAAACTGCGCGCCGAGAAGGGCGGCAAGCACGCCACCCATCGAGAGTCCGACGATATAGACCCGGTCATAGTCGGTGCGAAGGGTGAAATACGCGTCGGTTGCGCGGCGCAGCCACTGATCCGCGTTACTCTGCAGAAAGTCGGCCCCGTTCGTGCCGTGACCCGGCAGGCGGGGCACCGACACGGTGTAGCCATGGTTGTTGAGCTCGGTGGCCAGATAGACCATTTCTCCCGTGCGCCCGGTGAAGCCGTGAATGATCAGCACGGCCTCTCGACCTCCGGCGAAGAACCTCTCACGGCCGAAGGGATTGACGCGGGTGTCTGTGGGAATGCGGTGAATGTTCATAGATATCGTTAGAATCCATGGCGCGGGCGGGCGTGTCAATGAGCGGTGGGGGCTCGCCTCGAGTTGCACGCCGCCGGCGGAGCGCCATGCACGCCGCCGGCACATTGAGGGTCGACGCGCGCTCCTCCGAAGATGAGCGCAGAGCGTCGGAGATGACACGCCTACAACAGGTTATCGCGCGAAACGTAAAGCAGGCCCGAAAACGCATGGGGTTTTCCCAGGCCGACGTGGCACGGCGCGCCGGCATCTCCGATAGTTACCTGAGCGAGATAGAACGAGCCCGCAGCAACCCCTCCGCCGACGCGCTCGAGCGTATCGCCGACACCCTCGGGTTGCGCGCGTATCAGCTTCTGCTCGAGGAGGACGAATGGGAGCTGCGTGATCGGCTCGAGACGGTGACCGACATGTATCGGGATCTGAAAGAGGAGCTGAACTCCGTGCTCGACGAAACACTCCGTCGTCACACGAAGTAGGTCAAGCCCTGGTGGGCCGATTCCGATCATCGTAAGCAGTGAAAGTCGGACTCTTTGCCAACGCCTCGGAAGAGCTGCCCATCGAGCCGCTGTTACGCTCGCTGTCGGACAACGGCATAAACGCCTCGCTGTACCGCGTCCGCGAGAGCTGGCGGGGTATGTCCATCGCGCACATCCGTGCCAATCTCGGTGAGGTCTCGCACCTGGTGCTGTGGGCCCGGGACCGAATGCCCCCGCAGACGTGGAGTTCCCTTCTTGCCGGGTACGCCATCGGAACGAGCAAGGGTCTCTATGTGCTCGCGCCGGCGGAGGTCGAGTTGGAGGAGTATCTCGAGGGCTTCAGGCGCCTCGAGACACCGGAGCGTCTCGCCGAGGAGTTGATCGGCGCCCGTTCGGAGTACGAGCATGCCCGTCTCATCGATAAGGCGCGGGAGGAGCTCATCTCGTCCGGCTTTGCCCTGACTGAAGCTACCCTCCTCGAGGCGGTGGGGCGGGGGAACGAGCGCGCCGCCCGCAACTTCCTCCTCCTCGGCTATTCCCCCAACGCGCGTGACGAGTCGGGCCTCCCCGCCCTGTTTCGCGCGGTGCGCAGCGGGAACCTCAACGTTGTGCGGCTGCTTGTCGACTACGGCGCTGATGTCAACGAGCAGAGCGGAGACCGCGGCACGAGCCCGCTCATGGAGGCGGCCGGCACCGGCCAGGTTGCCGTTACCCGGCAACTGCTCGAGGCCGGGGCCGACCCGGACATGGTCAGCACCTACGGCCAGAGCGCCGCGATACTCGCCGCAAGCGAGGGGCACGCCGACACCCTGAAGCTGCTGCTCGAGTGGAACGCGCGCACCGACCTCGTCGACCATCTCGGGATGACCGCCCTCAAGTACGCAACGCTCTTCCACCACGACGAGGCGGCTCAGGCGCTCGAGGTTGACTACGCCGGAGGGGGGCAGTATGGTTATCCACGATGAGCGATCGGGAGCCGCTCCACATCTTTCATGTCGCCCGGCAAGACGGGACGTCTCTCTTTCTCCATCCGTTTCTCGACGGACAACGCGTCATGGAGCGCATGGAATCGCACCCGCTCGAGGGGCTCTACGGCCGGGAGCCCCGGGTGGAAGCTATCACACGGTTCCGCAACGATCTCTATCGCCTGATCGAGGATCAGGTGCGGGACTGGATCGGGGAGTCGCGCTTCATACCGCGGTTTCTGCTTGCCGCCGGCGTGTTTCTGATCGCTTTCGTTGTCCTCTCCGTCGCGGTCCGCGATCCGCTGCCGGTTCTCGATGAAATCGGGCTTTCGCTCGCCGCGGCAATCGCGGCGTTCATCCTTCGCAAACGGCGGGATCTGCGCTCCGACGAGGCCCTCTCGAAGCGCATGAAGCTGCGCACAAAGGTCGACGGCATCGTGTTCGGCGAGTCGGAGTTCGTAAAACGGCTCGAGGCCGTGCTGCACGAGGACGAGCGCGCCTCCGTAGAGGATGTTCTCGAGGCTCTGGCCGAAGGCGGCGAATCGTCGCTCGACACCGGCCTGAGCGGCGAAGCGCAGGAAGCCCTGTCCTACCTCAAGGCCCGGTTCAATACCCGCGACCATCGCAAGCAGGAGAAGCGCTTGCTCGCCGCCGAACGCGGCGGGCTCAAAGACAGGGATCGGGACCATCTGCTCCAATGGGCGGGCAACGCGAACGTTGACTTTCCGCTGTTTGCGCTCTACGTGCGCCTGAAACGGGAGTGTGCGAAACGGCCGACCGGCTGAACGGTCTATTCGGCGCTATCCTCGTCGGACTCGCTCGCCTCCTCGTCTCCAAAGAACTCGTCTTCCTCTCCGAGGCGAATGGACTCCATCTGTTCCTGGAGGGTGAGCATCGTGCGGGCGCTTGCCATCGTCTCCCGAGCAGGCTCGAAGGTTGGGTCGATCTCCAGCGCCCGGCGGCTAAGGGCGACGGTGCGCTCGATGTCGCCGTTCGCGTACGCCTCGATAGAGGTCAGGTAGAGGTCTTCCACGCGCGCCTGCCGCTCGGCCCGCCCCCGGTCTCCCAGGTCGAAGGAGGCCTGTACGCTGAACCGGTCGACGCTGCCGACTTGAGTCGCGAGGTCGAGGGTGTAGTTGAGCTGCAGCGCGACCGCGGGGAAGTCAATGGTGCTGCCGAGGGCGAAGCGAGGGTTCCCGCCTCTCAGCTGGAATCCGCTCTGGGCGGCAAGAAAGTCGGTTATCCGCACCGACGCTCCGCCGGCGTATGACGCGGGCTCGGCCGGTACGTCGGCGCCGAGGATAAAGGGATAGGTGTAGTCGAAGGCAAGCGTGAGGGGTTTTACCGGAACATAGGCAATGCCGCCGGTGGCATGCGAGGGAAGGGGCTCGTCGAGGACGGGCGGTCCCACGTTCCGGGCGACAAGGCCTACCGAGAAGTTCTTCTCGCGCGACCGGTGAAACTTGGCGAGGTTGAACCGCGTGAGCAGACCGACGTCGCCCATAACACCGACCGCCGATTGACCGGGGGCGATCACCTCCGGAATACGCCGATAGGCCGTCTTGAGGTTTGCGCCGACTGCGATACCATGAAAGTCGAAGCCGTGGAGGAAGTTGTAGGAAACGTTCAGACCGGCTATGGTCTCGGTGTATCGGACGGCGTTTTGCTGCAGTCCGTACCTGTCGTATTCGGTGAAGGGAACGTGGAGGAACCTGGCCCCCGCGCCGATACCGAGATGTTCGAAACGGCTCGTGTAGACCAGCCCCTCCATGTTCGCATCCGCGATGAGGTTGTTATGCGCGATACTGAGCTCGGTGTGCTCCAGTCGCGAGCTCGCCGCGGGGTTGGCTTCCAGGAAACTATAGTCACGGGCAACAGCCGTATATGCAGAGGCCATCCCCTCCATCTCGCCCCCGAGGGGGATCAGGAGGGTGGGAAACGTGGTAAGCCCGGTGTTCTGCGGATCGCTCAACCCGCCGGAGTCGGCGAACTCGTACATGAAGTCCGGCAGGCCGATGGCAAATGAGGAGGTGGAGAGAACCACACATATCGTTATGACGAGCGAAAGTCGTTTCATCTGCGTGGTATATAATATCTCGGGGAGGGGATTGTTTCAATTTGCAGATATTCCATGCATTTCAAATGTCGACATCGTTAGGCCGAATCCGTAGCCTGTCGATACCCAGTATAGGGTAGCTCGAGGAGGGGATTCCTGACGTACCCCCGGGTACCGACGATAGTGCTGATTCTTCTCACTCTGTGTTCGATCGTCGGGACAGGTACGCTCTCGGCTGCGGGCGGGCAGGAGGCGGGAGCGGCGGTCGACGACCCCATCGAGGAAGCGAACCGGCTCGTGGAGGAAGGGCGGCTGAATGAGGCCATGCTGACACTCGAGGCGGCTGTGCGCGAGAACCCGGACCTCATCGAAGAGTCCGAAAAGGTCATGGACCGGATCCGGAGCCAGCGCGAGGAGTACAACGAGGAGTTCGAACGACTCATCGACAATCTCATAAACAGTCCCGACCAGATCGAGCGGACCCTGGCCATCATCGACCGCATGGAGCGGCTCGACCGCTTCCCGAACGAACGGGTGGCCGACCAAGTGAGTGAGGCACGCGTCATCGCTCAGCTTGCCTACGACAGAGACCGTGCCGCGACCATCATGCGCGAAGCGGCCCGGTTGATAGACGAGGAGCGGTACGCGGACGCCGTCGAGCGCTATCTGTCGGGCTTCGATCTTCAGCGCGAGCGTTTCGAGGAGCGAGAGTACGGGAACATCTTCGTGAATAGCGTGGAGGAGTCGATCGAGGAGGTTCGCGGGAGCGCGGAGGCGTTCATAGAGACCGCCCCGGAGCTTCAGGGCGATGTGACCGCCCTCGAGGACGCCGCGGAGAGCGACACGATAGAGGAGATCGATACACTCCTCGACAACTATGCCGACGTGTTCGGCCGCGTCGGCACGCGGCTCGAGAGTGTTGAGGAGGGCGCGGCGCAACTCGCCGAGCATGATGAAGAGGTGGCGTCCATCGATCCCGACGACCCGGTCGACTGGCATATACGGCTCATCCGGCGATTCGCGGCCGGTCGGGCGGATGTGGCGGAGCCGGACGGCATTACGGGAGCGCTCGAAACCGCGCGCACGAGGTCCAGGTTCGATCTCGCGCGGGCATTCGCCGGTCGGGCCGACGTACACATCGACCGCGGTGTGGCGGCCGCGGAGGAGCGGTCGTGGGAACGGGCGATGGAGGAGCTGGACGTCGCCCGTATCCAGGCGGACGCGAGTGTGCGCCTTGCCGTCATGGGGACGGATGCCGAGACCGACGACGAGTTCGAAGAGGCGGCGGTGCAGCTGCCGGATTCGCTCGAGGGCCTCTACGCGGACGGGCATGTTCGCCGGCAAACGGCGATTTCCCGTCAAACACTTGCCGATATCATGGCCGAGGTCGACGCGCAGCGGGTGGACCCGGCGGACACCGAAGACCTCGATGTGCTTTCCGAGGCAAAGGCGGCGATGGCCGCCCGCGTGAGCGAGGTGCGTGAGCTCTCCGCGGGCCTGCAGCAGATGATCGCCTCCTACCGGACTATCGATGAGGAGGCGCTGAGCGAGGACGCCGAGGCCCACCTGACCCGTAGCGAGCGCGCGGTCTCGGACCGGGAAGGTGAGGTCATCGAGTACGAGGTTTCCACCCTCGACCGCATCGCCGGGCTCCGTTTCACGCGCTTCACCGATGGGTTCGACCGCGGGCGCGAGGACTATCGTTCGGGTATCGACTTCCTCGAGGGCGTTGACGAGGTCGTTGAACAGGTAACGGGCGTCGACGGAGAACAGGAAGAGGTTGCGGTTACCTATCGGTATCCGGATCGCGCGCTCGAGCAATTCCTCGCCGTGCAGGACGACGTACAGACGCTCCGCGATGAGGTAGCGGACGCACTTGAGTCCTATCGCGGCGAAGACGAGTATGTGCTGGGCGAACAGCGCATCGAAGACCGGATCGCCGACACCGCGGCGCTTCTCGAAGACATCGACGAGTTGGCGGAGCAGATTGCATCCCGGATTACGAGTGCGCGGGACCAGATCGCCCGGGCGGAGGAATTGCGGGACGAGGGCGACGGCCTCGTGGCACAGACCCGGCAGGCCATTAACAATCTGCAGGTGGAGCGCGCGCGCGAGCTGTGGGAGGAGGCGAGGCGGCGGTACTTCGAGTCTCTGGAGTTGCAGCAGGACGCGGCGTTTCGCGATGAGGCGGATGAGCTGATAACCGCCCTCGGTGCGGAGATTCAGGAGGCACGCAACCGCCGCATCGTCGAGCAGGTTCGCGATCGGATAGACCGCGCCGACGCCCGCTACGAGCAGGAGGACTATCAGCGGGCGTTCGAGCTGTTGACCGAGGCGCGCGATCTGTGGGAACAGACCAACGTGCAGCCCAACCCGGAAATCGAGCGCCTTCTTCGATTCGTCAACGCGGCTCTGAATCTCGAGAACACGCGCACACTCGCCGAGACCGAGCCCCTCTATCCGGTTCTGTCGGGCTACCTCAACCTCGCCCGCCGGGACTTCAACGAGGCTCAGGCAGAGGTCGAGGGGGACGGTGAGAGCCCACCGCAGCAGCTTCTTGCCCGGGCGGAGGAAAACGTGGACAACGTCACCGCAGTCCGCCCGTACAACTGGGAAGCGCGCATACTCAAGCTGAGGATTCTCAGACTCAGGGACTCCGATAACTTCGACGAGGTTTTCGAGCGGCGCTTCGAGGAGGCCCTCGACCGGAAGGATGACGACCCGCAGGAGGCACTGACCGCCTTCGAGACACTTGCCGCCATCAACCCGGACTATCCGGGCCTTCAGGACGAGATTGTTGAGCTCGAGATCGATCTCGGTATCCGGCCGGACCCGGTGACCGAGGCGCAGATCAACGAGTCGAACCGTCTCCTGAACCAGGCGCGCGAGGTCGCCGCCGGGGCAGGTGAGGCGCAGCGGCAGGCGGCAATGTCGATCCTCGAAGAGGCGGTCACCCTCAACCCGGACAATCGCGAGGCGCAGATCCTCCTCGATCGACTGCGCATACAGAGCGGCGGCGAGGCAACGGTCGCTCTCTCCTCGGCAGAGGAGCAGCAGCTCCGTCGCGCGGAGACGCTCTTCATCGAGGATAATGCCGCACAGGCCTACGCCATCGTGCAGCAGCTGCTGCGCGATGAGGACAACCAGCGCTATCCGCCGCTTCTCGATCTCGAAGAGCGCATTGCCGAGAGGCTCGGCCTATGACGCGTGGGCGAAGCCCGGCCCTCATGGCGGTGTGGCTGGTTGCCGTTCTCTGGGCCGCGCCGGTCGTCACGGCCCAGGAGCTCTCGATGGAGGCCGGCGGGCTGTTCTTCGAGAATCCGCGGTTCCTCGTGGATGAGAGCGCGTACTTTCCCCTCGCCCTGAGCAGCGGCGAGAATCTCTACGTGATCTACCAGGAGGTGGAGCAGGAGGACGAGGAGTCGGGCGGAGAGATCCATATCTCCGTTGCCGTCTCCGAGCGCGGCCGGGACTGGGAATACCGCCGGCGCGTCGTGGGACCAATCGAGTATGACCGCGAGAGCCCGCCGGTGATGTTCACGGGGGAGGTCACCCGCAACGGCGATATCTACCTCGCGATCGTTGAGTCGGCCACCGAAACCCGCGTCCTGGTCTCTTCGGACGAAGGGCGAAGCTTTCGGGAGACGGCGACGCTGGAAACCGACGTGACCAGCGTCGCCCCCCGCCTCTTCGTCTCCAGCGACGGGGGCCTTCTCCTGTTCGTGAACCAGAATGTCGGGGCCACGCAGAGTATTCTCTATTCGTATTCGGCCGACGGGAGGCAGTGGTCCGAGTTCGACGAGATCGTCGAGGATCCCGATATCGGGTTCAACTATCTTCCCGATCACGCCACGTTGAATGGCCGTGACTACGTGGTTTTCCAGAGTGTGAACCCGAGCGAGGCGCCGACCTACCAGCTGTATCTCAAAACAAGTGACGACGGGGGACGTACCTGGAGCGATTCGCGCATCATCTCCGATTTCGAGCCGGAGGATGCGGGCGCGTCCTACCTCGACTACGATAATCAGCGGCCCTTTGCAGCGGCCGTCAACGGCCGGCTCGGACTGGTCTGGGAGCGTCAGACCGGGGCCCGGGCGCGGCAGATCTATTACGCCGATCTCGACGCCGACGGTAACGTCCGGGGCAGGCCCGAGGCGGTGAGTGAGGGGCTCGACGGCGCCAACTACCCCCAGATCGTGCGCCACGACGGAGAGACCTTCCTCATGTGGTTCACCAATCCCTCCGGCCGGTCGCGGATCCGTATGGCCGCCCGCGTGCGCGGGGTGTGGCGGAGCCGGAACCTCGGTAACGAGGTCGGGGCATCCACCTTCGGCAGTCCGATCGTTCACCGGGACCGGCTGCACGTCTTCTGGCAGAACCGCCGCGACGACGGGGCTCCCTCTCTCGTATACCTCGAGCCCGACCAGCGCGCGCAACCGCCCGATCTGCGTGCGGCCAACTTCGTACCGGGGCGACGCTCCTCTCAGGAACGCGCGGAGTTCACCTGGAGTCCGCCGGATGACCCCTCCGGTATTGCCGGCTACAGTGCCCGGTGGACCCGCGATCCGGATGCGTCCGTTCCGCGCAGAATCGACTACGAGGAGCCCACCCGCTCGGCCAGCTTCCGGGCCGAGGAAGACGGGGAATGGTATCTGAGGGTACGTGCGGTTGACGGCGCCGGTAACTGGTCCGAGCCGGCCACGGTGAGCTTCTTCCGCGATACCACACCGCCGCCGCCGATCAGCTTCGAGGAGCCGCCTACCGACGAGGAAGGCTTCCTGGACTCGAACACGTTTACGCTGCGATGGGAGCCCCCGGAGGAAGCCGAGGACCTGGCCGGATACAGCGTAACCCTCAACAGGCTCGGCCCCGCCGGTTCGGATGCGCCCGATGAGATCGAGGCGTCGGTCGAGCTGCCTCAACAGGTGGTAACGCGCACACCGGAGATCTCGCGGAATAACATCGACAACGGACTGTGGGCGCTGAGCGTGGCCCCGGTCGACACGGCCGGAAACGTCGGGGAGACACGCACGCAGTTTCTTCGGCTCAACAAGTACGTTCCGGTCACCGAGGTGTATCGCATCGCGAGCAGTCAGGATATGCTGCGCCGCTACAACCTGAGCATCGACGGGCGCGGGTTCACGGCAAACGGGGTGATCGATCGCATCATCCTCGATGAAGACGGAGAGCGACCCTACGATCATGTCTTTCGACGTGAGGACGGAGACTTCCGTATCGTCGATAATCGAAATATCGAAGGGCCGAGGATCGACACGATCGATACGGGTCGCTATCAGGTCATCCTCAGCCATACCGACCGAGGGCTGTACACAGCCGAGCGCAGGCTTGCGTTCGAGGCTCCGGGAACCGTCACGTTCGGGGATTTTCGCTCGGCTGCCGCTCCCTCGTTCGCCGTCGGCGACGGGGCGGCGTGGCGGTTCGACGGGTGGGAGCCCTTGATCTGGGTTTCCGCGGCGCTGCTCGGGCTTGTGGCCCTGTTTTCAGGGACGCGGCTGGTGGCCATAGCTCAAGAGGGGAGGGAGCTGCAACTCGAGGTGAAGGCGCTGTTGGAGAGCCGGCCCATGCCGCGGGAGCAGAGAGAACGAAGGTTGGAAGTCATGACTCGTAAACGAACCAGTCTGAGAGTGAAGTTCAGTATTTTCGTCGTGGTGCTGCTCGTATCCGTCATCCTGGCCCTGGCCCTGATCCTCGGAAGCGCGGCGCTCGAGCGGCAGGAACGGACCCTTGCCCGCGGCCTCGAGCAGCGGGTAGAGGTGCTGCTCGACAGCGTCACGAATCAGGCCGAGGACCTGCTGACCAGCCCGGCGGATAATCGCGTCGATCTGGCGACGCTTGCCCGGCAGGCCGACGTCATGGCCGAAGGCATGTACATAACGATTACCGGCCCGGCACGCGACGGCGCCGGATTCGACGCCGTGTGGGCGACGAACGACCCGGTTCTGACCTCCGACGCAGAGGCGGGAGGCACGGTGCCGCGAAGCCTCGACACCGAAGACGTCATTCCGGGTGAGTCCCGCATTGAGGATCCCGTCTCGGAGCTCCGCGAGGAGCTCGAGCAGCAGATAAACGAGGAGGCGCGGCTGCTCCTCGGTGAGATTCCCACGCAGTTGGCCGACGTACGTCTTGAGCTGACGAACCTCCTCCGCCGGGGCGTGGACCCCGATGATCCGGAGCTGCTCGATCTCGACAGCACGCAGCGTCAATTGCAGCAGGAGCAGTCGCAGATCCTGAATGAGGTAGGAAGCGTGTTCCGCAGCGTACCCGCCTTCGAGCCGGAGGAGCTCTCAACGGAGATCACCGAGTACGTCTTCTATCAGCCGGTGCTGTTCGCGCGCGCCCAGGATGATCCCACGGGGGGACGCTATTTCCGGGGACTCGTGCGTCTCGGCATTTCCACCGAGCTCATCCTCGAGGAGATCGACACCGCCCGCAGGCAGCTCATCGTCAGTACCGCCGTCGTCGCACTCGGCGCCCTGGCGGGTGGAATCGGCGGGGCGTTGCTGCTTGCGACCATCGTCGTCATCCCGATCCGGCGCCTCGTGGAAGGTGTCGCGGTCATCCGTGACACCGAACAGAAGGAGAAGCTCAAGGATCATGTGATCAACGTGCGCACGCGGGATGAGCTCTCCGAGCTCGCCGAGACGGTGAACTCCATGACGCAGGGACTGGTACGCGCAGCGGAGGCAAATCGTGATCTCACCGTGGGTAAGGAGGTGCAGAAGAAGTTCATTCCGCTCATGGAGGACAGCGAAAACCGGAAGCTGACGATGGCGCGCGAGGATACTCCCCACGCGGAGTTCGCGGGCTACTACGAGGGCGCAAAGGGTGTGTCCGGTGACTACTTCCGCTACGAGAAGCTCGATGAGCACCACTACGCGTTCATCAAATGCGACATCGCCGGCAAGGGCGTGTCGGCGGCCCTCATCATGGTGCAGGTCGCCACGCTGTTCACCAACTATTTCCAGGACTGGACGCTCAAGACGAAGGGCCTGGCACTCGGGCGCTTCGTGACGCAGGTGAACGACATTATCGCCAGTATCGGCTTCGAAGGGCGGTTTGCCGCCTTCACCGCCGGCATTCTGAATATCGATACCGGATCGGTGCGGATCTGCAATGCGGGAGATACGAAGTTCCACCTCTACGAGCAGGCCTCCCGGCGGGCGGTGGACCGCGATCTGCCGCGTGCGCCCGCCGCCGGTGTGTTTTCGAGCGACATGATTCCGACCGGTTTCCCCGAGATTGATCTCGTGCTGCAGGCAGGCGACATCATGCTGCTGTTCACCGATGGTATCGAGGAGGCGAAACGGACACTCCGACGTACCGACTACGCACCCATGGTGCTCACCGACGAAGAAATCAACGAGGGGCGCACCCCGGAGTGGCTGGAACCGCTTCTGAACGACAAGTCGGTGACGCGCAACAATGCAGGATTGCTGGAGGAAGAGCTCGGCATACCGCGCATTCACGATGTTGTGACGGCGTTCCAGAATCGCCGTCGCTATCGCCTGGAGAAGGTGGCGGATCCGGACGGCGATGAGGAGCTCCTGTTCGATTTTTCGGACGTCGGCGAAGGCCTCGAGGAGCTGGTGCTCGCCCTGGTGTCGGTCGAGAAGGTGTTCCGGATGTACCGGCCGAAGGATGTTACGCCGGATGATCGCGTTCAGGTGGATGTTCGCATCGACGACTTTCTCAGAAAGCACTTCCGACAGTACGATCGCTTCTTCCGCCACCCCTTGCCCGAGGAGGGAGACCCACAGTACCGGCACTACGCCCGCATCCGGGAGGACGAGCAGTACGACGATCTCACCGTTCTCACGATCAGAAAACGGTGACGCCCAAGGTTCGGCGGATCATGCCGATACTAGCACTATGAAACGAATCGTCAGCTCCGTGCTCATGTGTGCCCTCGCGCCGCTGCTCTTCGCCGAGACCATCACGGTGGACAACGCGGAGGACGAGCTGCTCGTCTTTACCGCGGTTCCCGCCACGGCCATGGCGAGCGCTGAACGGGTGAGGGCGTCCGTCGCGGCCGGGGAGGTCGAGCTTCGCTACGTACCGCCCCGGGCAGCCGTGACCGGGGTCTCCGTTCCGCCGGATGGGGCGCTCCTCGGAGCATTTGTCTCGCCGGGCCGGGACACTCACCCGGTGGTGCTGAACCGCGACTTCGAAGATGGGTATGTGACCGTCTCCCGCGCTCAAACTCTCAGCGACGGCGGGCAAGCGGTAACGGTCGAGGACGCCCTCGTCAGGCGGGCCTTCGCCGGTGAGCCGGTCATTATCGACAACGACTTCGTGGACTGGGATGACGTTGCCCCCGCAGCCTCATTCTCGCGCGCCGGAGCTCCGACGGAGGCCGTGCAGACCCGTGCCGGAGAGACGCGAACCCGCGCGGTGGAGGACTCCCTGTACTGGGGGAAGGCCGGCACCGTCGTGGAGACGGTCAAGCTCGCGGTGTCCTCCGAGTACGTCTACGCCATGATCGAAACGAAGAGTTCGATCGAGGAGGGCGCCGCCTACGTGCTCTATGCCTACGATGACCGCAACCGCTCGGGGGCACGCTACACGATCGAGATCCCCGTCACCGACGGGCCGAACGGATTCGTATTCCTCTGGACACCCGATCGCGACACGCCGAGAATAGTCGGTGAGTTTGTTCGCGAGGCATACTTTCTCGAGGCACGACTCGATCTGTCGAGGGTAGCCGGGGGATCCGTTACCGAGGTGGGCGACCTGAGCTTCGACTTCGCGTCGGTGTACTCGGGCGCCCGGGTGAGCGAGGAGTTCTTCCACACAACGCTGTATGCACGTGATATCGTATACCGAAGCCCGACCGGGCGATAGCGAGAACCTGGAGCATGACCCGCAGTCGCTTCTTCTGCGAGAACTGTGGCGCCGAAGTGCGCCCTCACGCGAAGGTGTGCCCCAAGTGCGGGCGATTCTTCTCGGCGGTGCGCTGTCCGCAGTGCGGACATACCGGAGAGGGGAAGGAGTTCCTTCACGGATGTCCGAACTGCGGCTACAGCGGCAGCGGTCTGCGCGGCGGCGGGCGCGGTGCCGCCCGGGAAGAGTGGTACGACGCGGCGGACCTCGAGAAGTCCGACGGCGAATCGACGGCGTCGTTCACGCGGACGGGGTGGAGCCGTCGTCGGCGCAGCGCGCCTCCCGGATGGGTATACTGGCTGGCCCTGGGTCTGGTGACGCTGGCCTTCATTGCGATGGTCATCATCTACGTACGCATGGCATGAGCGGCATACTCAGGCGGCTGCTCGGTCGGTCGAGGTTGTTTCTCACCGTCCTCGTCTTCGTTGCCGCCCTCGCGCCGATGTCGGCCCAGGACGCCCCGGACGAGGAAGCGCCCACCGGTGAAGTGATCGTCGACGACGAGGTGACCGCGGGAGCGGCCGCGCTGCCGGCGGAGTTCAGTGGTATTGCGCTCGGAATGGACATCGATACCGTCAAGGAGCGCCTTCGCACCGATCCGAACTTCAGCTATCGCGGAGATCCCGACGTTACCCTGACCCCGGATCGGGAACAGCGGCTTATCGAGGTTGAGGGCATCCTATTTGTGGAGCGAGCCTTCTTCCAGTTCGAAGAGGAGGAGCTTTTCATCATCATTCTGCAGCTCAACGGGAGGCGGCTCGACTACTTCACCATGTTTTCGGAGCTCGAGGCGAAGTACGGGGAGCCGGCGGTCTTCGAGCCCTCGCAGGTCGTGTGGGAGTCGGAGGAGGTGCGTATGACCCTGGAGAAACCCCTCACGGTGAAGTACGTATCGCGTCCGGTGTTCGACGCCCTCGTCGCCTCCGGCGAGATGGAGCGGTCCCAGCTCGAGCTGTCGCGGGAGGAGTTCCTTGAACAGTTCTGAGGCGCGATCGCAGCGAAACCGCCGGAGCCTCGCGCTGCTGCTCTTCCTGCCCGCGGCGGTCCTGGTCTCCTGTGCGGCCGCGGATGACTCCCCGGCGGGCCTTCCGACCGCCGAACTGCGCCTCGGCGGCTCGACCATCCTCGCGGAGGTAGCGGCCACGCCCGAAAGCCGCCGGGAAGGGCTTATGAACCGGGAAGAGCTCGCGCGGGATCGCGGCATGCTGTTCGTGTTTCCCGACACCGACTACAGGTCGTTCTGGATGAAGAACACCTCCATACCACTGTCGCTGGCCTACATCCGCGAAGACGGGGTGATAACGGGTATCCACGAGCTCGAACCGTTCTCCCTGGAATCGGTGGAGTCACGTACGGAAGTGAAGTACGCCCTGGAGGTGAACCGGGGAACCTTCGAGCGACTCGGGGTGAAGGCCGGCGACCGGGTTCTCCTGCCGTCGAGCCTCCCGGAGGCGTCGGACGCCAGGTAAGGCGGTCTCGTCACTCGTCCTTCGAGCCCTCGCCGGTGAGCTCGTTGAGCTCCGGGAAGAGCTCGAGTACCGGTTCCTCGCCGGGCTCGTCGGGCTCGTTCACGAGAATCTCGATCTTGCGCTCGACCCTGGAGAGTTCTTTCTCGAGCTGCTTCGCCAGACGCATGCCCTCTTCGAAGGTCTGCACCGCCTCATCGAGACCGAGATCACCGGATCGAATCTTCTCCGAAAGCGCCTCCAGGCGCTCGAGTCGTTCCTCGAAAGTCTGCATCGTGGTGCTGCTCCTGTACTTCGGTGGTAATGGCTGAGCGGGAGAACCGGGCGACGACCCGCGATCCCACGGGCGCGTGCGCCGCGTCGGTGACGACCGAGCCGTCTTCGGGACGGGTGACGACGGCAAAGCCGCGCTCGAGCACCGCCCGCGGGGAGAGCGTCTCGAGCTCCTTGGCCGCCACGGTGAGCCGGTGTCGCGCGGCGGTCATGCGCTCGGTGGTGTTTCGCTGCAAGCTCTCTCTTGCGTCGTCGAAGCGCAGATGGATCGGTTGCACGAACTGTTGAAAGCTGCGGTGCATGCGGTCGGGGCTGAACTGCTCGACGGCGAATCGCGTGCGCTCCACCTTTTGTTTGAGCCCGGAAATGATGGTTCGGCCGAGTCCGAGGATGTGCCGTCGATACTCGCCACGGTCGATCGAAACGAGCTCGGCGGCCGCCGAGGGGGTCGGGGCGCGACGGTCGGCGGCGAGCTCCGCGAGCGATATGTCTATCTCATGGCCGACGGCGGCGATGACGGGTGTCTCCGCTTCGGCAACCGCGCGAACGACCGCCTCGTCGGAAAAGGGCAGGAGGTCCTCGAGGGAGCCTCCCCCGCGGGTGACCACTATGACGTCGCCGAGACGATGCCGGTCGGCGCGCCGGATCTGCGCCGCGATCCCGGCAGCCGCCTCCTCCCCCTGCACGAGTGTGGGGAGCACGACGAGGTTGATGCCCGAGTGCCGTCGTCCGAGCACCTGCATGATGTCACGGATGGCGGCCCCGGTGGGCGAGGTGACGACCGCAACGCGCTCTGGAAAGGCCGGGATAGGGCGCTTGCGGTCCGCGTCGAACAGTCCCTCGGCGGCGAGGCGCTGCTTGCGCTCCTCGAGCATCGCGAGAATGCTTCCCACTCCGGCAAGGCGCATGGATTCGCAGATGATCTGATAGTTACCGCGCCGTGCGTAGACCGACACATTTCCGGTCACCACGACGAGCTTGCCGTCAACCGGCTCGAAGGCGAGGGTATTCGTGCGATTGCGGAACATGACCGCCTGGATGACGGCTTCCTCGTCCTTGAGGGTGAAGTAGTAGTGGCCCGCCGCGGAGGCCTTGAAGTTGGATATCTCGCCTTCGAGCACGATGTCGGGAAACTGCTGCTCGAGCGCGTGCTTGATTCTGCGGGTAAGCTCGCCGACGCTGAGCGGTTTTTGGGCGCCACCGTCCATGCTTTGAGCATACACGCCGGCTATGATAAACTCAATCGCCATGAAGCTGAGCGTGTGTATCGACGCCACGTCGTTGAGCGACTATGCCCTCGCCCCCCTCGCCGACGGACCGAGCGCCGTCGAGCGGGTCCGCCGTTTTGCCGCCGCCCTTGCGAATGTCACACGAACGACGGTCTTCACGGATCCGGGAACTCCGAGTGCGGTGACCGCAGGAGAAGACGGTTCGGCCGTCGTGCGGCGCGAGAGCTGGAATACCGCGAGCCTCATGACCGCGCTCAAGGATGCGGCCGGGAACACCGACGCGCTGCTGCTTCTTCGCGCCGACACGCCCTTCGTGGATGCGGACGTCACGCGGCGGATGATCGACAGCCACCAAAGATACGTGGCCGAGTACACATTCGCCGACGGGTACCCTGCGGGCATCGCTCCGGAGCTGGTGGATCCGCGTATCCTGGATCAGCTGCGCTCACTGGCGGAGAGCTCCCCCGAGCCGGTGGGGAGAGACGTGCTTTTCGGGATCGTGCAGAAGGACATCAACGCCTTTGACGTCGAGACCGAGCTCTCGCCGGTGGACTTGAGAATGCTGCGGGCCACGCTGGCCTGCGATACCGCACGGAACTACCTGCTGTGCTCGCGGGTGGCCGCGGAGCTGGAGGCCGGCGGCGGGGACGCCGGCGGCACCGGTGCGCCGGGGGGCGCGGATGGACGAGCGGCGCGGATCGGGGAGCTTTTGCAGAAGCGGGGGGAGATCCTGCGCACCCTCCCCGCCTATACCTCCATCCAGGTGGTGGAGGGCGATGTGCAGACCCCCGTCCACAGCCCGTATCCGCTGATCCGCCCGAACGCTCTCGAGGTCCGGGAAGAAATGCCGCTTGAGCGGTTCGAGGACATCGTTTCCGGGCTTGCGGCGTTCGCGCCCGACGGCATGGTTCACATCTCCCTGTGGGGGGAAGTGGGCCTCCACAGCCGGTTTCCCGACCTTATCCGGACCGTCGAGGACACGGCGGGGCTCGAGCTTCTCGTGGAGACCTCCGGCGTTGGGTGGCGAGCGGAGCATCTGCGTGAGATAGCGCGGATGAAGCCGGCCTCAACGCGCTTCATCATCGATCTCGATACCGACGACGAAGAGAGCTACGCGCGGGTGCGGGGGCGCGGGTTTCAGGAGGCGCGGCAAACCGCCGATACACTCCTAGAGGCGCACGGAGACCGCGTCTATGTGCAGACGGTACGGATGGCGGAAACCGAGCAGCAGGTCGAGGCCTTCTACCGCGCGTGGAAAGACCGCGGCGTGCAGGTGATCGTGCAGAAGTACGACCACTATTGCGGGCGGCTCCCCGACAGGCGGGTAACCGATATCTCGCCGCTCAACCGGTTTCCGTGTCGCCATACACAGCGCGATCTGAACATTCTGATCGACGGCGGCGTGCCGATGTGCAGAGAAGACCTCGATCGCGAGCATATGATGGGGAACGTGTTTGAAGACGGTATCGAGTCAGTCTGGCAGAACGGCAGCGCGGCCCATCTTCGTCAGGTACGCGCGGAGTATCCGGAGCTCTGCCGGCGGTGTGATGAGTACTACACATTCAACTACTGAGGAGAGCTTACCGTATACGGTCGTCGGCGGCAGACATGTGGACCGAGGGGTCTCCCCCTCGACATTCGTAACCCTGGTGGTGCTCAACCGGGGGCGAAGCATCAATCGGGGCGTATTCTTCGATCGTCTGTCGGCTCTCGGCTTCGATGATGTCCTTTCGGTCGAGAATGCAGGCTCGCATTACGACGTAGAGTCGCTGTCGCGGGCACATCGCGACGTGCGGTTTCTGTTGTTGAAGCGCCGGACGAGCCTCGGAGAGCAGGTCAACGTCTCCATGCAGGAGGCGCGCGGGCGGTTCGTATACGTGATCTGGAACGATATGAAGGTTTCGGCACTCGGCGAGTCCACGCAGCAGGCGCTTCACGCTCGCAACTACCTGTGTACCGCTCCGCTGGTGCGCAACCAGAAGTCCGAGCTTCTGCCCACCGCGATTGCGCCGGCGTTCTACGGCTCTCGACTGAAGGTGCTGCCGCTGGTGCCCTCCTACACCGGCACACCGACCCTCTATCCCTACGATTACGCGGGTATCTACAATCGCGAGCAGTTCGTGTTCTCCGGCGGCTACGACCACCGCATTCCCTCCCCGTACTGGCAGAAGCTTGACTACGGATTTCGGGTGCACATGTGGGGCTATACGATTCACGTCGATCCGCAGCTCATCGTGTCGAGCTCACATGTTCCGGCTGAAGATGCCACCCCCGACGAGAGCTACAGGCGTTTCTTTCTCAAGAACCTCTCGGTACGTTTCGTCGCAGACCAGGCCGCGCTTCCGGTCTCCCGCTTCCCCGGCTTCGCGTTGAAGACCGGCGGCGGTCTGTACCGTAACTGGGGCCTGTTCCGTGAGGTGCGGAACTGGGTACACGAGAATCGCTACCGCTTCAAGCAGGACGCCCGTCGGGTCACCGAGCTCTGGGAGGCCGAACGATGACTGCGATATTCCTCCAGGTTCGCCTCGGCTCGCATCGCTTTCCGCGAAAGGCGCTGGCGGAGCTCGGCGGCCGCACCGTGATCGAGCACGCCATGCGCGCCCTCAGGGACGTTACCGCGGATCGCCATGTGATACTGACCGACGCAGAAAGCGCGGGGCCGCTGGCGACGTATGCCTCCCGGTGCGGCTTCGGCCTGTTCGTCGGCGATCCGCACGACGTACTGGGACGGTTTGCCGCGGCGATCGAGTGGTACGAACCCGCCACCGTGGTTCGCGCGACGGGGGACAATCCCCTGGTCTCCGCCGACGTGACGCGCGCGGCGCTTTCCGCGCACGGGGAGTTCGACGGCGACTATACCGCCCTGACCGGCAGTCCGCTCGGCACGGGGGTGGAAGTCGTTCGGGCGCGGGCTTTGCTGGAAGCAGCGGGCGCGACGAGCGCCCCATACGACCGGGAGCACGTAACGCCGTTTCTCTACCGCCACCCCGAGCGATTTCGACTGCATATCGAGCCCGTGCGGGAATCCTGGCGGTGTGCGGACGTGTCGGTCACACTGGATACGCCCGCGGATCACGCGCGATTGGAAGAGATCTTCGAAGAGCTCTACGCGGGCGCGCCCATCGGTATCGATGCCCTCGTGTCTCACCTTTCCCGCCGCGCGCCCGGGGTGCAGAGCACTCGCAGACACAGCGCATGAGGCCGCCGGTCATATTTCTTCCGGAACACAGGCGAGGACACGGCCTCGGACACTTCTCACGAGCGGCGACTCTGGTTGCGCAGCTCGGCGAGCGCGCCTTCATATACCTGCCGCCCGGTACGCGGCCGGGCACGCCCACGCCGACGGATACCGCCATGGACCCGGATCGGCGGGGGGCCTTCCTTGAGCTGGCGGCGGCCCGCGGGGTGGAGCGTCGCGTCATAGACAGGCTTCCTCGGGCCGACCGTGCGCGGCGCCGCCTCTTCGTCGTGGACCGACGGACCGTCACGGCCGAAGAAGTACGGGGACTGCGCCTGCGGGGAGCCGTCGTGGCGCTTGATGCCGCCGGCTCCGGAAGACCGCACTGCGATTACCTCATCGACGTTCTCCCGCGCGTGGATGGGGCCGCGGCAAACGTGCGTGATCTCCGACTGCTCGAGCTTCCGCCGGCGAGCCCCTCCTCGGCAGACCGCCGCGCCGCGCCG
>CAZWNS010000006.1:57988-63729 GCA_964635245.1 uncultured Spirochaetaceae bacterium
CGGGACGAGTTCTGGTGACCTTCGGCGGCGACGACCCGCGGGGTATCACCGCGCGGGTCGTAGCGGCACTGCTCTCGACGCGCCGATTCGCCGCGGATGACATCGACGTCCTCCTTCCGGGGCTTTCACCGAATGCGGCGAACGCAACCGGCACCGCGGCGACGGCGCCCGCGTCCTCACCGCTCAGCGGGGTTCGCGTGATCCGCGCCCCCCTGGACCTGCGCTCCGCGATGGCGGCCTACGAAACGGTGGTGACCTCGTTCGGTCTTACGGCGTTCGAAGCCGCGTGGGTCGGCGCCGATGTCCTGCTCGTAAACGCAAGCCGATATCATGCCCGGCTTGCCAGAAGAGCCGGATTTCGAAGTGTCGCCGTCGGTCGGCCCTCGCAGCGCCGTCTCGTGCGGCTGTTTGCCCGCCGCATCCGCACCGGCGGTGGGGCCGAGAGGGTGAGACATCGACTTGCCGGCGCGGATTCCGTGTCACTTGCTTCGCTTATCGACGGGCTTGCCGTCCCGCAGGTGCACGATTGTCCCGCATGCGGCGCGAGCGACGGCCGGGTGCTTGGTCGGTTCGAGTGTCGCACCTACGTGCGCTGCGGCGACTGCGACATGATCTATCTGCGATGCTTCGAGGAGCCTCGCGACTACCCTGCGGACTACTTCTTCGACGAGTACCGCCGGCAGTACGGGCGCACCTATCTCGAGGACGCGCCCCATATCAAGGCGATGGGACACCGCCGCCTCGGGGAGATCGAGCGCGCGATGCCGCGGCGGAGGCCCGCTCACGCGCGCCTGATCGACCTCGGCTGTGCCTATGGTCCATTTCTCTCGGCCTCCGCCGAGCGCGGCTACGCGGTCGTCGGTGTCGATGTGAGCGAAACGGCCGTCTCCCATATCCGCTCTGAGCTCGGGTTTCCGGCGTTCCACATGCATCTCGAAGAACTCGCCTCCACCGCCGGTCGGCCACGGGAGCTCGAGAGCGGCGGTGCGACGGTGGTGACGATGTGGTACGTCATCGAGCATCTGCCGAAGCTCGAGGAGGTTCTCGCGGCGGTGCGCGAGCTTCTCGGGAGCGACGGCGTGTTTGCCTTTTCAACTCCGAACAGGGTCGGCATTTCGGGGCGCCGCAGCATCCGGGAGTTTCTGCGCCGGAGCCCGCAGGATCACTATACGGTCTGGTCGCCGCGGACAGCCCGGCGGGTGCTCGCTCGCCACGGGTTCCGGGTCCGCCGGATACGGATCACCGGGCACCATCCGGAACGCTTTCCCGGCGCGAGCCGCCTGCGAACCGGGGGAACGGCTCGGCGAATAGTGCTCGCGCTGAGTCGTGTGCTGAAACTCGGCGACACCTTCGAGGTCTACGCCGTGAAGCGAGGAGGCGGGGCGCGATGAGCAGATACGGGATACTGGTCCTCGGCGCCGGGATCATGCAGGTTCCCGCCCTGGAGGCGGCACGGCGGAACGGGTGGTATCTGGTGGTTGCCGACGGCAATGCGGCTGCGCACGGTCGGGGGCTTGCGGATGCGTTTCACGTTGTGGATTTGAAGGACGTTGACGGACTCCTTTCCCTCGCACGCGGCTACTACGAGGCGGGGAGGCTGCACGGGGTATTTACTGCCGGAACGGATTTCTCGGCATCCGTGGCCTACGTGTCGGAGGCTCTCGGGCTGCCCGGCATTCCCTACGAGCGCGCTCTCGACGCCACCGACAAGATCCGCATGCGCCGCGTGTTTGCCGCCGCCGGGATCCCGTCGCCGAGGTTCTGCGAAATCGGCGGCGTGCAGGATCTTGACGCGATCGATGTCCCGCCGCTGCCGGTAGTGGTAAAGCCGGTAGACAATATGGGAGCCCGCGGTGTCCGACGGGTGGATCACGAGGCCGGGCTTCGTGAGGCGGTGGCCGATGCGGTGAAGTTCTCCCGATCGGGACGTGCAATTGTGGAAGAGTTCATCGAAGGCCCGGAGTTCAGCATCGATGCGCTCGTGACCGACGGCGAGCTGCATGTCTGCGGCATTGCCGATCGCCACATCCGCTTTCCGCCGTACTTCATCGAAGTCGGCCACACTATGCCTACGGTGTACGGTGAGCGCGAGCAGCGTGAAGTTTCCGAGGCCCTCGCCGCGGCCGCCCGTGCCCTCGGCATTCGAAACGGGGCGGCGAAGGGCGACATTTTCCTGACCGAGCGCGGGGCGATGGTGGGAGAGGTGGCGGCTCGGCTTTCGGGCGGGTATATGTCGGGATGGACCTACCCGTACGCAAGCGGCGTTCCGCTCACCGAGGCGGGCATGCGCATTGCACTGGGGCTCGATCCCGGGGACCTCTCGCCGAGGCGCAGATGGACCTCCGCGGAGCGGGCCTCGGTCTCCATACCAGGCCGAGTCCAGGAAGTGGTGGGACTCGACGTCGCGCGGAAGACCGCCCGCATCGAAGAGGTCTTCGAGCGATGCGGTCCCGGGGACGTCGTGGTGTTTCCCCGAAACAATACCGAGAAGTCGGCGAACGTGATTTCCGCCGCCCCGTCGCGGGAGGAGGCGATCAGCGCCGCCGAAGAGGCCGTCGCGCGCATTGTTGTTCGCCTCGTTCCCGGCGAAGAGCGGACTCGGGATTTTCTCGAAGACCCGGGGCTGCCTTCAGCGAACGAGTTGACCCTTCGAGCCAACCTGGCCGCATTGCGCACCATGCCCGATGAACGTCCCCCTTCGGCATGCAGGGCGTACCGTCCCCTGCCTGCGGTCTCCGCCGAGCCGGGTCGCGATTGGAACTACCGCACGATAACCGACACTCTTTCGATGCTGGAAGAGCTCGCCGGCCTGCGGGTCGCCCGAGACGGCGAGCCGGCGCACGGGCGTGCCTTCTGGCAGGCACTGCTGAAAGGAGGGCTACAGGGGGCACTCTTCTATTTCGATACTGTAGATAAAGGGTGCGCTGTCTCCGCCGATGGAGCTCCGTGGAGGTAGACGGTGTATGCGCCGGAGGGAGCCGATGAACGTGAAGCGTATATTGATTCTTCTTGCAGCGATACAACTCGCATCGTCCCTTTTCGCTGCGGACGCCGTTCCGCTGTCTCAGCTCCTCGATCGAACCGGGGCCGGGCTCGCGTGGGACGCGTACCGGGATCACGGCACGCTGTCGCGTGGGACGACGATCGTGAGTTTTGCGCCGGGCCGACGCTCCGCCGTGCTCAACGGGACGGAAAACCTCTTCATCGGAGAGGTCAGCATGGAGGACGGCGGGCTCTACTTCAGCGAGGAGGCGGCGGCGAGACTGGAAGCTGTGCTCTCGCCGCCCGAACGGGCGGAGGACGGCCGCCATGTTACCGCAATCTTCATCGATCCCGGACACGGCGGCAAAGACCCGGGCACCATCGGGCGTCATACCGTAGACGGCCGGACAATTGAGGTGTACGAGAAGGACATCGTCCTGGATGTCTCCATCCGACTGCGCGAGATGCTTTCGCAGCGCTATCCGGAGAAAGAGATCATGCTTTCCCGTGATGAGGACGTCTACCTGACGCTCGAGGAGCGTACCGAGCTTGCGAACCAGGTGAATGTCTCGAGGAACGAGGCTATTGTGTACCTCTCGATCCATGCGAATGCGTCGCTCAACAATAAGGCCACCGGCTTCGAGGTGTGGTATTTGCCGCCCGAATACCGTCGGCGGAACCTCATCGAAGCCCGCACCGCCGGCGTTGATGATCCGGATGTGTTGAATATCCTCAACACCATCCGAGAGGAGGAGTTCACGATCGAGAGCGTGCTTCTCGCACGGAACATCGTGGATTCCCTCGACAGGCAGGTGGGGGCGGTATCCGCAAACCGCGGGATCAAGGAGGAGTCCTGGTACGTGGTGCGCAACGCGAAGATGCCGTCGGTTCTCGTCGAACTCGGTTTCGTGACGAATCGGGATGAGATCGTACGGCTGCAGGACAGCGATTACTTGAACAAGCTCGCACTCGGCATATACAATGGCATCTCCACGTTCATATCGAACTTCGAGGAGTAGATGCGAGACACAAAGAGTCTGTCCGGCACACAGAAATCCCTCGGGATCGTTGCTCTCATGCTGTTTGCGAGTTTCGTAATCTCCGTGGTCTTCTATGTCGTTCTGCATCTGGACAGTGCCGAGCGCGTGCTCTTTTTCCCGGGTAACATAAGCGACGATATATCGGGCGAACGGCGGATCGTGAGGAATTTCCCCGATCCGGAGCGGGACATGGAAGTGCTTGTAGAGGAGGTCATGCTCGGACCGACTTCACTGTACCGCTCACGGGTGTTTCCGAAGGGAACGTCGATCCGCATCTTCATGGTACGCGACAACGTCGCGTACCTCGACCTCAGTCGTGACGCGCTCTTCGGCGATGATTCTCTTCAGCTGGAGTTCAATGAGGCTGCCGCCGTGTTGCGGCGCTCCCTGCACTTCAATTTTCGGTCGTTGGAGGACGTCGTGATTACCGTGGAGGGCCAACTGCCGAATGAACCTCCGTTCACGCAGCAAAATCGCCAAAATGAGGCATAGGTGTAATCCACAAAAAAGTTGACAAACGCTTTCGGTTTCGTATAATTGGTTCCATGTAGATGACCTCGCGTCAAACCGAAGAAAAGGAGCTGGGAATGAAACGGTCCTTGATGCTAATTGTTGTAGTGCTCATGTGCTTTACCGTACCGGTGTTCGCCGAGCAGCAGACGCTGATCGACTTCTCGGAGTTGATTGCGGACTATCCTGCCGAAGCGCCGGTGAACGACCAGGACACGCTTCTTGATTTCAGTGACCAGGCAAGCACCGTTTTCACTGAAGAGGAGAGGGAGGAGATGAAGAGCTCACTCGCTATTGAGCAGTGGGAAGTCGATCTCGCTTCCTCGTCCACTTTTACGGAAACGCTGAGAAACTCGGCGGTCCGACAGGCGTTCGTACGTGATGACGCCAATCAATTTGCCGGTGAGGCTGTGATGGGCGTGCGCGTGTTCTTCCCGGAAGCTCCGTATAACGGCTGGGCGATGATACGTCCTCCATTCGAGATTCCCGCCTACGCCGATCCGACGGAGGTTGAGGATGACGGTACGCTTGTAACGCCGCAGGACGAGCAGGGCAGCGGCGACAAGTACGTCAACAGGGGCGTCATCAAGAATGTCGCCACCGTGAAGTCACTGTCCATGAATGTTCACGGGCTCAATTTCCCGCACGGAGTCAGTGTGGTCCTTCAGGACCAGAACAACCGCACCCAGGAAGTCTTTCTCGGGTACCTTGATTTCGAGGGCTGGCGACGGCTCGAGTGGGAGAATCCGAACTACATCTCAGACGTTCGTGACCGTGAACTCCGCACCTTCCCGCTGTATCCCACCATGCAGCCGATGCGCAAGCTGATCGGGATCCGGATTTACCGCGATGCGGAAATGGAGGGCGGTGACTTTATCGGATACTTCAAAGACATAACCATGACCTACGACCTCGCGACCCTCGATCTGCAGGGCGATATCGACAACGAGGAGGTCTGGGGCCTCCTTCAGGAGCGCGAAGCAGAGCGCCGAAATGCGGAGCTTCGTCGTCTCGGCGACACCCAGATCCTTCGTTACCTCGAGAGGCTGAAGCAGGACCAGGGCGAAGCTGAGGCTGAGGCTGAGGCTGAGCAGGGCGAGTAGTAACCAGGGTATCTACGTTTCTCTCTCATCGTGAGCCGCAGTCATCCGCTGAGTTTCGGCGGATGGACTGCGGCTTGTGAAGTATCAAGAAGCCTGTTGGCCCGCC
>CAZWNS010000007.1:0-38998 GCA_964635245.1 uncultured Spirochaetaceae bacterium
GAAACGGCGACACCTCCCGGCACGGTCCGGCACAACAGGCTACAGAATGAGCGACCAGACCTATTGACCTTGATGATTTCTTTTTATAGTGTATGTACATCGAGCAACGATAGGGCACGCTGAGGCACGATCAGATATAAGTCGTTGTAAGGTAGAGACTTACGGGCGGTTAGCTCAGTTGGTTAGAGCGCTTGCTTGACATGCAAGAGGTCACTGGTTCAAATCCAGTATCGCCCAGTCAGTATCCGGTATTCGCAGCCGACGGCGGCGCCGCATTTCACGCGGCGTCCTTTTTTTGTCCTCTTGATGCGATGGAAACACGCACGGTAACCCCGACGCTGACACAGAAGGAAGCACTTCTCACGTACCTGCCCCTCGCGGCGATGTGGATTCTCATGGGAATCGAGCAGCCGGCGCTGACGGCGGTTATCGCCCGCCTGTCGGACGCGACGGTACAGCTGGGTGCGTTCGGGGTAACGTTTTCGCTGGCGCTCATCGTCGAGAGTCCGATCCTTCAGATGCTCTCCGCCGGAACGGCGATGGCGAAGGACCGCGAGCACTACCGGCGGCTGCTGAGGTTCATGCACATGCTTGCTCTCGGTCTCACAGCCTTCCACGTCCTGCTGAGCCTGCCGTGGGTGTACGTGCCGCTGCTGCGCCACGTGGTACAGGTTCCCGAGAATCTCATTCCCTCATCACACGCTGCATTTGCGCTCATGATCCCCTGGGCCGCCGCGGTGGGATACCGTCGGCTCTGGCAAGGCGTCCTGATCCGCTACGGCCGCGCAAAGGTGGTGCCCTACACCATGGTCGTTCGGCTCGCCGTGACATTCGGATTGCTCGTGCTGGGATTCGTCACGGAGTACGCCGGCGGGGCTCAGATCGCCGCGGTGGCCTTGATCGGCGGTGTGACCGCGGGCGCGATTTCGTCATACATATATGTGCGTCCGGTTGTTCGCAACACGCTGAAGCCCGGGCGCGAAGATCTGGTCGTCGGCTACGGCGCGTTGCTGAAGTTCTACCTCCCCCTTGCGGCGACGTCGGTGATCGTGCTCGCCTCCCGGCCGCTTCTGACCTTCGGTATCGCGCGGGCGCCGGAGCCGGTGCGGTCGCTGGCCGTATGGCCGGTCGTGATGTCGTTCAACTTCATCTTGTTTTCTCTGGCTCTGGCGCTGCAGGAGGCGATTATCGCGCTGCTGAAGACGAAGGAGGATTTCTTCGTGCTGCGGCGCTTCGCGGTAAACCTGTCCGTCTTTCTCGCCGCGGCGTACCTTCTGTTCGTCGTGACGCCGCTTCGCGATCTCTGGTTCGGCGGGGTCGTGGGGCTTCCCGACAGCCTGCGCGAGCTCGTGTTTCTGCCGACGCTCATCATGGCACTTTCGCCGGCGATCGGGAGCTTTGTCTTCTTCTATCGCGGTGTGCAGGTGCAGCAGGAGCGCACCGGCTCGATCACGAGGGGAGTGATGGTGAACGTCATAACGCTGGTGGCGGTGATGTTTACCGGCGCGGCGGTCGCGCCGATTCCGGGTGTGGTCATCGCCGCCGCCGCTTTCGTCGGCGCGATATTCCTTGAAGTTGTCTATCTCCGTTATTATTCTAACCGTACTTCTTTAGTACTGACGGAGTTTCATGGGCGCTGAGCACACGCATTATCGCGTATTTCGAAATGGTAGCAAGACTTATTTCAATTCCAGTGTCTTCTTCCCGAAGGACGTGAGATCAGACGTGTTTGTGCTTTACGGGTTTGTGCGAGTAGCCGACGATTTCGTCGATTCGGCTCCGCAGGATGCGTCCGGATTCCGCGCGTTCAGAACGGCCTACCGGCAGGCTCTGGACGGAAAGCCTGCGGGAGACGAAATCATTGACCCGTTCGTAGAGCTGTCGCGCAGGCGGCGTTTTGCTCCGGAGTGGACGGAAGCCTTCTTGAGTTCGATGGAGATGGACCTCACGAAGACGACATACCGCCGGCTGGAGGAAACTCTGGAGTACATTTACGGTTCCGCCGAGGTGATCGGCCTGTACATGGCGCGCATTCTCGAATTGCCTACGGCGGCGTTCCATGCGGCGATGATGCAGGGCAGGGCGATGCAGTTCATAAACTTCGTCCGCGACGTTGCAGAGGATAACGGCCTCGGCCGCACATATCTTCCCCTCGCCGAAACGACGCTCCCCGACCTGAGTGAAGACAGTGCTCGGGCGGATCCCGGCGAGTTCGAGCGTTTCATCCGGGCGCAGCTCGACCGCTATGACGAGTGGCAGGCGGTTGCCGAGGGAGGCTATGACTTCATTCCGAAGCGCGTGCTCGTGCCGGTGAAGACCGCCTCCGATATGTACAACTGGACCGGTCGGGTCATACGTGAGAACCCGATGACGGTGTTTTCACGCAAAGTCAAGCCCTCGCGCCCTCGCATTCTTCTCAACGTTGCCCGGAACGCCTTTCGGCTTTCCGCCAAGGAGCACGGCAGTGAAAGCCTTTCTCACAGAACGTAGGGATGCCATTGCCCGGTTTCTCGAGGCCGAGCTCGGCGGAGTCGAGGCGGATTTCGAACGGGTGAGCCCCTGGGGCCGTGACGTTGCGCGCCGTCTGCTTGATTTCTCTACACGGGGGAAGATGATCAGGGGCGGCCTCGTTGCGATGGGCGCCGGCCTGTTCGGTCATGAGCCGGATGAGGACATCGTACGTGTCGGCGCGGTCGCCGAGCTTATCCAGAGCTTCCTTCTTATCCACGACGACATCATGGATCGCGATACGGCCCGACGCGGGGAGGATGCGGTTTTCTACCAGTATGCGACGATCGCTCGCGAGGAGGGGATCGACGACTGGTATCACCTCGGTGAGGCCCTCGGCACCTGTGTCGGTGATGTGGCGATGCTCTACGCCTTCGACATGCTCGAAGGGCTCTCCCGTCCGGACGAGGTTTCCCGGCGGGTTCGTGCGCTGTTCTCCCGGGAAATCACCTGGGTCGGACTGGCGCAAATGAGTGACCTCTACTACGGAGAGACGACGCGAGAGGTTGCCGAAACCGAAATCATCGACCTGTACCGTTTCAAGACCGGCCGGTACACGTTTTCTCTGCCGCTTTCGGCGGGCGCCGTACTCGCCGGGCAGGGGGATTCGACGGTGGCGGCGCTGGGAGAGCTCGGTGAGAAGCTCGGCGTCATCTTTCAGATCAAAGACGACGAGCTCGGGCTCTTCGGCGATGAGGAGCTGATCGGCAAGCCCTCGGGTTCGGACATTGCCGAAAACAAGAAGACGCTGTTCCGGCAGTATCTCTTCGCACGCGCCGATGACGCCGACCGCGCGCGGCTTTCGCGGATCTTCGGATCGCGCGCCGTCAATCCGGAGGCGGTGGAAACGGTGCGCGAGCTGGTGACGAGGTATGGGGTGCAAGCGGATGTGGACCGGCTCGTGAATACCTGGGCGGAGGCCGCCCGCGGGGATATCGCGCGGATCGCGAAGGATACCGGCGCCGACGTCACGAGGCTCGGTGAGCTTCTCGATTACAACCTGTCGCGACGCCTGTAGGAGGGGCATGCCGAACGTGTCGCCGGCGCTCTGCGGCGACACTCAGGCCGGTCACATGCGCCGGCCTCACCCTCGGACGGCACCGTTCTCGAGAAACAGCCGATGGACGACGGTCTCGCCGCTGAGCTCGGGGTGAAAGGTGGCCGCCGTCACGCTTCCCTGGCGAACGACGACGGGGTCGTCCTCGAAGCGGGCGAGAACCTCAACACCTGCCCCGACACGGGTAATAATGGGTGCGCGGATAAAAACGGCACGCAACGAGCGGTGTGCTCCGGGCCGGTCGGTCCGGTCGGCCCGGTCGGTCCGGTCGGGTTCGCCGACCGGCTCTGCGAGCTCGAGATCCGCCTCGAAGCTCTCGACCTGCCTGCCGTAGGCGTTTCGCCGTACGGTGACATCCAGGACGCCGATTCGCGGCTGGGCGCTGCCCTCGATCTCCCGCGCCAGCAGAATCGCGCCGGCACAGGTGCCGAGGACCGGCATGCCGTCTCGGACCCGGGTGCGCACCGGCTCCATCAATCCGAAGCGATCCATCAACATGCCGATCGTTGTGCTCTCGCCCCCCGGAATGACAAGGGCGCCCAGATCATCGACGTCCGCGGGTTCGCGCACGGCAACGGCCCGCCTCCCCATGGCGGTGAGAAGCTCGATATGCTTCTGAAAGTCGCCCTGGAATGCCAGGACGCCGACGGGGGCGGTGTTGCCTACCATCCCCGAACTGCGATGCGCTCGCCGTCCTCCATGCCGCCGACGTTGATGCCGACCATGGCGGCACCGAGGTCGGTGGAGATCTCCGCGAGCTTCGCCGGGTCGTTGTAGTAGGCGACCGCGTCCACGATGGCTCGCGCCCTGCGGCGCGGGTTGTCGGATTTGAACACGCCGGAGCCTACGAAGACGGCTTCCGCGCCGAGCTGCATCATGAGCGCGGCGTCGGCGGGGGTGGCCACACCACCCGCGGAGAAGTTCGGCACCGGCAGCCTGCCCGTGCGGGCAACCTCGACCACGACGTCGTAGGGCGCGCCGAGGTTTTTGGCTTCGCTCATCAGCTCCTCTTCGGGCAGGCTCTGCAGCCGGCGGATACCGTCGCGGACCGCACGCATGTGACGGACGGCTTCGACCACATCGCCGGTTCCGGCTTCTCCCTTGGTGCGGATCATCGCAGCACCCTCGCCGATGCGTCGCAATGCCTCTCCGAGGTTCCGGCACCCGCACACGAAGGGAACACGAAAGTCGTCCTTCTTTACGTGGAACTGGTCGTCGGCGGGAGTGAGGACTTCGCTTTCGTCGATGAAGTCGACGCCGAGGGACTCGAGGATCTGCGCCTCGACGAAGTGGCCGATGCGGCATTTCGCCATGACCGGTATGGAGACCGCTTCCTGGATTTCCCTGATCATTTTCGGGTCGGACATGCGCGCGACGCCGCCCGCCGTTCGGATGTCCGCCGGGACGCGCTCGAGAGCCATGACCGCCTGCGCGCCGGCCTCGGCTGCGATCTTCGCCTGCTCGGCGTCGGTGACGTCCATGATGACGCCACCTTTCAGCATTTCGGCAAGGCCGACCTTGGTGCGCCAGGTCGACTTCTGCCGCTCGGACCACAGAAGCTCACTCATAGTATTTCGTCCTTGATTCTATTCGAGGGCTGTCGTCTTAGAATACTTCTGCGGTGCGGCGTCGTCAACATTGGGGATGTTCACGAGGCGGGAACGTTCTGCTAATATGAAAGCATGTCGGTTGCGGAACATGTTCGCGAGGTACAGGAGGACATCAGCGAGATCTGCATTCGCGCCGGCCGTGACCCCGCCGAGGTCACGCTGATGGCGGTCACCAAGAACCAGAACGCATCGGCGGTTACGCAGGCCTACGAGGCCGGGGTTCGCTGCTTCGGAGAGAACCGGGTGCAGGAAGCGGCCTCGAAGTACCGTGAGCGCCCCGCGGACCTCGATGTGCAGCTCATCGGACATCTCCAGCGCAACAAGGCGAAATCGGCCGTCGGGCTCTTTTCGACGGTGCAGTCAATCGACCGCACCGAGACGGCCGAAGCACTGCACCGGCACTGCAGCGCCGCGGGATCGCGCATGCGCGTGCTCCTCGAGGTCAACACCTCCGGTGAGGAGAGCAAGTACGGCGTTGTCGGAGCCGACGCGCTGCGCGCCGTGCTCGACGGTGTGATCAAACTGGAATCCCTCGATCCGGTCGGCCTCATGACGCTTGCGCCGTTTACCACCGACGAGCAGGCGATCCGCCGCAGCTTCCGGGAGCTGTATCGTCTGTTCACCATGGTCGCGCGGAGCTATCCGGAACTCGATTTCTCGGTGCTCTCGATGGGCATGACCAACGACTACGCCATTGCCGTGGAGGAAGGTTCTACGATGGTGCGCCTCGGCACGCGGCTTTTCGGATCCCGCTCCTGATTATGAGGATGATGATGGGCACGAGGCGATGCGCCGCGGTTCTGCTGCTGTGTGTGACCGCCGCCGCGCTGCCGGCTCAGAGTGGTGAGAACACGGAAACCGAAGCCGAGCCCTACTCCCCGGAGGAGTTCCCCCGGTGGGCCGAGGACCTGCGGCGCGGTGAGATCATCGCGTTCGGGAGCTTCCCGGTCGTGCTGCTGCTCGCAAACGTGGGCTACGACGCGGTGCGCTTCGGTCGCGAGAGTCTGAGAGCAGGCGAGTGGAACTACACCTATGCTCCCTGGTTCTTCGGCCCCCCGGACAAACCGCCGCTGACCGAGGAAGAGCGCGTCGGAGTCATCCTGTCCGCAGCCGGCATCTCCGTCGGCGTGGCGCTTGCCGACTTTATCATCGGCCGCATCCGCTCCGAGGAGAGGTGAGCATGGCCGATCATCCCGACGAGGCGGACCTCGATAGTGCCGAAGCGGTTGTGCAGGCGGCCGGTGACGGTATGCGCGCCGACCGCTACGTGTGCGAGGTGCTCGACCTGTTTCCGCGGAGTCAGATGAAGACACGGTACGTGCGCATCCTCGTCAACGGGCGCCCGGTCAAGCCCTCGCGCAGCGTGCGCGAGGGGGACTCCCTCGAGGTGGAGTACGGACCCGTGCCACTGCCGGAGCTCGAGCCCGAAGACATCCCACTCTCGGTGGTATTCGAGAACGAGAGTCTCCTCGTTATCGACAAGCCGCAGGGAATGGTGGTGCATCCGGCACAGGGAAACTACACCGGTACGCTCGCCCATGCGGTACTTCACCACGTTGTCGGTCTCGAGCGGGACTTCGAGCCGCAAAATCTGCGACCGGGCATCGTGCACCGGCTCGACAAGGATACCTCGGGTATCATCGTGGTGGCGAAATCGGCGGAAGCTCACGAGGAGATCTCCCGGCAGTTTCGCTCGCGCACGGTACGAAAGACCTACGTGGCCATTACCAAGGGCACGCCGGTGCCGTCGGTAGGATCCGTGCACGGATTCATCCGTCGCGACCCCCACAACAGAAAGCGCTTTGCGCACGACGCCGAGCAGGGGAAACCGGCGCATACGACGTATCGGGTGCTCCGGTCATTCGAAGACCATGCGGTGGTCGTCCTGCATCCGGAAACCGGCCGCACACATCAGCTGCGCGTCCATATGCAGCACCTCGGGCACCCGATCCTCGGCGATCCGCTCTATGCACGGCACAGTACCCGGTTCCCGCAGGCCACTCTCATGCTGCACGCGCTCGCGCTCACCTTCACCCCTCCGGGCGACGCCGAAACGCGGACGTTCACGGCACCGCTGCCTGCGCGGTTCGCGGAGGTAGTCGGCGGGCTTATTCGGTGTCGGGAGCGGTAAAGGCCGGGTTCGTGCGGCGTTCGAGGCCGACGGTCGTAGGGGGGCCTTCCCGGGGCAAGACGACCGTATCCGGCGGCAGGCTGAACAGTCGCTCTTTTATCATCTCCCGTAGGAGCACCCCCGCGTAGCCCGGGTACCCGGGCGCAATACCGCCTGCCGAGAGCACCGGACCGCAGAACACGAGATGTGCGCAGCGGTAGGCACGGGCGTCACGCGAGTACGCCGGCAGCATAATCGGCGCGATGACACGGTCGCCGAGGCCGATCGTCGTCCCTTCGGCACCGGCTGAGGTCGGAGCACCTCCCATTTCGGAAACTCCCGCGTGTATCGGTGCATCGTAGATGCGTTTCAGGGTTCGAATGCCATGTTCGTGAGCTTCCTCGGGTCGTGTAACGAGAATGTGGGTAAGGGTGAAGCCGTTCGACTCGATAAACTCGAGCAGGGGCGCCTCGAAGCGGGCCGGATCGATAATGACCGCCTCCCTGCTTCGGTCGCAGGCGAGAATGTAGACATTCGAAAAGGTAGATACGCTGTAGTGGGAGAGTAGTCTCAATGCCATGCGGGGTCCTCTGCGACGAACGTGGCGTCTTCGTCGTTCGAGTACTTGAACGACACCCGAAGCCGCGTACTGTGCTGGAACTGCACCGCCTTGAGATTACAGTTGCGGAACGTTGTATCGGTCATCACCGCACCGATGAAGCGGGAGTGGAGGATATCGGTGTCGTCGAACGTCACGCCGGTACACGAAGACCCGTTCCAGGAGCACTGGATTATGTCGCTTCCGGTGTAGTCGCAGCGGTCGACCCGGGCGGCGCCGAAGACGGACTTGCGAATGCGAGCGTCATTGATCGCACAGTCGACGAACACGGCGTCGTCGAACAGGCAGAGCTCGACGTCGGAACTGGAGAGGACGCAGCGGTGAAACGATGCGCCGGAGAACCGGCATCCCTGCAGCGTAACCCCCGTGAAATCGGCATCTTCGAAGACGACGCCGGAGAGGTCGACGTCGCAGAGGTCTCCGCGTTCCTTGAGAAGCTCGACCATGCGACGAGAAAATGCCGCCGGGTCGGCAAGGTGGCGGTAACAGGTGTTCTCATCATGCACGGCGGCTCGCGTGCAACCCTCCACCGTGCATGGGTGAGGCTCATACATCCCTCTACCGTACTCCACGGAGATGGAGGTTGCAAGGCGCATCGCCCCAAGCTGTATTGTCGAGGGAGGCGGCACCGGGGTAGGATGGGAACATGGCAAGCTGTTACGCGTGCGGTACCTACATCGACGACCGAACCCGCGTCTATCGGAACACACTCTGTCCCGGGTGTGGTCGCGATCTCAAATGCTGTCTCAATTGCCGCTTCTACGATCCGAGCGCGCACCGGCAGTGCCGTGAGACCATTCCCGAAGAGGTGCGAGACAAGGAGAAGGCGAATTTCTGCGAGTACTTTCAACTTCGCCCCTCCTCCGCGGGTGACGGTGCCGGGCCAGGGCGCGTCGAGGAGAAGGCCGAGGAGGCGCGGAAGAAGCTGGATAGCCTCTTCGGCGATGAATAACGCCCCGATCGTCTTTCCGCACTCCGGCATGGATGTCACGACGGCGCGCTATCGGGTCCCTTCGGCGTCCTGCGGCCTGTCTCTTGAAGGACGGTTTTGATGAACGCTCACGCGCTGAGACTCCTCGAGTTCGAGACCGTGCGCGACAGGGTTGCCTCCCTCACCCTCGGGGCGAGCGGGGAGCGAGTTGTGCGCGAGTCGGCGGTGCTGACCGATGATCAGCTGATCGCCGCGCGCCTCGACCTCGTCGCAGACTGGCGCCATGTTCTCGCCGTGCAGGAGCGCGTCCCCGAGGCCCCGTTCCCGGACATCGAGCCGCTGTTCGCGGTGCTCGAGAAGGAGGGTACCGTCCTCGATGAGGAGCAGCTTGCTGCGGTGTCGCTTTTCGTAGCCGCGGCGCGAAGCTTCTCGAAGAGCGGCGTGGAGCTCGACCCGGCATCCCCCCTGCGCGCCCGCCTCGACGCGCTACCGGATCTCTCGGGTATGCGGCGGGAGATCACGGTCTATATTTCCGACACCGGTGAAATCAAGGACGACGCGATACCGCAGCTGCGCCGTCTGCGCTCGCGGATCCGCACGACGGAGGGCCGCATAGAGAAGCAGGCGGTCGCCTATCTGCGTGACCCGGATCGGGCGCAGTACTGGACATCCGACGCGCCGACGCAACGGAACGGACGGACGGTGCTGCCGCTGAGCGCAAACTACCGCAACCGGGTCAAGGGCATCGTTCACGAGGTGTCACAGACCGGCGCCACGCTCTTCGTCGAGCCGCCCGACCTCGTTGATCTCAACAACGAGCTGCGGGAAGCTCAGGCTGCCTACGACCAGGAGATACACCGGATCCTGCGCGAGCTGACCGCCGGGGTTCGCGCCGAGCTCGCGGCGCTTCGCAGCCTCGAGGCGGAGACCGCCGACCTCGACGCGCTGCTCGCACGGGCGCGGTACGGGGCGCAGCATGACTGCTTCCGCGCGGTGCCTCGGGCGGAAGGGGTGAGTCTGAGCGGCGCCCGCCATCCCCTGCTTCGGGGCACGGTCGTACCCATAGAGGTTCGCATCGACCCGCCGTACCGTGGTCTCATCGTCACCGGCCCCAACACCGGGGGAAAGACCGTGGCGCTGAAGACCCTGGGCCTCCTCGCCCTGATGAATCAGTTCGGCATGGAGATCCCCGCCGACGAGGGAAGCGCGCTTCCGCTCTTCGACGACATCTTTGCCGATATCGGTGACGAGCAGTCTCTCGAGCAGTCTCTGTCGACGTTTTCGGGGCACATGACGACCATTGCCCACGTGCTGAAACACGCGGGGCACCGGAGTCTGGTGCTTCTCGACGAGCTCGGGGCCGGCACCGACCCGGAGGAGGGCTCGGCACTTGCGATGTCCATCCTCGATGAGATCGAGGGAATCGGGGCGACGGCGGTTGTGACCACGCATCACGGCGCGTTGAAGAACTACGCCTATAGGTCGGGGTTTTTCGAGAATGCCTCGGTTGAGTTTGATCCCGAGCGGCTGGCGCCCACCTTCCACGTGCTGATCGGCGTGCCGGGAACGAGCCATGCCCTCGAGATTGCCGCGCGAAACGGCCTGCCGACGGAGGTGGTCCGGCGCGCCGCGGGGTACGTGAACGAGGGGCAGGGCGACGAGGCCCGCATCATTCGCGACCTCACCGAAAAGCAGGTCGCGCTGCACCGCGCCACCCGCGCGCGGGAGGCGGAGATCGAGAGCCTGAAAAAGCGCCGGGCCGAGGTCGAGGAGCAGTCGCAGCGGCTGGCGGAGCGCGAGCTCTCGCTGCGCAAGGCGGGGCTGCAGGAGTTCGAGCGGCTCACCCGCGAAACCCGCCGGCGTCTGGAGAACCTCGTCCGCGAAATCCGCGAAGGAGAGCTGACCCGGGAGAAGACGGCGCGTGTGAGAGCGTTCCTCGACGAGCTGAGCGACACCGCCGAGGAGGAGCGGGCGCAGGTTTCGGCCGCGGAGCGGAAGCAGGCCCGCGCGCGGGCGCCTGCCGAGCCCGGGACGCTCGCACCCGGCGTAGAGGTTGCGGTGGGCGAGAGCGGCCGCCGCGGCGTTATCAGGAGAAAGGGAAAGGGTGACTCCTGGGTCGTCGAGACGGAGAGCGTGCGCCTCGAGCTCCCGGCCGAGCAGTTGAGCCCCGTCGCGGCGACCGGCGGCGGCAGGAAGGCGGTTTCGCTGAGCTACGACAGGGCACGCCGGCCGGCCCCGGAGCTCGAGCTCGATGTCCGCGGGTATCGCCTGGCCGAGGCTCTCAGCGAGGTGGATCGGCGCATCGACGACTGCCTACTCTCGGGTGTGAATCAGTTTTCGGTCATTCACGGTAAGGGAGAGGGCGTTCTACAGAAGGGTATTCGCGATCACCTGGCATCCAGGGCCGAGGTCACCTCCTTCGATTACGCGCGTCCGGAGGAAGGCGGCTACGGCAAGACGGTTGTCCACTTGCGCGAGACGTGATTTGCGGCTACCATCTGCGCACGTGAACGCTATCGCACGATCGGCGCTGACAGCCGCACTGGTGGTCCTGCTCGGATCCTGTCTGAACGTCGAGACGCACATAGACCTCAATGCGGACCACTCGGGTCGTCTGACGGTGTCCTATGAGATCGATACCGAGCTCTGGGAGCTCGGCGTATTCGATAGCGACAGCAGTCTGCGGGCCATTCCCGTCAGTGAGGCCGACTTCCGTCGCACCGTCCGCCGAATCGACGGCGTGGAACTGCTCAAGTACTCGCTCTCTCCGGGGGATACCGTCACCGAGGTGGAGGCCCGGCTGTCCTTCTCCGACCTCGACGCCCTCAACGGCATCTATGCACCGGACCGGACGCTCATCACCGTTGCCGAAGACGGCGAGGAACGGGTCTATACCCAGCGCCTGCGCACCGGTGAGGAGGAGACGGTGGACGACCGGGAGTTCATCGAGGCATACTTTTCCGACTACGATGTCGTGTTCGAGGTGACCACCCCGTCGGAAATCCGGCGTGTCAGCACCGGCGATCGTCTTGATGACGGGATGACAGCCCGGCTATCTTTGGATATCATGGAGTTTCTGACGACGAACGAACCGTCGTCGTGGGAAATACGGTATTAGCGGCCCACGAACCTTGCTGAGGACCGTCACATGTGGCACCCGAAGACAAACGCCTTTGAAAAGGAAATGGACGAGGTGTTGCGAGAGGTCGACACCGAGCTCGAGGAGCGCTACGGGGACCGCTATCCGCTGCACCCGGCCCGCGCCGAGCACGGGGAGACGGCGAGCGGACGGCACAGCGGTCTGTTCTCCGTGGATGCCTATTTCACGCCCGGATACGGGTCGGAGCTGGGGCGCGGATACGTCGTGGACGTGGAGATGGTCACCCTTGCCGATGTGCCTGATGACGTCGAGGAGGAGATCGAAGCTGATGCTGCACGGCGAGTGGAGGCAAAGCTGCAGGAGCGGTTTCCCGAGCGCAATTTTCGGGTGAGTCGCGACGGACGTGTGTTCAAAATCCGCGGGGACTTCTCCCTCGGAACGGTTTGACGGACGTATTGCTGTCGCGGGGACAGTTTGATACTCTAGAGCAGAACTTATCGATATGGACATCGATCTTGCTGAGAGGGGTTACGAGCTCATGGATGCGCAGTTGAACGAAATCATAGAGACAATCAAGAGCGAAGGCGTGGAGAGCGCCGAGCGCCGGGCAGCGGAAATCAGGAAGAAGGCCGAGGAAGATGCCGACAAGACGATCAAGGACGCCGAAAAGCGCGCCAGGGAAATCGTCGACGACGCCCGTGCGGAGGCGCAGAAGCTCGAGGCGAGCGGAAAGCAGGCCCTTACCCAGGCGGGTCGCGACCTCATCCTCAACCTTCAGAAGCGGATCACAACGCTCTTTGATGCCGTCGTGGCGAAGGCGACCGGCGAGGCATACTCCAGCGACGCTGTATCGGAAGCGGTTGTTGCACTGATCAAGGGCTGGACCGAGCAGAAGACATCGGATCTCAGGATTCTTCTTCCCGAATCACAGCGGGACAAGGTAGAGTCACACCTGCGGTCGAAGCTGGCCGAAGAGATCAAAGCGGGACTCGAAATCAAGCCGGTGGAGGGTATCGACGCGGGCTTCCGAATTTCGGTCAAGGACGGCTCGGTGTACTATGATTTCAGCTCCGAAGGTATTGCCGAAGTCCTTTCCGCATACCTCAATCCGCGGCTGCAGGAAGCGGTCAAGCAGGCGGCCGAGCAGGCCGAGGAATAGTCGGCCATGGGGCAGTACTACTACACGGTTGCGTCGCTGCCGATGCTCTCGCTGGAATCGGAGAGCATGCCGACTACCGACGAGTTTCTGGACCTCTGCGCGCGACGCATGAGCAGAAAAGACTACGATCTGCTTGTCCGGGCGCGGCTGCTGCCCGATCCGCAGGACATGAGCCGCAATTCCCTCCTTCGAAGCTGGTACGAGCGTGAGATCGGGCTCCGAAACGAGCTTGCCCGACAACGCGCTGCGCAGCTCAACCGCGACGAGCACAGCTATGTTCGCACCACACCGGACGGCGACGACCTCAGCGGGACGCCCGGTGTCCCGGAGGTCGCCCGGGAGGCCCTGACGCAGGAGACACCCCTCAAGGCGGAGATGGTGCTGCTACGCTACCGGTGGTCCGTTCTCGACGAGTTGGAGGTCGGCCACCATTTCGACGTCGAGCGATTGATGGTCTACTACCTGAAACTGCAGATACTCTGGAGAAAGCGACGGTTTAACCGCGAAGACGGCGAGAACGTCTTCGAGCGCACATACCATACCGTGCGGCAGGCGGTATCCTCCTCTTAATCGACAGACGGAAAGCACTGTAATTGGAGCGTGATTGATGACGAATACGACGGGCAGGATAATCGCGATCAATGGAAACATGATCAGCGTCGAGGTCGACGGCGACGTTGCCATGAACGAGGTCGGCTACGTTGCACTCGGTGAGCGGAGGCTGAAATCCGAGGTGATCCGGATCCGCGGAAACACCGCGGAGCTTCAGGTCTTCGAGATGACCCGCGGGATCGGCATCGGCGACGAGGTCGAGTTCTCCGGCGAGCTTCTCGCTGTGGAGCTCGGGCCGGGCCTGCTGACACAGGTCTACGACGGCCTGCAGAACCCGCTTCCCGAGCTTGCCGAGCAGAGCGGGTTCTTCCTCGACCGCGGGGTGTATCTCAACGCGCTGCCGCGGGACAGGAAATGGGAGTTCACTCCGACCGCCTCGGTCGGCGATACCGTGACGCGGGCGGACACCCTCGGTACGGTGCCCGAGGGCATTTTCACCCACAGGATCATGGTTCCCTTCAACTTCTTCGACTCCTACACGGTCAAATGGATTGCCGAAAAGGGTGAATACACCGTCGAGGAGCAGGTAGCCGAGGTGGAGGATTCGCGGGGTCATACCCACACGGTCACCATGATGTTCGAGTGGCCGGTCAAGCGCGCTATCGACGCGTACGCCGAGCGCCTCAAGCCCACGAAGTCCATGATCACCAAGGTGCGCATCATCGACACGTTCATCCCCGTGGCTCTCGGCGGCACCTACTGTATTCCCGGTCCGTTCGGAGCCGGAAAGACGGTTCTTCAGCAGATTACGAGCCGAAACGCCGAAGTAGACGTCGTCATCATCACCGCATGCGGCGAGCGCGCGGGCGAGGTTGTGGAAACCCTCAAGGAGTTCCCGGAGCTCATAGACCCTCGCACCGGAAGGACCCTCATGGAGCGGACCGTCATCGTCGTGAATACGAGCTCCATGCCGGTCGCCGCACGTGACGCGTCGGTTTACACCGGCATCACCATTGCCGAGTATTACCGCCAGATGGGGCTCAACGTTCTGCTCCTCGCCGACTCGACCTCCCGATGGGCACAGGCCATGCGCGAGATGTCGGGACGCCTGGAGGAAATCCCCGGCGAGGAGGCCTTCCCCGCGTACCTCGAATCGGTCATCGCCGGGTTCTACGAGCGCGCAGGTGTGGTCAGGCTCAAGGACGGCAGCGAGGGCTCGGTCACCGTCGGCGGGACGGTGAGTCCCGCCGGAGGTAACTTCGAAGAGCCGGTGACCCAGTCGACCCTCAAGGTCGTCGGTGCCTTCCACGGGCTCTCGCGCGATCGCGCCGAAGCCCGAAAGTATCCGTCCATCGATCCCCTGGACAGCTGGTCGAAGTATCCGACCGTCGTCAATCCCGATCGCGCGCAGTACGCGCGGGACCTCCTGCGCGAAGGAAACGAGGTCGGACAGATGATGAAGGTCGTCGGTGAAGAGGGGACAAGCACCGAAGACTACATCCTGTTCATGAAGTCGGAGTTCCTCGACGCGGTCTACCTGCAGCAAAACGCCTTCGACCCGGTCGACGCGGCGGTCAGCGCGGAGCGGCAGCAGCACGTATTCGGCGTCATGTTCGATATCCTCACCGCGAAACTCGATATCGGGTCGAAAGACGAGGTCCGCGGCTTCTTCAATAATCTCCGCCAGAAGTTCCTCGACTACAACGGTGCGGAATGGAACTCGGACGAGTTCAAGTCGCTCGAGAATGAAATCCGGACGATGGTCGAGGAGAAGTCGGTCGGTATTGAGCACGGCGCGCAGCACCTGCTCGAGGAAACGAACGCGTAATCGAGGTATCAGACAATGCAGAAAGTCCATAGCAAGATCGAATCCATTGCCGGAAACGTCATCACGGTTACCGCGACCGGCGTTCGCTACGGGCATCTCGCCCAGGTCAAGTCGCGCCACGGCAGCAGCCTTGCCGAGGTCATACAGCTGAACCGCGACAAGGTCTCCCTGCAGGTCTTTGCCGGCGGTCGCGGTATTTCCACCGGCGACGAGGTCGTGTTTCTCGGCCACCCCATGGAGGTGTCTTTCTCGGAGAACCTCATGGGCCGCATTTTCGACGGAAGCGGCACCCCGCGGGACAACGGCCCCCCGCTCGAGGAGAATCTCATCGAGATCGCCGGCCCCTCGGTGAATCCGGCGCGCCGTATCATTCCGCGCAACATGATCCGCACGAACATCCCGATGATCGACGTATTCAACAGTCTGGTCGAATCGCAGAAGCTTCCGATCTTCTCGGTTTCCGGTGAGCCGTATAACCCGCTGCTTGCGCGCATTGCCATGCAGGCGGAGGTCGACCTCATCATCCTCGGAGGTATCGGGCTGAAGTACGACGACTATCTCTACTTCCGTGACACTCTCGAGGAAGGCGGCGCGCTCTCGCGGACGATCTTTTTCGTGCACACCGCCTCCGACCCCGTCGTCGAGAGTATTCTCGTGCCGGATGTATCCCTCGCCGTCGCGGAGCGCTTCGCGCTGCAGGGCAAGAAGGTGCTGGTGCTGCTCACCGACATGACGAACTTCGCGGACAGCCTCAAGGAAATCGCCATTACCCAGGAGCAGGTCCCCTCCAACCGCGGCTATCCGGGTGACCTCTACAGCCAGCTCGCCGCCCGCTACGAGAAAGCGGTCGACTTCGAGGGAGCGGGGTCCATCACCGTTCTCGCGGCAACGACCATGCCCGGTGACGACGTTACCCATCCCGTGCCGGACAACACCGGCTACATCACCGAGGGTCAGTATTACCTGAGAAACGGGCGTATCGAGCCGTTCGGCTCCCTGTCCCGCCTCAAGCAGTTCGTCAATAAGGATACCCGAGAGGATCATCGTGCGCTCATGGACGGCATGATCAACCTCTACGCCTCCTACAACGAGACGCAGGAGAAGCGCTCGATGGGCTTCCGCATGAGCGAGTGGGACCACAAGCTGCTGAAGTACGGTGAGCTCTTCGAAGCTCAGATGATGAACCTTACGGTGAACATCCCGCTCGAGGCCGCGCTCGACCGCGGCTGGGAGATCCTCGCGGAGTGTTTCGAGCCGGAGGAGACCGGGCAGCGTACCCAGCTTCTCGAGAAGTTCTGGCCCAAGCGCGAGCAGGTTGGAGCAGCAGAGCATGGCGAAGGTTAAGCTTACAAAGAACGAGCTCAGAAACCAGAAGGACCAGCTCAAGCGATTTCGGCGCTACCTCCCTACGCTGCAGCTGAAGAAGCAGCAGCTGCAGATGGTCATCCGGCAGATCGAGGCGCAGGAGGCCGAAAAGCGGCGCGAGCGCGACGATCTGCAGAAGCGCATCGACGCCTGGGTCGATGTCTTCGGTGAGGATCTCGGGCTCGAGGAGCTGGTTACGGTACGCAGCGTCGAGACCAGCACCGGCAACATCGCCGGCATCGACATCCCGGTGTTCGAGAGCATCGAGTACGAGGATATCGACTGGGACCTCTTCGCGATGCCCGTGTGGGTGGATGCGGCGGTCGGGCGCGTGAAAGAGCTCGTCACCGCGGATGCCGAGCTGGAGATCCTCGAGGAACAGCATCGCCTCATTGCCGAGGAGCTTCGTGTGACGACGCAGCGGGTCAACCTTTTTGAAAAGGTGAAGATTCCCGAGACCCGGGAGAACATTCGGCGTATACGGATCTACCTCGGCGATCAGCAAACGGCCGAAGTCGTCCGCGGAAAGATCGCCAAGAAGAAGATCGAGGCGAAGGGAGAGTAAGGCATGATCGAGAGGATGAAGAAAGTATCGGTCCTTGCTCTCGATTCCAAACGCCGGCAGGTCGTCTCGCAGATGCGGGACGCCGGCGTCTTTCATCTCGAGGTCGGGCAGCAGGAGAGCGAGGACCTCTCGCAGCTGCGTGAGGAGCGCGCCTACGTGGAGCGTGCTGCGATGGTCCTGCCGCGGCAACGGCCCGAGGGGGTGGATGCCGCGGCCTCAAGTTACAGCTACGAGCATGCACTGAGCACGGCGAAGTACCTCAACGAGATTGCCGAGCACCGCAGGGAGCTCGAGGATCGTCTCGATCAGCTCCTCCGCGAGGAGATGCGGCTCCTCCCCTGGGGCGATTTCGCGCCCGAGGACCTGGAGGAGCTGCGCAAATGGGATGTGGACATTCAGCTCTACACCGTTCCGCAGAAGCAGTTCAAGAACGTCTCCGCGAAGCGACTCTTCGTCCTCGGTAGGGCCAACGGGCAGGTCTACTTTGCCGTGGCATACCGCGAGGGAGAGGAGCGGCTCGATCTCACGCCCGTGTCGTTGCCGGAGCTGCGGCTTGCCGAGATCCGCTCCGAAATCGAGAAGAAGCGCAGCGCCCTCAAAGATATCCGAGACCGGATTGCCGCGCGCTTCCCGGAGCGGGAGAACCTCGACCGCGCCATCAGGGCGATCGACGACCGCATTCGCTTCGAGGAAGTGAAGGTCGGCATGGACACCGAGGAGTCGCTCGCCTACATTACGGGGTTCGTGCCGCAAGAGTTCGAGCAGCTCGTCCGCGATGCCGCGCGAAGCGGCGGGTGGGGGCTGCTCATCCGCAACCCCGATCCGGACGAGCAGGTTCCCACGCGGGTGAAGAACCGCAAGGCGGTCGGCATCATCGAGCCGGTGTTCGATCTCATGGACACGACTCCCGGATATCGCGAGGTCGACATCAGTTTCTGGTTCCTGATCTTCTTCACGGTCTTCTTCGCGATGATTATCGGGGACGGCGGTTACGGCCTGCTCATTACCGGTGCGTCGGTGTTCGCGGTCCTGCGTGGAGTCCGTCGGGAGGGTTCGGCGTCGAAGGGAGCCGTTCTGCTCACCGTCATGGGTCTGGCCACGATCGGCTGGGGTGCCGTTACCGGGACCTGGTTCGGCTACGAGCCCTTTGCGCAGATCCCGCTTCTCGCATCGCTCAAGATCGAGGCCATATCGAGTTTCAATCCCCGCAGTCCCGAGACCATACAGTGGGTATGCTTCATACTGGCGACGATACATCTGTCCATTGCCCACCTGTGGAAGTTCATAGTCGGACTCAGACGCGGTCGGCCGAAGATCAAAGCCGTGGCCGACCTCGGGTGGCTTCTGATGATGCCGGGACTGTACTATCTGGTGCTGACGGTCGTGCTCGGCCGGCCGCTGGAGCCCGTCTCGGTGTACGTGATTCCGGCGGGAATCGTGATCGTGCTCGTGTTCTCCGAGCAGCGCGAAGGTGCCGGGTTCTTCAAGGGCGTCGGCTACGGCCTTGCGAACATCTTTCCGACGGCACTCGACAGCATCAGCGCCTTCTCCGACCTCATTTCCTATATCCGGCTGTTTGCAGTCGGTCTGGCGACGGTGGAGATCGCGAAGAGCTTCAATGGAATGGCCGAGGGTATGGCCGCCGACGGTGCCGTGGGTATCGTGGCTGCGGTCCTGGTTCTCTTTGTCGGGCATACGCTGAACCTCATTATGGGAGCGCTCTCGGTGGTGGTGCACGGCGTCCGACTGAATATGCTGGAGTTCTCCCGGCATCTCGGAATGGAATGGTCGGGGATTCCCTATCGCCCATTCCGCAAACAAGAACAGACAACGTAGAAAGGAGTGAACGGATGGATTACGGTCTTATTGGTGTCGGCGCCGCACTGGCGCTGGCGGCGAGCGGTTCCGCGCTTGGTACGGGTACGGCGGGTATGGCGGCGGTTGGAGCCTGGAAGAAGTGTTTCGTTCAGAATCGTCAGGCGCCGTTCCTGCTGGTTGCGTTCGTCGGCGCACCGCTGACTCAGACGATATACGGCTTCATTCTCATGAACGCGCTGTGGACCGCCGCCGAGGGCGATCAGTCGGGTGCCCTTCTGCTGGGTGCCGGGATCTTCGGCGGTATCGGTATGGGCGTTTCCGCCTGGTTCCAGGGCAAGGCCGGTGCGGTGGCTTCGGACGCGCTTGCCGAGACCGGGCAGGGATTCGGGCAGTTCATTATGGTTCTCGGCATCGTCGAGACGGTCGCGCTCTTCGTCATGGTGTTCCTGCTCGGGGTTGTGGCGGTATAGGGCCGACCTGCCGAATATGTAGGTAGGATGTTGTTTCGTGCCCGCCGTGCGGTAGTGATTCTGCTCGCCGTCCTCTCGGTTCCCCTCCCGGCTCAGGAAACGGAGGCGGATCCGGGTGCGGAGGGGGAGCCGGCATGGGTCACCTACCGGCAAGGGGTGCACGCCCTTAATGCACGGGACTTCGGCGAGGCGCTGCGGAGCTTCCGGGATGCCCTCGCCACCCGTCGCCCCTTTCCCGAGGCGGAGGCGGGCCTGGGCCGGGTCTTCGAAGCCGACGGAAACTGGGAGCTCGCCCGCCGGCAGTATCAACGCGCCCTCGAGCTCTCCGATCACTTCTACGTCCCGCAGGAAGAGTACGTCGTTCGCTATCGCCTCGCCGATATTCATCGCAACCGCGAGATGGGCAAGGAGTATCAACGTGAGCTCGAGCACATCGTCGAGCAGAACCCGCAGTTCGCCCCGGATCACGACCCTGAGTATCGCCGACTGGTTCCGAACGTGCTCACCCGCCCGCCGGCCGAGGACCGGCCGCCGGAGCCGCGGCTCGATATCCTCCTGAGGCTCTACCGGCTCGACGAGAACTTCGCGTTCCGCGCGCACCGGGAGCTCGGTGAAGTGTATCTTGGAAGCGGCCGGGATACGCAGGCGGTGCGGCAGTTGAGCTTTGCGGCCGTGGCGGCGCTGTCCACGCTCGTGGAGGAGTTGCGGAGCGAAACCTACGGCTACGAGTTCTCCACCACCCGCCGGCTCATCGCCGATGCGCTCGAGCTCGAGCGACTGCGCCGGTATATGGGGCCCGAGGAAACCGATCTCTTCCGGGTGCTCTTTCGGCTGAGCGGCGCGCTGTTGCGGGAAGACCCGACCTCCGAGGTTCCGGCGCAGATCTGGAGACTGCTCGGTGAGTTTCCCGACGCAGCCGGAGAGTGGGCGGTGCGGGCCGCCCGCGCGATTGAGCGGCCGGAAACATCGATGAACGTTGATTATTAGGGCCGGAGTGCCCTATGCTTCGCCTGAAGCATGAAGAAGCTCATCATCCGCGGTGCCCGGGAGCACAACCTCAAAGACATCGACCTCGAGCTCCCGCGCGATGCGCTCATCGTGGTCTCCGGGTTGAGCGGCTCGGGCAAGTCTTCGCTGGCATTCGACACCATCTTCGCCGAGGGGCAACGACGCTACGTGGAATCGCTCTCGGCCTACGCACGGCAGTTCCTCGGTCGTCTCGATAAACCGGATCTCGACTATATCGAAGGGCTCTCCCCCGCGATTTCCATCGAGCAGAAGGCCACCAACCGCAATCCCCGCTCGACCGTCGGAACCGTCACCGAGATCTACGACTATTACCGACTGCTCTTCGCCCGTATCGGAACGCCGCACGATCCGGTCACCGGTGAGGTGCTCGCGAAGCAGACAACCGATGAGATCATCGATGCGGTGCTGACCTATCCGCAGGGGGCGCGGTTGTCGGTGCTCGCGCCGGTTGTCCGCGGGAGGAAAGGGCGGCACGAAAAGGTGCTCGGCGACGCCCGGCGGGCGGGGTTCGTACGCGTGCGGGTGGACGGGGAGCTTTTGAGCCTCGACGAGGAGATCGAGCTCGAGAAGAACAGGCGCCACACTATAGAGCTCGTGGTCGATCGCCTGAAGGCGGGAGCGGATCAGCGCACGCGGGTGGCCGAGGCGGTGGAGACCGCCGCCGAGGCCGCCGCGGGCATGGTCGTGATCCACGTGCAGCACGGTGAGGACGAGTGGGAAGACTCCTTCTCCCAGCACTATGCCTTCACGGATTCGAGCCTGACCTTTCCCGAGCTCGAGCCGCGCCTGTTTTCCTTTAACAACCCCTACGGCGCCTGTGAGGCATGCTCGGGCCTCGGAATCACCATGGAGTTCGATCGGGATCTCGTCATGCCCGACCCGTCGAAGTCTTTCAACGAGGGCGGCCTCGTGCCCTACAACCCGAACTCGGCCTGGCACCGCAGCCGCTTCGAGGCCCTCGCGAGGCAGCTCGGGTTCGACCTCGACACACCGCTCGAGGAGCTGCCGGAAGATACCCTCGAGGCGGTCTTCCAGGGCACCGAAGAGCCGATCGAGGTATCGTACGTCAACCGGGAGAACACGGGCCGATTCGAGTACCAGACCGCCTTTCCGGGCGTACTCGAGGATCTCAAGCGCCGATACCGCGAAACGACCTCAGAGGGTATCAAGGAGTGGCTCGAGGGCTTCATGGCCCGGCGGCCCTGCGAGAGCTGCGGGGGCCGCAGGCTGCGCCCGGAGGCGCTCGCGGTTACCGTCGGCGGGCGTACGATCGCCGAGCTGACCGAAATGTCCGTCTCCGACGAGCTTGCATTCCTTTCGGGTCTCGAGCTCTCCGAGACCGAGAAGCAGATAACCGGCGAGGTCCTCAAGGAGATCGTCTCACGGCTGTCGTTCATGGAGAACGTGGGCCTGGAGTACCTGACCCTCGAGCGGGCGGCGTCGACCCTCTCGGGGGGCGAGGCGCAGCGGATCCGACTCGCGACGCAGATCGGTGCTTCCCTGGTCGGGGTGCTCTATATCCTCGACGAGCCGACCATCGGGCTCCACCAGCGCGACAACGAACGACTGCTGCGAACCCTGGTGCACCTCCGCGATCTGGGGAACACCCTGATCGTGGTGGAGCACGACGAGCAGACCCTGCGCATGGCCGACTACATCGTCGATCTGGGCCCGGGTGCCGGCGTCCACGGCGGCCGCGTCGTCGCCGAGGGGACCCTCGAGGAGGTGCTCGGCACGGAGGAAAGCCTGACCGGCGCCTATCTCGCGGGCCGGCGGGCCGTGCCGCTGCCGGAGCGCCGACGCACGGGTACGGGAGCTGCCCTGGAGGTGCGGGGGGCGGCGGAGCACAACCTCCAGGGGATCGACGTCACCTTTCCGCTGGGAACCTTTATCGTCATCACGGGGGTCTCGGGGTCCGGAAAGTCGACCCTTCTCGGCGACATTCTGTACCCCGCGCTGCAGAACCGGCTCGGCCGGGGGCACAGGCCGGTCGGAAGCCACGCCGGCATCACCGGGGTGGATCATCTCGACAAGGTCATCAACATCGATCAGAGCCCCATCGGGCGCACGCCACGGTCAAACCCGGCAACCTACGTGGGTCTGTTCACGCCCATACGTGATCTCTTCGCCTCCCTTCCGGAGTCGCGCGCCCGGGGCTACAAGCCGGGGAGATTCTCATTCAACGTGAAGGGGGGACGCTGCGAGAACTGTCAGGGGGCCGGCACGATCAGGATCGAGATGCACTTTCTCTCCGACGTGTACGTAACATGCGATGTCTGCGGCGGCAAACGGTTCAACCGCGAAACCCTCGATGTGTACTACAAGGGGAAGAACATCCACGACGTGCTCGAGCTCACCGTCGAGGAGGCCCTCACCTTCTTTTCGGCGGTTCCACAGATCGTACGGCGGCTCGAAACCCTGCAGGCGGTGGGGCTCGATTACCTGAAACTGGGGCAGTCGGCGCTGACCCTTTCCGGCGGCGAAGCCCAGCGGGTCAAGCTGTCCCTCGAGCTCTCGAAGCGGAGCACCGGCCGGACGTTCTACATCCTTGATGAGCCGACTACGGGACTGCACTTCGAGGACGTGCGAAAGCTCGTCGAGGTGCTGAATCTGCTGGTGGACAAGGGAAACACCGTCGCCGTCATAGAGCACAACCTCGACGTCATCATGCAGGCCGATCACGTTATCGACCTCGGTCCCGAGGGCGGCGCGCAGGGTGGGCGCATCGTGGCGCAGGGAAGCCCTGAGGACATCGCGAAGGTGGCGGAGTCATATACGGGACGCTTCATCGGACAACGGATGCCGTGATACGGGGACGAGCCGGCTTGACAGGAGCAGCGTTCCGCCTACTCGCCGTGACCGCGCTCACACTCGCGTGGGCGCCCGGACTTGCCGCCCAGGAGGCCGATGACGCCGGGGAGGCCGAGGCGGGGGGCATCGCCGCCGGGGACACCCTTCCGGAGGACATCCGCACGGCAAGCTTCTACGAGCTGTCCCGGTGGCTCGATCGTCTCGACCTGTCGACGAGGGGAACCCGCCGCGATCTCGAGCGTCGTCTCTTCGAGCACTTCGGGCTCGAGTACACCGAGCCGGAGCCGGGAGAAGGCGGTCGTGAGATTGTGATCGAATCAGCGATGGAATCGAGCTATTTCGAGCTCGAGAACATCGAGCAGCGCTACGTGCGGCTGCGGGGCGGGGTCGTGCTCCGCATGGAAGATGCCGATGAAGGCCTGATTCACACGATCGGGGCGGAGGAGCTCGTCTTCAATCGCGATACCGAGGCGGTTACCGCCAGAGGTGATATCGAGTACGTGATCGACCGCGGTACGAGCAGCGAGCGGTTTACCGGTGAGGAGCTCACGATCTACCTCGACGACTGGAAAGGCGTGTTTCTCGAGGGCACCTCGCGGCGGGACCGCGAAATCCGCGGCCGCGATCTCGAGTTTCGCTATTCCGGCGCCTACATCACCAGATCCCCCGACGACGTGGTGACCCTCGAGGGCGGCGTCATCACCTCCTCCGAGGGAGAGCCGCCGTACTACCGCATACGTGCACGAAAGATCTGGGTGCTCGGCCCCGGGGAGTGGGGCCTTCAGGGCGCCTCGCTGTATGTCGGCCGTGTGCCCCTTCTCTACCTTCCGTTCTTTTTCCGTCCCGGCGACCGGCTCTTTTTCAACCCCGTCGTGGGCACCAGGAATCGCGAAGGGGCCTTCCTGCAGACGACGACCTACCTGGTGGGTCGGAAGGATCCCGAGGAGTCCCAGGTATCGGTGCTTCAGCTTGCCGAGGACGCCGGGGAGGACGTGCCGCGGGAGATAGACGGCCTCTTTCTCCGACCCGAGGAAGATCCCGAGGCCGACGCGGACGGCGGGGCCGGGGCGAACATGCTCAAGCTGTTGGGAGACGTGTACACCACACTCGGTGCCTACATCGGACTCGAAGCCGATTACGAGGATCTCGGATTCGCCGATACCCTGCAGGCCACACTGGGCATGGGTGTGAGCAAAAACATCTACAACCGTGGCGGGCTGCTGTATACCGATCGGTACGTTTCAGAGGACGGCACGACGAGCGTGGGGTGGAACACCACCCGCATCGGCGACGCGCGGCTTCCCTTCCGTTACAACCTCGCCGTCGATTGGGGGCTCTCAGGCAGTGGACTCGGCGTTGATACGACCCTGGAGTGGTTTTCCGACCCCTTCGTGCTGCAGGATTTCGGAGAGCGGGCGGAAAGCATGGACTGGTTCTCCCTCGTCGACCCCGAGCAGCAGGTTGAGGAGTCGGGCGGGGTGGAGCAGGACGACCTCGACTGGCGGGCGGTGGGCCGCTACCGGTCCGATCCGGCCGGGCTGGAGCCCTACGTCGAGCGGCTCGACGTGGACCGCCTCGAAGTATCCGCACGGTGGCTGAGCCGGGAGATCGACGACGCGGACCTCCCCCCGGAAGTCCTGTCCGCCGACCGCAGCCCCGAGGCGCAGTTCTACTTCCCCGAAAGTTCGGTGCTTCCCTCGATCAGCGTGACGGCCGCGGGAACCCTGGCCGACGGTGAGCTTGGTGAGCGCGGCGGCACCGACGCGAGCGACGGCGGCGGCACCGACGACGCCGACACGGAAGGGGACGGTGACGAACCGCCGGCTCTGCGACCGCCCTGGGCCGACGACGAGACGGAGGGGGAGGATGCGGCAGGGAGGGGGCGCGAGGGGCTCAAGCCGCCGGAGATTCGCGGCAACCTCGACGGCATCGTGACACGCACGCCGATGTCCTATCGCGTCGGCTACAGCTTCAGGCCGTCGCTGAGCATCGACAACGAGTACCTGGACCGCAACTGGGATACGCCGCAAGACATCGACTTCGGCTACGAGTACTCGACGCTGACCACGAACAACAGCCTTACGACCACCTATCTGCTGGGCTTCTACGACCGGTTGTTCGAAGTCGACGGCACGCTGCGCACGACCGGTCGCTATCGGGATCTGTACAACGAATGGGACCCCGATGACTCCGACATCGAGCGACTGCGTACCGATTCGTTCGACTACAGCACCCTGACCGTGGGGAATGATCTGACGGTGAGGACCTACCCCCTGCAGGACAACGCCTACGTCGGCGACTCAACGCTCTCCTATACGCTGGACGCAACGTACTTCCGCCGCGCATACGACGGCCTGGACCGGTTTGACGATCCTGTCTACAGCAACTACTTTATTGACTGGACGACCGAAGACGTGTCGGCGCATAATGTCGCGGGCGATCTGCGGGTCGATTACTGGGACGCGACGCAGTCACTGAGAGTGGTAGGAAATCTTCCTCCAATCGATAATCGCTACGACGGTACCCTGACACTGGTCACCGGACCGCTGACGTCGCGGCTGCAGACCTCCGCGCTGCACGAGAACGACGCGTGGACGTACGAGCCGCTGCGCGTGACCGAAACGCTCGCCTTCGGCGACGAGGTCAGCCTGCGCGAGCGCTTTGTCTACGACATCGAGGAAGACCGCCCTGCATCGAGTGAGACGAATCTGAAGCTGTGGTGGCTCACCGCGGATTACCTCGCCGAGCATGCCGTCGGCTACGAGTTCGACGATACCGCGAACACCTTCGAGGCAACCGAAACGGAGGCGTTTCGCCCCATTGAGGCTGCCGTCGGTCTCGATATCGACTACGAGACCGACCCGTTCTGGAAGCGCCGGGTCAACCTCGGCGTCGGCGTCGATTCCGACCTGCGGATGGACCTGCAGCGCTTTACCCAGAGTAGTCTGGATTTCGAGTTCAGCTTCACCGGCCGCGTCTACGAGTTCCTCGATCTGTCGATATCGACGACGTCGAGCAACGGGCTCATGTACCGATACGTGCCCGCCCTGGCGGAAAAGGTGGGCGTCGAGCCGAAAAACGGGTTGGCAGACCTCGTGCGGTCGTTCAACTTCTTCAACGTCGACGACCGCCGCGAGTCGGACTTCAACCTCAAGCGGGTCGACGTGGACGCGATGCATTATCTTGGTGACTGGGTGCTCACATTCCGCTACTCGGGAGTACCCGAGCAGGTAGAGGGCGATGACGGCCGGGATCGATTCGAGTGGCGCCGCGAGTTTGCCGTCTTTCTCGAATGGATGCCGATACCGGAGCTCAATACCGATATTCAGGTAACTGATGATGAGGGAGTGACATATGGGCGTCGTTGACCGCGCGGCGGCGACATGCCTCTTGACCGCCCATTCGGGTGAATCTATACTTTTTCGCGCGAAGGAGATGCTGTATTGAGTCGGAATGCGTCCGTGGTGCTGGAAAGCCCGCACGTGCTGAGTGAGGTCTGCGGCGCGAACGACAGTAACCTGCGAGTGATGGAGCAGCTGCTCGGAGCGCGTATCCTCTCGCGGGGCAACGAGCTGTTCGTTGAGAGTGACGACAGCGATACACAGGGCCTGCTGTCGACCATGCTGGGTGAGCTCAAGGAACATGTGAACATGGGGCAATCGCCGAATCCCGACCTGATTCGGGCGGTCTATGACTCGCTGACCCGCAACACCGAGGAGGAGCGCAAGGAGTTCAGGAACACCAGCATCAATATCACGGCCACCGGCGCGCATGTGTTTCCACGCAGTTACGCGCAGGCGGTGTACATCGGGGCGATGGCGGACTATGACATGGTCTTCGGAATCGGACCGGCCGGAACGGGAAAGACGTACCTTGCGGTGGCGCACGCAATGCGCGAAGTGCTCTCGCGTCGAAAGCGCAAGCTCATTCTCACGCGCCCGGTAGTCGAAGCGGGGGAGCGGCTCGGCTTCCTGCCCGGGGATCTTGCGCAGAAGATAAACCCCTATCTCAAGCCGCTCTACGACGCCATGGAGAGCCTTGCCCCCGGGGAGACCATCCAGAAGCTCGAGGACGACCGGGTGATAGAGATCGCGCCTCTGGCATACATGCGGGGCCGCAGCCTGAACGACTGCTACATCATCCTCGACGAGGCCCAAAACACGACCCAGGAGCAGATGAAGATGTTCCTGACACGCATCGGGGAGGGATCCCGCGCGATCATCACCGGGGACATCACCCAGGTGGATATCCCCGACCGACGGAAGTCCGGTCTGCTGCATGCCATGAGGATTCTCGGCACCATCCCCGAGATTCACTTCAGCTATTTCACATCACGTGACGTGGTGCGGAATGCCCTCGTGAAGAAGATCATCGAGGCATACGAGGCGGAGGCCCGGTAGCGCCCGTGTGTTCACCGATCGCGAACAGCGTCGACGTCTCCTCCGAATCGGTAGAACCTCCGTCGTGGCTACCCGCCGTCGAAGGCTTCGTCCTGCGTGTGCTCGAGAGGCTCGGCATCACCGGCTGGGAGCTCTCGATTCTGTTCTGTGACGACAGCTTCATTCACAACCTCAACGCAACGTATCGGGGAATCGAGGCACCGACCGACGTCCTGAGTTTCTCACAGACCGAGGGGCCGGGCGTGGACCATCCGCTGCCGCCGTCGACCGGCGGCGGCCGACCGGTGGCGGCCGGCGATATCGTCATATCCCTTGACACACTCAACCGCCAGTCGGCGGAATATCACGTAGACCTCGAGGAGGAACTGAAACGGCTACTGGTACACGGCATTCTGCATCTGGCAGGACACGATCACGGCGAAACGCACGACGACGGGGACATGATGGGCATACAGGAGGGCCTTCTGAGTCAGTTAACGGAGGAACACCTATTTTGAAGAACCTCAAGTTCATTCGGAAGCTCTTCAGCGGAGAAGAGAAGAACGAGGAGGATGAACACCTGACACTGGAAAAGCAGGACATGATCCGCGGTGTACTGCGACTGTCGGAGAAGACCGTGAAGGAGGTGATGGTGCCGCGCATCGACACCGCCTTTGTCGGTCTCGAGTACTCCACACGAGAGCTCATCGAGACCATCGACGGCCGGGGTTTTTCCCGATTTCCGGTGTATAAGGATACCATCGATAACGTCGTCGGGATTCTCTATGCCAAAGACCTCATCAAGTATCTGACCTCACGCGAGGACATCAACATCGAGCGGATCATCCGCAGGCCGTACTTCGTTCCCGAGAGCAAGCGCCTCGACTCCCTGCTGCGCGAGATGCGGCGGAAACGGGTCCACATCGCCGTGGCCGTGGATGAGTACGGGGGTGTCTCGGGCGTCGTTTGCCTGGAGGACATCATCGAGGAGATCGTCGGCGACATACAGGATGAGTTCGACAACGAGCGCGAGGATATTCTCGAGATCGGCGAGAACGTCTATCTGTGTGACGCCCGGGTGGACATCGGCGATCTGAACGAGGAGCTCGAGCTCGACATTCCCGACGAGGACTTCGACACCCTCGGCGGCTTCGTGTTCGATCTGTTCGGCAAGATCCCCGTGCGCTACGAAAAGGTCAGCTACCACGGGAAGGACTTCATTATTCAGGAAATGGACGGGCACAAGATAAAGACCGTAAAGATCGTGGCGGGTAAGGGGCCGCAGGAAGGAACGGGTGAGCGGGCCTACGCGAACTGAGCGGTGCCCCGGAACCGACATCGCGGCCGAGGGTCGCCCGCGCGGGCCCCGCGCACGGGGGGCACGAGCGCGCGTGCTGCTTGTCGCGGGGGCCCTGGGCCTCGCGGTGCTGTCTCCGGCGGCGGGGCAGGAGAGCCCGGTCACGCTCTCCCGGCAGGCGCAGCAGGCGCTTTCCCAGGATGAGCCCTTCCGGGCGGTGGAGCTCTTTACCGCCGCCCTCGAGGAGAATCCTTCCTACGCCGATGCGCTGCGGGGCATTACCGAGGCCTACTACGAGCTCGGGGAGTACGACCAGGCGCTCGACTATGGCGAGCGCTACCTGCGCACCGCCTCCGATATCTCGCGCGCGCGCAATCTCCTCGCGCGGGTCCACATCGGCCTCGGGAACCTCGACCGCGCGGAGCGGCTCTACACCGACGTGCTCTCGGAGAGCCCCAATAACCTCGAGGCCACCATCGGTACCGCCGAGCTCGCCGTCGCCCGCGATAACACCGCCCGTGCGCTCGCCCGCTTCGAGGATGCCCGCAGGCTCGCTCCCACGAACCGCCGGGTTCTGCTCTCGCTTGCGCTCGTGCACCGCTATGCCGGCCGTGCCGAGGCGGCGGAGCGATACACCATGCTTGCCCTCGAACATCACCCCGACCATCCGCTCGTGCACCTGCTTGCCGCGGAGTACTTTCTCGATCAGGGACGCCTCGACCGGGCGGCGTCCGAGGCGGAGCTCACCCTTTCCCTGCGGCCCGAGAACGAGGATGCGCTTATGCTCGAGGCGCGTATCGCGTACCTGCGCTCCGACTATGAGGATGCCGCGTCGCGGGCAGGGGACGTGATCGGGGTGAACCGGCGCAACGAGGTTGCCTGGTACATTCGGGCGGCGTCGCTGGAGCGGCTCGATCGCATCGAGGAGAGCATCGAGACCCTCGAGCTCGGCATTCGCGCCGTCGACGAAGACGAGTTTCTGCGGCTCTTCGCCGAGCAGCTTCTGCGCGAGCATCGCGATCCCGACGACGAGCTGCGCGCGACCTACGCCGGCCATCATTTCGAGCGCGCCGCGCGCTTCGAGGACGAGAACCTGCTGTCGCGTGCGCTGGCGGCCTACCGCCGGGGGCTGCGCCTCGCCCCGTACGACCGCGACGGGCGCATCGGCTTTGCCGAGCTCTTCCGCGTGCGCGGCTACCCGTCGAAGTACCTGCGTGAGCTCGAGGTGCTTGCCTCCGACGTTGATGAAGAGGACCAGTTTCTCACCGACCGCATTGAGAGCTTCCAAAGCGCACTTGCGGAAACGCCCGCGCGGGAATGGGGGCTCGACCAGTTTTCTCTCGAGCGGTTTCCTTTGACGGTGGATCTGTTCGTGAGCCCGGAGCAGAGTGATCTCAGCCACCCGGACGGGGCTGTGGTGTACGGTGAGTACCTCCGCGACCGACTTATCTCGCAGGAGATGCTCGCCGTGCCCCGGCCGGCTGCGATCGCCGACGGCTTCGCGCAGGCGTACGCAACAGCGCGGGGCTCGGGATCCGACTATTTTCTCATCATCGGCGTTGAGGAGGTGGAACGGAGCATCCGTATGGACGGAGAGCTGTTCCTCTCGCGTACCGGAGAGCAGGTGAGGTCGTTTCGCGCCTACCGAACGGGAAACGATCGCATCGAGCGTGCGGTGGGCGCCGTCGTGGATGCGGTTGCCGGCTCCGTGCCCCTGCGCGGCCGGGTGCTCGAGCGGCGGGGAGATCGGGGCCTGGTATCCCTCGGCGCACTCGACGGCCTCGAGGTGGATGACGAGCTCGTCATCGTGCGCGACGGCGGCGTCATGCTCAGTACCGAGGCACCCGGATATCGCTTTTCGGAGTCGGAATCCGTCGGGACCTTCGTGGTGACCCGGGTGGATGCGCTCGTCTCCGAGGGGACGGTCTCGCGGCGCGGGTTCTTCGACCTCATTTCGGCGGGCGACGTGGTCGTGAGGGCGGCCGAGGATGAGGCCGAGGCCGGCGGGCGGGAAACACCGGTATTCCCCGCGCTGTACCGTGAGTTGAGACGCATTCGCTGAGAACCCGTTTCGTTGACAGCCGGAGTGCGTTTTCGTATAGTGACCACGGAAAGCGTTACAGAGAAAAGAGTGCCTGCATCCCGTGCGCAGGGGATGCTCGTCGGTTCGAACAAGGGGAGAATCATGTCCGTACGCACGATAAAAGACGCAGATTTGACGAACAAGAGAGTTATTGCGCGCGTGGATTTCAACGTGCCGGTGAAAGACGGCGCGGTAACTGACGATACCCGCATCCGCGGCGCGCTGCCCACGATACAGTACGTACTCGAGCAGTCCGGCGCGAGCCTCATCCTCATGAGTCATCTCGGACGCCCCAAGGGCAAGCGGGACGAGGCGTTGAGTCTGAAGCCGGTCGCCGATCGCCTCTCGGAGCTGCTCGGACGGACGGTGAGGATGGCGCCCGATTGCGTCGGCGACGACGTCGAGAAGATGGTGAGCGAGCTCGCCCCCGGCGAAGTCCTGCTCCTCGAGAATTTGCGCTTCCACAAGGAAGAAACCGACAACGACGACGCGTTTGCCGCGAAACTGGCGCGCCTCGCCGATGTATACGTCAACGACGCATTCGGTACCGCCCATCGGGCGCATGCCTCCACCGAGGGGATCACGAAGCACATTCCGGGATTTGCCGGTTTTCTCATCGAAAAGGAGGTTGCCTTCTTCGAGCCCGTGGTGAAGGCACCCCGTCAACCGTTCGTGGCCGTCATCGGTGGTGCGAAGGTATCGACGAAGATAAGCGTGCTCGAAACGCTGCTTCCCAACTGCACCACCCTCGTTATCGGCGGCGGTATGGCGTACACGTTCCTGAAGGTGCTGGGACACGAGGTGGGAAAGTCTCTCGTTGAGGAGGATTACCTCGACACCGCGAGGGACCTCATCAAGAAGGCCGAGCAGGCGGGTGTGGAGATCGTGCTTCCGGTCGATCACGTTGTGGCTGCACAGTTCTCCGAGGACGCCGTGCCGGAGACCGTCGATGGTCCGGATGTACCCGCCGACAAGCTCGGTATGGACATCGGGCCGAAGACCGTCGAGAAGATCAACGAGGTCATCGCCGGCGCACAGACGGTGCTGTGGAACGGGCCGATGGGTGTGTTCGAGTTCGACGCCTTCGCGACGGGCACACTCGAGATCGCCAAGAAGGTCGCAGCCGCCGGGGCCACGACCATCGTGGGCGGCGGGGATTCCGTTGCCGCGGTGAACAAGTTCGGTCTCGCGGAGAAGATCGACCACGTCTCCACCGGCGGCGGCGCGTCCCTCGAGTTTCTCGAGGGGAAAACCCTGCCGGGCATCGCGGCTCTTTCGAGCGGAGGGGGTTGACCTGATGGCACGCACACCCTACATCGCCGGCAACTGGAAGATGCACAAGACGGTTTCCGAGGCGCGTGAGCTTGCCGGAGAGCTCGTCCGCGAGCTCGCGGGGGCGTCCGCGCGGGTCATGATCGCCCCGCCGTTCACCGCGCTCTCCGCGGTGGCGCAGGTCGTCTCGGATTCGCCGATTCGGCTCGGCGCCCAGAACATGGCGCCCGAAGAGTCGGGCGCTCACACCGGGGAGATTTCGGTCACCATGCTCGCGGACGTCGGCGTCGAGGTGGTGATCCTCGGGCATTCGGAGCGGCGCCACACCTACGGAGAGACCGACGAGCTCATCAACCGCAAGGTGAAGCTCGCGCTTGCGCATGAGATGGAGGTCATCCTCTGTGTAGGGGAGACCCTCGAGGAGCGGGAGGCCGGCCGCGCCGAAACGGTCGTGCAGGAGCAGCTCGCCGCGGGTCTCGCGGGAGTCGGCGGAGATCAGCTCTCGCTCGTAACCATTGCCTACGAACCGGTGTGGGCGATCGGGACCGGCCGCACGGCCACACCCGAAGATGCGGACGCGATCCATCAGATCATCCGCAACCGGTTTTCAACCATGTACTCGGCCGAGGCTGCAGAAGACATGGTCATTCAGTACGGGGGTTCGGTGAAGCCGGACAATATCGTGGGCTTGATGGCCAAGGGAAACATCGACGGTGCGCTTGTCGGCGGCGCGTCTCTGGCGGCCGACACCTTTGTTCCCATCGCCACCTTCGACCGCGCGTAAGGCCCCGGCAGCAGGAGATTGTAAATGGGATTGGTGAGCATACTACTATTGGTCATCTTCGGGATTACCGCCGTGCTCCTCGTGGTACTCGTGCTCCTTCAGGACGAAGGTGGTGAGGGGCTCGGCGGCATTTTCGGCGGCGGGGGGCAGGCCCAGCAGGGAGGCCGACGATCGGGGAACATCCTCACGAAGGCTACCTCGGTTCTCGGTGCGGTGTTTCTGGTGACGGCCTTCGCGCTTGCGTGGCTGAACCGGACCCCGGAGACGGGGGATGTGGAGCGGGCCGCTCGGCAGCTGGAGTCCGAAAACGGCGTTGAATGGTGGCGGACCGACGACGAGGACGCCGCCGACACCGACGGCACGCTCGACGGCGGCACGATCGAGCCACGGAACGGTGAGGACGAGTAGGCCGCCGGGGTCGGGATTGTAGCATGCGGGTTGCGACCGTCTTCTTCCCTCACGGAAACCGCGAGCGGCTCATGCATCTGGCAAAGGCGCTGAGCCGCGGCATCGAGTCACAGGGGCATGAAGTCGACCTGGTCGACGGCTCGCGTGATGTGAACACGAAGCTGAGCATCTACGGGTACATCGCCGTCGGCACCGAGGCGACCAACCTCCTCGGCGGCAAAATCCCGTCGCGGGTTGCGGAGTTTCTCGGCTCTGCCGGCATCGTCGGCGGAAAGAAGTGCTTTGCGTTCGTGCCGAAACGACTCATCGGCGGAGGGCGAACGCTGAAACGGCTCATGAACGTGATGGAGCACGAGGGGATGTTCCTGAAGCTCTCGGATTCGTTGTCGTCGGTGGAGGAAGCGGAGGAAATCGGCAGAAGGCTCAGCGTCGGGTGACCCTCCGGGGTTTCCCCGGGGTATGCCGAAAACTCGGCCTGTCGAGTAGTGAAGCGGTACATGACCGCGATACAGTAGGAAGCCGTGCAGACATATTACGATATTCTTGGGGTGGATACATCGTCATCTCGCGAGGAAATCAAGAGAGCCTTCCGCCGCAAAGCAAAACAGCTGCACCCCGATGTCAGTCGCACCGACCGCGACGTGTCGCGCATACACGCGCTCATACAGGCGTACGAGACACTCGGCGATCCGCTGCGGCGGGCCGAATATGACAGAACGCACTTCATTGTCGCGGGGCGCGATCGGTTCGATTATCGCCGTTTCCTGAAACGCCGGACCGACGACCCCCACAGCCAGTCGAAGCTGATCTTCTTTGATCTGCTTCACAACAGACCGGGCGACGCGCTCGAGACCTTCGAAGATGTGTTTCTCGGCCTTCCCGATCGTTTGGAGCCGTTCATGGACCGTGAGGACTTCATGGACTGCTCATTTCTGCTGTCGGAGGAATACGAGCGCCGGGGGGAGTATCTGGCGGCTTACCGCCTGCTTGCCCGCATCGCGGTGCTGGAGCTCGAGCGTGCATATTTCAAGCACTTCTTCGAAGAGGTGATCAACAGGCTTCGGAACGTCGTGTGCGTGAAGATGACGGGGCACGTGGCCGGGGAACGCATCATCGGGTGCCTGGAAGACCTGCTCGCGATGGGACTGCCGAGAAAGCACACCGCGTTCTTCTTCAAGAAGGCTGCGGAGCTGTACCTCGAGCGCGATGATGCGGTCACCGCGGGCACATACCTGAAGCGCGGCCTGGAGCTTGACAGCAAGCTGGCGGGTGCAAAGAAAATCCGCGAAAAAATTGCCGGAGTGGCCGGAGTAGTATGACATGAGAAAGAATGCAGTAAAGAGAATCGCCTCCGTGGCCGTTCTCGTGTGGACCGTAGTTGCGCCGGCGTCGGCGCAGGTGCTCGACCAGCCGGTGGCGGTGGTGCGGCTGCACGAAACCGTGAACATCGGACAGCGGGAGATGCGCGAGCAGGAGCGGCTTCTCGAACGGCAGCTCGGGCGTGATCTGAGCAGCGAGGATCGGCGAGAGCTCCTCGAGGCGCAGATAAACGAGGTTCTCATTACCCAGGCGGCAAATCAGCGAAACCTGCGTGTACGCGAGGAAGAGCTGCGCCGGGCCATAGCGCAGCAGCGGGCATCGGTGGGACAACCCGTCGGCGACGCACAGTTCCGCCGGCTCGTGCAGGAGCAAATCGGACTGTCCTGGGAAGAGTACGAGGATCAGATCCGCCAGCGCCTCATCCAGGAGAAGTTCATCATGGAGGAGAAGCGCTCCGTTCTCGAGAGCATCGAACCTCCATCGGAGCGAGAGATCCGCGGCTTCTATGAGGAGAACGCAACGCGGTTTACGAACCCCACGATGGTGAGGTTCCGGCATGTGTTCGTCGACACCCGAAACCTCTCCGATGAGCGTATCGAGGAGAAGCGCGAGCGTGCCCAGGAGCTCTATCGGAGCCTGGAGCGGGGTGACGCACGCTTCGAGGAGCTCATGGATGCGTCGATGGATGATGCATCGTACTCCGCCGGCGACTTCGGCTACATCATGCGGCAGAATCAGGAAGACCGCGATCTGCTCGGGCAGGATTTCATCGAATCGGTGTTTGCCCTCGAGGAAGGCGAGATAAGCGACGGGATTCTCGAATCAAATGTGGGTTTCCACATCGTGGAGGTCACCAACCGCAGACCCGCCCGGGTTCTGGGATTGGACGACCCCGTACTTCCCGGGGAAAGCACGACGGTGCGGGACCAGGTGCGGAACTATCTGCTGTCCAATCAACAGCAGCGTGCCTTTCAGCGGGCGTTACAGGAGGTAGTCGAGGATCTTCGCGCCCAGGCGGAGGCGGACGGAGAGCTGACCGTCTACGAGGAGAACCTCGACTGGTAACTCATGGGCCTGCGTAGAAAGGGCCGCGTCATCGCGTTTCAGGCACTGTATTTCTGGGATGTCACGCATCCCGAGCTTTCAGAGCTGTTGAGGTTCGACTGGCTCGATGACGCCGACTCCGACAGGGAGAGCGGGGAGCAGTCGCGGACCTTCGCCCGTCTCATTCTCTCCGGCGTCCTCGAGCATATCGACAGCGTCGACGATGCAATACGGCGGCAGCTCGAGCACTGGGATTTCTCCCGCCTGAGCTGGGTCGACCGGGCGATCCTTCGTCTCGGCACCTATGAGCTGCTCTTCGCGCGAGATATTCCCCCGTCGGTTACAATCGACGAGGCAATCGGTATCGCGAAGCAGTTCGGCGCGGACGAATCATTTCGCTTCATAAACGGCGTGCTCGACGCCGTGAAGCGGGAAAGTAGCGAGACATGATCCGTCGCGAAACCCTGGTCGGCGTACTTTCGGTCACCGTCGGGCTGCTGACCGCCGCGGTCGCAGCGCTCCTCATCATGACCGAGATACGAAGCAGCCGCTCGGATCGGGCCGTCGACGCGGCCCTTGCTCGCGCCGACCGCTACATCGAGGGGGGAGAGCTTTCCGCCGCCGAGGGCGCTCTTCTCGAGGGCGCTCGCGTTGCCCGCACCGCCACCCACTGGCTGTCTCTCACCAGGCGCGCATATCGCATAGCCGAATCCACCGGCGACATGTCGGCCGCCGCCGGCCTTGCCGCCCGGGGCGCTCGCGCGGCGCCGAACGATCTCGACCTTCGCGCGGTTGCCGTGCACGCCCATGTGCGCGCCGGCCGTCCCCGGGAGGCCCTGGAGCTGCTCGACGGCGTTCCCTCTACCACCCGTCTCGATGCGCTGGAGGCGGAGGCCCGTCTTGCGGAACCGGACGTCACCGAGGGAGGGAGCGGGCAGTTTTCGGTTCTCGTCGGTCTCGACAGGGAAAGCCCTCCGTCGGACTTCGCGTCCGCCTACGATCTGACGGGGGCGCCGGAGTTTGCGCTCAACGAGGCCCTTCGACTGGCCGAGAGCGGAGAGACACGTGCGGCCATGGACGTCGTCGATGAGCGGGGGCTTGCAGCATCGTTTCCCATGCTCGCTGCCTTTCTCGCGTACGATCTCGAGGACTACGAGCGCTACGAGGACCTTCTGAAAGAGATGAGCCCCAGGGATGCGGCATCGCCCGAGCACCTCATGCTGCAGGCGGACATCGCACTGCTCCGCGGGGATTTCGACGCGGCCGCGATCGTGTATGAAGACCTGCGGGACACCGCGCCGTCGTTTTCGCCGCAACAGTACCTGAACGGCGCGTGGCTTCGCCGCGACGACCCCGCGGAAGCCCGTCGCATCCTCTCGAGTCGGGGGAGCCGGTTTTCCGGGTTCACCGATATCGCGCGCGCCGAAGTCCTGCTCACCTTCGCGGAGGATCCCGCGGCGGCACGACGGGTCCTCGAGGAGCGGCGGGGAGAGGTCGCCGAGCCGGTGGTCCTCGATACCCTCGCGATGCACCTGTTCGAGCGCCGCCGCGGGTCGGCGGCGGGAGTGGTGTCCCGGCTGTGGACCCTCGTGAACCGCCATCCCGACAGCGAGCTTCCCGCGCGGTATCTCGGCTGGCACCTTCTTTCCTCGGGGGACTGGCCCGAGCTCGGGGCGCTCCTCGAGCGGGGGCTCGACGGCGGCGGAGAGGAGGAGCTCGGCCGGCTCTACCGGGGCATCCTCGCCGCGCGCGAGCGGGAGTGGTCGCGGGCGCGGGACCTCTTCGCCGCGGAGGAGAACCGCACGTGGCAGGCCGCGCACAACGCCGGTCTGACGGAGATCGGAGCCGGCAGTCCCGCCGCGGCGCACGCGCATTTCGAAGAGGCACTTCGACGGCTTTCCGACGGGGGCGTCGGTCATCAACCGGAGGAGGCGGCGCGCAGGGGGAATCGCTCGCGCATTCTCGCCGCCGACGGGCTTGCGTACGCAATACGGGGTGATTACACAGAGGCCTATCGGCGCGCCGAGGAGGCGGTTGAGCTTGATTCGCAGAACGTCCGCGCACGATACTTGATGACGACCGTCGCGGAGAGACTGTGACCGGTGGTGACTGAGGCATGATCAAGATAAAGACGGCGAAACAGATCGAAGGAATCCGCACGGCCTCGGGCCTCCTCGTGGATGTATTGAGCGCGCTCGAGGCGCGGGTGGAGCCGGGGATTACCACCCGGGAGCTCGACCGTCTTGCCCGTGAGATGATTGCGCGGATGGACGCCCGACCGGCCTTCCTCGGCTACATGGGGTTTCCGGCCGCTCTGTGCACATCGGTCGACAGCGCCGTGATACACGGGATACCGAACGACGTGCCGCTCGAGGAAGGCCAGGTGGTAAGCGTCGACTGCGGGGTGGAGTATCGGGGCTTCTACAGCGACTCCGCGCTGACGATCCCCGTGGGAGCAGTCTCCGATGAGGTGCGGCGGCTCATGGACGTGACGAAGGAGAGCCTCGCTCTCGGCATCGAACAGGCGCGGGTCGGGAATCGGGTGAAGGACATTTCCCGGGCCGTCTACGAGCACGTTACCGGGTTCGGCTACGGAGTCGTGCGCCCCTACTGCGGCCACGGTGTGGGGCTCGATATACACGAAGACCCGCAGATTCCCAACTATGTCGGCTCCGGACCGAATCCGCGCTTGAAACCGGGCATGGTTATTGCGATCGAACCAATGATCAACCTCGGGGGAGATGATATCGACGTTCTCGATGACGACTGGACCGTCGTCACGGCGGACGGCTCGGTGTCGGCCCATTTCGAGCACACCGTCGCGATCCACCGTGACGGAACCGAGATACTTACGAGCCGCAACGGCGGCGGGGTGTAAC
>CAZWNS010000007.1:39098-46882 GCA_964635245.1 uncultured Spirochaetaceae bacterium
GCGGCGGGGTGTAACAAGCGGGGGCGACAGGCTATACTGCGACCGCGACGTGCAATTGGAGGATATATGGCTGGAGGCAAGGCGCTCTATTCACGGAAGTTTTTCCTCGCGAATCTCGTGATGGTCGGTATCATCGTAGGATTCGTGCTCTCGGTGCTCGTGTTCTCGTGCTCGACACGACTCGAGCCGGGCGACAGCGCATACGCCCAGGAGCCGGGCAGGACGCCGGAAATCGACGCATCCTCGCTTCAGGGCTCGTTTCGCCAGGTTGCCACGGCGGTACTGCCGAGTGTCGTGAAAATAACGGTCGCCGAGAGCGAAAACGAGGAAGATCAGGGCGATTTCCCCTGGTTCGAGTTCTTCTTCGGAGATCCCGACGGTGACCAGCCGCGGCAACCGCAGGGCCTGGGCTCCGGGGTGGTGGTGGAGCGAGACGGAAACACCTATTACGTGCTCACCAACGACCACGTCGTCGCCGGCGGCGACAGTATCCAGATCAGTCTCGACGACCGCCGTGATATAGACGCGGAGCTCATCGGCAGCGATCCCCGAAAGGACCTGGCCATGATCGCATTCGAGGTCGATGAGGACATTCCGATCGTGCGGCTGGGGGACTCCGACGACCTCGCGGTCGGCGACTGGGTGCTGGCGGTGGGCAGCCCCTTCGGCCTGCAGTCGACCGTGACCGCCGGAATCGTCAGCGCCGTAGGGCGCCGCGGCGGCCCGCAGGGCAATATCAGCGACTTCATACAGACCGACGCCGCGATAAACCAGGGAAACTCCGGTGGCGCGCTCGTGAATCTCCGCGGAGAGGTGGTCGGTATCAATACGTGGATCACCTCGCAGACCGGCGGCAGTATCGGCCTCGGGTTCTCCATTCCCATCAACAACGCGAAGAACGCGATCAACGATTTCATCGAGTCGGGCGAGGTGCAGTACGGCTGGCTCGGCGTGAGTACCCGTAGTCCTTCGTCCATGCTTGCCGAGGACATGGGACTCGAGGGGCAGGACGGCGCCTTCGTCTACCACGTCTTCGAGGAGTCGCCCGCCGACGAAGGCGGTATTCAGCCGGGGGATTTCATCACGGCGATTAACGGGCAACCGGTCGAAAACGCCGACGATTTCATTCTGCGGGTCGGAGACCTCGTGGCAGGTGAAGTCGTGGAGTTCGAGTTGGTTCGCCTTGGTGAGCGCCGCACGATCGAGGTCACGATCGGGCGCAGGGCCGATGAGGAAACCATCGCGCAGCAGAGTCCCCGTGCATGGCCGGGCATGAGCGTGCTTCCGCTTACCGACCAGGTGCGCTCACAGGCGGACGTAGAGAGCACCACATCCGGTGTGCTGATCATAAACGTGGAGAGCCGGACCCCCGCGGCGGCTGCAGGTTTTCGCCGAGGCGACATCATCACACGGATGAACGGTTCCCGCGTTCGCTCGGTCATGGACTTCTATCGGGAACTGAACGATGAAGGGGTCGAAGAGATCGAGTTTAGCTATGAGCGCGAGGGTGAGGAAAACACCGTCTCCATCGTTCGATAATGCAACTGCGAGAGTGAGGTGACATGACGGAGGTCAAGAAGGAGTTCATCCCCTACGATACGGTGCGGAACAACGCCCTGAAACTGGCGCACCGCATCCATCAGGAAGGGTTCGTGCCGGATGTCATTTACGTGAGCCTGCGCGGCGGCGCGTATCTCGGGAATGTGATAAGCGAATACTTCAAGTTCGTCCGACGGACGGGCAGACCGGTGTTCTACGCCGCCGTGGTCGCGCGCTCCTACAGTGATATCCACGAGCGTGACCAGGTGATGGTCGACGGATGGACCTACGACCCCGACTATCTCCGCAGTGGAGACCGCGTCCTGCTGGTAGACGATATCTTCGACTCCGGCCGCACCATCAATCACCTCGTCAACATCATCCTCCAGAAAGGCATACCGCGGAAGGACGTGAAGATCGCGGTGCACGACTACAAGATTCGAACCTTCAGCGACGAGCGTCTGCCCATTCACCCGGACTTCTACTGTCGAAAACACGAGGTCCCTCGGCCCGACGACGACAGCTGGGTGCATTACCTCAGCCACGAGCTCGTCGGCCTCACCGAAAACGAAATAGAGGTCAACTACGCCGGCGATAAGGAAGTAGTGGAGATTCTCAAAGAAATACGATGAACCGCCTGCTCGTTCCCGCATTGATTGCGTGCCTTGCCGTCGTCGCCGTCGCCCAGAACGGGCCGGCGGACGGCGCGCAGGTCGGGCTGTTTGATCCGCCACCGGGCCGGTACGAGGAGAACGTGATGCTGTCTCTCCGGTCCCCGGGGGGGCGAGCACGGCTCGAATACCGAATCTCGGAGGTCGGCAGGTCCGATTTCATCGCCTACCAGGGTCCGATTCGGCTGAGCGCGCTCCCGGGTGAGGAGCGCACGTATCGAGTGTCCACCCGCCTCACCCGCGGCGACGAGGTACTGCGCGAGGAAGATGCGCGCTACACCATAGATCGCCGCGTGCCGCCCCCTCCCGACATACCTGAGCTTTCCGGCTTCTACCGAGAGCCTGCGGACATCGGCTTTGCCGTACCCGAGGGTGCCGACCTGTACTACGCCGTCGAGGGTCCGGAGTTCACGGCCTGGGACGGAGACCCCGTGCGCCTGCCCGGCGAGGCCGGTGCACGTGTTGAGTATCTCGTGGAAGCGTTCGCCCGCTTCGGTGACGGACCCCCCGGTCCCGTCACCTCTCGTCGGATCGTCATCGACCGGGATAGGCCGCAGCCGCAGTCGCTCACCGTGGAGAGTCCGGCCCCCGGCCGGTGGGCGAATCCGCAGGTGCTCTATATCGAGGAAGAGGGCTACTCGGAGTTACGCTACACAACCGACGGCAGTGATCCCGCCGACGGCGGACGCCGGTACGAGGGCCCGGTCACCCTACAGGAGGATGGACCGGTCCGGTTGCGGGTACGGGGGGTGACCGAAGCCGGTGAGGTCCACGAGGAGGAGATCGAGTTCAGCGCGGGCTCACAACGCCTGCCGGCGGTCGAACAGGGGGTCCACACCGAGTCCTTCGAGGTAACGCCTCCGGCGGAAGGCGTGTATCGCTATCGGCGCTCGGCCTCCGACGGCGACGCCCCGTTTACCGGCCCGGTTCCCGTAACGGTGCAGCGCGGAAGTCGCCGGGCGGCACGGATCGTCGTCGAAGGCCCCCTTGATCGGCGCGATGAGACGGCTGTGTTCCGCTACTTCTTCATCCTCGACGGCCGCGTTCCTACGGAGCCGGATATCCGTGTCGATGCGCGCGGGCGGCGTGCCCTGGTGAGCATGACCGGAAGCCGCGGGGCGGAGGTCGAGTACGAGATACGCGTTGAGGGGCGAACCGTCTCGGAGGGAGACTATGAGCGTCCCGTCGAGCTCAGCCTGCCGGCGGGGCGCACTTCCGGTGAGATCGAGGTCAGGGCGGTCTCCGCCTACGCCGACGGCCGTCGCAGCGAGCCCGCGAACGTCCGCCGTGACTTCGACACGCGCCCCCCGCAGGTGCCGTCGCTCGAGCTGCCGGACGACGAGCCCGGAGCCTCGCGTACCCTCTCGGTGCGTGCGGATGCGGAGAGTACGGTCCTCTACGAAATCGGCTTCGGCGCCGACCCGCCCGCGCCCGACGAGTTTTCCCCGCGATTGGACTCGACTTCAGCGAGTCTCGAGCTGCCGCACGGCGTGGAAGGCCGGGCGTCTGTTCGACTACGGGCCCGGGACGCCGCCGGGAACATGTCGGAGCCGAGTCGAGTGTACCGGGTGGAGCTCGACGCGCGGCCACCGCGGCCGCCGCGCATCACCGTCGACCGAAGTGTGGTGCGAATCGAAGGTGAGGGGACGGTGTACTACCGTCTGAACGTTGCGGGTGAAGAGGCGGCCGGGGAGGGCGAGGCGGACTCGGCGTACGGGCGCTACGAGGGGCCGTTTCGCCTCGGCGGACGGGCGGCGGAGAAGGTGCGATACGAGGTCACCGCGTTCGCCCGGGACGACGCCGGCAACAGAAGCGAGCCCGTGACGATTGTCGAGGAGGTAGACCGCCGCATCCCGCGCGTGCCCGCGGCAGTGTCGGTGACCGACGGCGGGTGGTACGCCGAGCCCGAAGTCCGCTTCCAGGTTTCAGGTGCCGACGACGACCTCATCCTGCACTACACCGCGACCACGGACGGGAGTGTGCCGCCGGATCCCACCTCCGAGGACGCTACGGTTCCCCGCGGGGGAGTTCCCTACAGCGCCTCCGAGGGCGAGGAGATCCCGGTTCATGTGAAAGTCGTGCCGCGCTTCGCGGGTTCCGAGCTGACCGGGCGCATGCGGGAGTTCCGCTTTACGCTGGATCGGCGACCTCCCGAGCTACCGGCAGTCACCGGCGTAGAGCCGGGCGAGGCCTATCCGGCTCCACGACGGCTGGATCTGGAGCCCGCCGATCCGGACGGCGAGCGGATCACCGTCACGGTCCGGGAGACGATCGGCGAGGAGGAGACGTCCGAATCAACGTTCACGTACAGTGAACCGGTGCTCCTCTCCGGCAGCGCCGGCCGCGAGACACGGTACGAGATCGACCTGCGGGTGACGGATCGCGCGGGGAATACCCGCGCCCTCGACGAGCCGCTTCGCGTCCGCGTGGACCGCGAGGCACCGGAGGCGGGTGAGCTCGTGGTATCCGGCGAGGAAGGCACATCCGTCTTCGGGACGGCGGCCGACGGTCCGGTCGTCCTCCGTCCCTCATCGGACACGCTCACCCGCTACGAGCTCACCGATGACGGTTCTCAGCCCGCGCCCGTGAGCCGGTCGTCTCCCCGTCTCGGGGACGAGCTCCGCCTGAGCGGCCGCGCGGACGGCGAAGTCCTGTACCGGCTCGCCTACCGCAGCGAGGACGAGGCGGGGAATCTCTCTCGCGAGACAATGAGCCTCGCCATGGAGGTGGATCGCCGCCCGCCGCCGCCCCCCTCGGAGCCGTCGGTTCGCATCGCCGGCGACGGGCGCTCGGCCCGGCTCGCCTGGAGCACGGAACCCGGGCTCCGGACAGGCTACCGCATGGTCGACGAGCGCGACGGTGATTTTCGCCGTGCGGATGAGAACAGCGAGATCTCCTTCCCCACCGGCGAGACGCGGATGACGGTCGAGGCCGTTCAGGTCGACAGGGTCGGAAACCGCAGCGAGACGCGCCGATTCGAGATCCGCGGCTTCACGATAAGCCCGCGGCCGCAGCTCGGCGGCGTGAGACCGAAGGAAACCTACGGTGACACCGTGGTGCTTCGCAACGATACCCAAGGTGCGACCGTGCGCTATGAGCTCGGCACCGGTGACGAGGAGCCCGATGAGCCCACCCGGTTCTCCGACGAGCTGCCCCGGAGCCTCTCATTCGATGCTTCCCGAGGGGAAACCGTGCGCTATACGCTTCGTGCCCGTTCCTTCAGCGCGGAGGCGCGTCCGTCGGAAGTGGTGGAGCTCTCGTTCACGGTGGATCGAACGCCGCCGGCGCCGCCTGAGCTCGTCAACGCCCGCTCGGGCGATTTCTACACCGAAAGCAGGGCGGTGGAGCTCGAAGCACCGGAGGGAGAGATCCGCTACCGGCTCTCCCTCGTGCAGGAGGCGAGGGGCGATTTCCGCCCCTATCGGGGTCAGGTGATGCTCGACGCGGTTCGCGGGCGGCTCGCCCACTACCGGCTCGAGGCCTTCACCGTTGATGAGGCGGGCAACCGAAGCGGCGCTCCCCGTGTGTGGGACCTCTACATCGACCAGGAAATCGTCTACGTATCGGCCGACGCGGAGACGGGGGACGGGGACACGGGCGACGGCAGGACCGCCGGGGGTGGCAGGGATGCCCCCTTCTCCCGTCTCTCCGATGCCGTGGAGTTCGCCCGTTCGCGCGACCGCCGAACGATCTTTGTCGCGGGGGGAAGCTATGCGGTCTCCTCGCCCCTTCGTATCGAGGGCGATCTGAGCATCCAGGGTGGTCTCAGCCCTGCGACCTGGCGCCGTGCGGAGGATGAGGTCTCGGAAATCCGCACCGCGGAAGACTTCGACGGCGAGGCGCTGTTGGAGCTGGAGGATGTGTCCCTGACCATCGAGCGCCTCGATGTGACGGTGGACGGCGCAGCGGCGCTGGATGCCGAATCCGCGACCATCTTCATGCAAGGCGTCTCGGTGATGTCCTCGGGGTCGCCGGAGACGCTGCGCCTGGTCGACTCGGAATTCGAGCTGCGAAACAGCGACATCCGCGCCGCGGATATGGAGGGCGAGGCCGCGATCGTGCTCGACGGCGGTTCCGCCGCTCTGGAGAACGCGGCGATCGAGGCCGAACGGCCCGGAGCCGGCTTCTCGGTGATGCAGGTCTCCGGCGACGGCAACCTTCGGATGCGGGATGCTCAGCTGGTCGCGGGGCAGGGGCGCCGGTCGACCGTGCTGCGCATCGATGAGAGCGTCGCGGAGATCTACGAAAGCGAGCTCCGCGGCGGGCCCGGCAGGGAGAGCGGCGACGTGCTTCGCTCACGACTGAGTGAGGTGCTCCTGCGGGACAGCATTCTCGCGACATCGGCCGACGCATCCATCGCGACGGTGGTCGCGGCGAGCGGCGGCGAGCTTCGCATTGAAGGAAATACGCTCGAAATCGAGGGCGAGCGCGGAGCTACGGGTCTCTTCGCCCGCGGCAGCCGGATTATCGCGTCACGAAACGCGTTTCGCGCGGGCGACACCGCCGATTACATCCATCTCACGTCACTGCGGGACGTGAACGCCACCATCGACACCAACCTGTTTATCGGGGGCCGCAGTCGTGAGCTGATCGTGGGGCGGATCGCGGGATCGCAGACGGCGTGGTATTACAACACGATACACGGCGGCGTCGGATCACGATTTACCCAGGGCTTCAATCTGAGCGGGGCTTCGCGGGCCAGGCTGGTCAACAACGTGGTCTTCCACGCAGGAGACGGCACGGGCACCGCAATCTACGCCGGGACGGACGTCCGGCCGCTGGAGATCAGCTCGAACGCCTTTTCGGGATGGGATGTGGTGTATCGGGAGGCGCCCGACGGACGCCGCTGGGTGCCGCCGGGCGGAGACCCGGCCTCGGAGGCGCGCACCGCCGAGGCCCTGGACCGACGGGAGGACGTCGAGTCCGCATCCAACCTGGATCTTGCCGACCAGGACGTCTTTACCGACGACGTGCATCTGAAATCCGGGGTGCCCCTCATAGATGCCGGTGAATATGTCGGCGGTGGCGACGCCCCGCGCGTGGACTGGGACGGTCAGGAACGCCCGCGCCCGGGCGAAGGCCCCTCCGACATCGGCGCGGACGAGTTCGTCCGCTAGGGCCCAAGTCGGCCGGTTACTCCCAGCTCCACTCCGGCTCACCCTTCTCGTATGTCGCACTCCACAGCCCGCCACCGTACGTCAGGGCAAAGAGCGTATCGTTGTCGGTGTCGACGTAGAAACTGTGAATAGAGGCGTCGGAGATGTCGGCGGCACGGTAATTGTCGCCGTCGGGTCTGTCGGTGCCGAGACCGTCGTCGACCTCGTAGTATCCGCCCGCTGACGTTCCGGTCACATCGAGCCCGACCACCAGGCCGTTGAATTCGGCACCGAAATCGACGTAGGCGATGTCGGTGTATTTCCGGTCATCGTCGCCGCTGCTGGTGGTCCACGTGATTGGATCCGCCGACGGATCCGTAGTGTAGGCGATGTCGCCCTTGGTCGAGGTGACCACGAGCCAGTCCGGTCCGAACGTGTCAAACGAGTCCGACACGAACGTGGCACCACCGTAGTTTGA
>CAZWNS010000007.1:46982-59758 GCA_964635245.1 uncultured Spirochaetaceae bacterium
GTCGTTCGACGGGGTCAGCTTGAAGAGCTCCGACTTCGTAGACTGCGTATCAAAGAACGCCACGTAGATGGTTCCATCGACCGTTACAATATCCAGCGTATGCCCGTCCTTGTATCCGGAGGGATGATCGACCTCGTCCCAGTCGCTGGAGTTCCGGTCGCGGGAGTAAAGCTGTCCGAGCGCGGCGTAGTACTTGTCCTCGTCCGCGTCGTAGACCATTGATCCGGAGTGGGAGAGCTCGGGCAGGTTCGATTTCTCGATTTTCTCCTCGCGCTCGATGCTTGCGAAGATGCCGACCTCGCCGCGCTCGCCGCAGCCTGAAAGCAGCAGCGCGAGGGCGAGCGCCATGGCGGCCACCGCCGGCGCGGGGCGCGGGGTCCGGCCGGTTCGCGTCGTGCTCGATATGTTCAAAGGTCCGATCATTGGTTTTCCTCTCCGGCTCGTTGACTCATTCAGAAGTGGTAGATCGCGGATAACGTCGTCTCGAGATAGTTCCCGTAGCGGCTTTCATCCGACAGGTCCCCCGTGTACCACTGCGGTACCCACCAGTAGGTTAGATTCAGGCCGAATGCCCACTCGGGGTTCATGTTCCACACGAAGGAGGCGCCCGGCTTGACGATGGGGTCGATCTTTCCCTGTTCCTCGAGTCGGCTGAAGTTCACGCCGGCCCCGATGTGGAGGGGGAACTCGAAGGGGTAGGCCCGGAATATGTATGAGTAGCGCAGCGTAATCGGGACCATGAAAAGCGCACGGCGGTTCGGCGAGAAGCTGAAGTTGCCGGCGAGCTCTCCTCCGAGGGTCATGTTGTTGTTGAGATAGGAGTTCCACTGCAGCGAGCCCACGCCGCCGAGCGAGAGGTTCGTGTTCGCAACGCCGTCCGGCCCGCCCGCGAAAAAGAGCGGGATGAACAGGCCCATATTGATGGCAAGGGTCTGGTCACCAAGGCTATAGGTGGGAACAAACTCCTCTTCCGGCGAAGCGTCGTCCTCCGGCGGCGATTCGGGTTCTTCCTGCGCCACAACGGTAGTGACCGGATACAGAAGGAGTGTCAGAACAACGATCAGAATTGATATGCGCGTGTACAACAAATGCCTCTCCCGGGTAGTTGGATAAATGTAGCACGCCGGCCTGCAGGGAATCAAGAATCCTCGTGTGATTGAACATGGCGGTTGATTATGCTACTAGATGGACCATGGCGGCACAAATCATTGACGGCACATCAATCGCAGCGGAAATTCGTGAGGAAGTCCGGCTCGGTGCGGAGTCACTGACGGCCCGGGGGGTGGTTCCGGGGCTGGCGACGGTGCTCGTGGGAGAGAATCCGGCCAGCGCGACCTATGTCCGGTCGAAGCAGCGCGCCTGCGAGAAAGCGGGTATTCACTCACGCGACATCCGACTACCCGAAGACACGAGCGAGGCGGAGCTGCTTTCGAAGGTCAGCGAGCTGAATGAGGATCCGGACATCGACGGTATTCTCGTCCAGCTCCCGCTGCCGCCTCAGATCGAGCCGCAGCGCGTGATTATGACCATCGATCCCGAGAAAGACGTCGACGGCTTCCACCCGGTCAATCTCGGGAAGCTCCTCTCGGGCGAGGAGGCCTTCTTCCCCTGTACGCCCCACGGTATTCTGGTGATGCTCGAGCGCAGCGGTATCACGGTCGAGGGCCGGCACGTAGTCGTGGTCGGACGGAGCAACATCGTCGGGAAGCCGCTCGCAGCTCTTCTGATGCAGAAGCGCGCGGGAGCCAACGCGACCGTCACCGTATGCCACAGCAGAACCAGCGACCTTGCCTCACACACTCGACGGGCCGATATTCTCGTCGCGGCGGCGGGCAGGGTCGGCTTCATCACCGGCGATATGGTGGGAGAGGGCGCCGTGGTCGTGGACGTCGGCATAAACCGCGTCGACGACCCCGAGGCAAAGAAAGGATACCGGCTCGTCGGTGACGTGGACTTCGACGGCGCCTCACAGCGCGCGTCGCGCATCACCCCCGTGCCGGGCGGCGTCGGCCCCATGACCATCGCGATGCTCCTGTCCAATACCCTGCGCTCCGCCGGGAGACGCGCCGGTGGTTGACGTTCAGGGTCGGAAGGACGAGCGAAACATTCCGCTTCAGAAGGTGGGGGTGAAGAATCTCAGATATCCGGTGACCGTCCTGGACAGGCAGACGGGGACGCAGCCGACGATCGCCCGCGTCGATATCTTCGCGAGCCTCCCTCACCATTACAAGGGCACGCATATGAGTCGCTTCATCGAGGTGTTCAACAACCACTACACCGATATCCAGATGCCGACGTTTCTCGACATGCTCGAGGAGGTACGAGAGGCGGTGGAGGCGGAAGCGGCGTATGCCGAGGTGTCCTTCCCCTATTTTATGAAGAAACAGGCGCCGGTCACCGGCCAGACCAGCATGATGTCCTACACCTGCAAGTACATCGGGTCGGTCTCCACCCGCGAACGGCGGTTTTACGTGGGGATCGAGGCGCCGGTACAGACGGTGTGCCCGTGCTCGCGGGAGATTTCGAGCCGCGGCGCGCATAACCAGCGGGGAACGGTTCGGGTGACCGTCAAGCTCGGGCCGTTCTTCTGGATCGAGGACGTCATCGAAATCATCGAGGACTCCGCCTCCTCGGGGCTCTACACCCTCCTCAAGCGTGAGGATGAGCGCTACGTTACCGAGACCGCCTACGATAATCCGGTGTTCGTGGAGGACCTCGTTCGAGAGGTGAGTACACGTATCGAGAAGCTCGATCACTTCCCCTGGTTCAGCGTGGAGGCGGAGAACGCGGAGAGCATTCACAATCACGAGGCCTACGCCTACGTGGAGCGAGGAAGCGATGAGTGAGCAGTACCGAGTGACATCGACGCCGGACCGGATCCCGATTCGTCGCGTCATCGTGAGCGTCGCCGACAAGAAAAACCTCGAGGTGCTCGTGGAAGGTCTTCTCGCGGCGAATCCGGACGTGGTGTTCTACTCCACCGGCGGTACATACGCGCGCCTCACCGAGCTTCTGGGAAGCGGCGCCGGGCGGAATCTCGTCTCCATCTCCGAGTACACCGGGCAGAAGGAGATGGCCGGCGGCCTTGTGAAGACCCTCGATTTTCGGATCTATCTCGGACTGCTGGCCGATGCGGAGAACGAGCACCACATGCGTCACCTCGAGGAGGCCGCGGCGGTCGCCTTCGACATGACGGTGGTCAACCTCTATCCCTTCTCGCGGCAGGTAGCCGAGTACCCGCACGATCTCGAGGGTGCGAGACAGAACATAGACATCGGCGGGCCGACGCTGATCCGCGCCTCGGCGAAGAACTTCCTGCGGGTCGCGGTCGTGTCCGATCCGGACGGCTACGGCTCCCTCGTGGAGGAGCTGAAGATGTACGACGGGACACTGAGCCTCGCAACGCGCTACCGCCTGGCGAGGGAGGCGTTCTCCCATACCGCCCGTTACGACACGGCCGTCAGCTCCTGGCTCGACGGCCACGGCGGCGTTCCCCTCGACACCGTCTACGCCACCGGCCGCGCAGCGGCGAATCGAAGCAGCACCGGAGTAACGGAATGAGCACGGAGAAGCTCTCTGCGATGTACAGGCACATCCACCCCGACCTGTTCCCGCGCATGATGGAGCTGTCGTTCTACGACGACCAGCAGCGCCAGACACTCATCTACGAGAAGGTCGACTGGGTGGTGGACGGCGAGCGAAAGGGGCTGCGCTACGGGGAAAATCCGGACCAGGAGGCTGCGCTGTATCGCCTGCAGAACGGCAACCTGTGCCTCGGCGAGGTGGAATGCATTCAGCCGGGCCGATATCTGGCATCCGATGTCGAGCTGCTGCAGTCGGGAAAGCATCCGGGCAAGATCAACATCACCGATGCCGATGCGGCGCTCAATATTCTGCGGTACTTCGACGAAGAGCCGGCGGTGGCCATCATCAAGCACAATAACCCCTGCGGTGTTGCCGTCGCAGAGACCCCGGCGGCGGCCTATGAGCGCGCCTTCGACGCCGACCGCATCGCCGCCTTCGGTGGGGCGGTCGGGGTGAACAGGCCGGTGGACGAGGAAACCGCGCGCCTCATCGCGGGGCATTACACCGAAGTCGTCGTGGCACCCGCATACAGCGACGACGCGCTCGAACTGTTCGCCGGGCGCAAGAATCTTCGGGTGCTGCGCATCGCCGACATGGATCGCCTCTCCGCGTTCGTGGGAACCCGCGTGGTGGACCTGCATTCTCTCATCGACGGTGGTGTCGTCGTGCAGTGGTCGGCGGTGCCGATGCTGCCGGACGTCGAGCACATGGAGCCCGCCCGCACCGAGTACAAGGGGGTGGAGTATGCCGTGCGGCGGTCACCGACGCCGTCGGAGGCGCGGGACCTTCGGATGGCCTGGATCGTGGCCGGTGCGGTGACGAGCAACACCATCGTATACGTGCGTGACGGCGTCACCGTCGGTATCGGCACGGGAGAACAGGACCGCGTCGGCGCCGCCGAGATCGCCCGTGACAAGGCGCTGCGGAAAGGACTCGAGCGCGAGGCGTGGCGGCTGCACGGCACGAGCTTTGCCGAGCTCGACGAGGGCGCGGCGGCGGAGATACGCCGGCTGGTGGAGGAAGACTGCGGCGGGCTCAAAGGTGCCGCCATGGCCTCCGACGGCTTCTTCCCGTTTCGCGACGGACTCGATGTGGGGGTGGCATGCGGCGTGAGCGCGGTCATACAGCCCGGCGGATCGCTTCGGGACCGGGAAGTGATCGAGGCCTGCAACGAGCAGGATGTGACGATGGTGTTCACCGGTCAGCGCGCGTTCAAACACTGAAAGGGAGCAGATACCATGAATGAGCTGGTACCACGGGAAAAACTCGAGCGGCAGGGGATGACGGGCATTGTCAGCGGCGTCTCGGGCCTCGGGCTCCTGCTCCTGGGGAGGATCACGCAGATCGGCGCGGGATTCTCGCTTCCGGGGCTCATCGTCGGCGGCGCACTCGCCGTCGCCGGACTCAAGCTGTCCTCGGGCGAAAGAGCCGATCGTGTCGGCGGAATGATTATCACGGGGGGCGGGCTGCTCACCGCGGTGGCGTCGCTTCCTCTCGTGGGCGGGATAGCTTCGGGGCTCATGTGGCTCGGTGGTCTCGGTCTCCTCGGGACCGGAATCGTGAACATGTTCCGCTTCGCGCGCGGGCTGAAGGGCCGGAGGTAGAGCGGCATGCCGTGGAAACTGATTGTCTTTCTGTTCTTCGTGGGTCTGATTCTCGCCTTCGTCGGCTTCAACGCCGCCAATGTGTCGGACGTCTCATTCGGCTTTTATCAATTCGAGGACGTCCCGATCTTCCTCAGTCTGTTTGCCGCCTTCTTCCTGGGGGTCCTGGTCACGCTTCCCTTCACGTTTCGTCCCCGCTCAACGCGTGCTCGGAAACGGCCGAAAAGGGAAATGGAAGCGGACGACCTCCGAAATGAGAACACACGAGAGCAAACAGATACCTGACCCGCCGAGATACCGCCCGCCTGCTCGTCGGTTCCTGCTGACGTGCGCCGTTGCGTTGATTGCCGTGGCGGGGGGGGTCGCCCAGGAGGGCGACGGCCCGAGTCAGGGCACGTTCTCCGAATTGCAGGGACGACTGGCGCAAGACGATCTGTCCGAGGCGGAGATCCTGCAGCTCATGACCGCCGCCGTGGATCGGGCGCCCACGGTATCCGCCGCCCTCGAGGTGGTGCGCACCCAATCGGAGCGGCTGACCGGGGCCCGCCGGGCCGAAGCGACGGCGGCGAGGGCGGAGCTTCACGCCCTGCGCGGCGATCGCGAGAGGGCGGCCGAAGCCTACGCGGAGGCTTCGGATCTTGCATCCACCGGCGATGCCGGCGCGAACGATCCGACCCCGGGCAGTGCGGCCGCCGCCCGCTATCGGGTCGAGGAAGCGGCGATCCGACTCGATATGGGCGAGGCCGACGCCGCGGCGGAACTCGCCGAAGAGGTCATCGCCCGTGCGCGCGAGCCGCGGTTACAGCGTCGTGCCGCCCTCATCCTCGCCCGCGCGCATGAGGCCGCCGGCGATAGCGAAGCGGCCTACGAGCTCGCCCGCGAGCTCTCGGAATCCGAGCATTCCCCGACCCTGCAGCCGGCGACCCTGCTGTTTCTCCACCGGGTGGCGGGCCGGCTCGGGCGAGACGACGAAGCGGATCGCGCCCGCCGGCTCCTCTCCGAGCTCTATCCCGACAGCCCGGAAGTAATGCTCGTCTCCGGCGGAGGCGCCGTACGTGACTTTCCGCGCCCGTCACGATTCTTCGGTCCCGAGGCGCGTGTCGAGGGCACCGACTCCACGGACCCGGCGGTTGCCGCTGAGCAGGATCACCGCGAGCATACGCCGCGGGGCGTGCAGGTCGGCTCGTTCAAGAGTATGGACAACGCACGGGATATGCGCCGGGAGACCGCTTCGGCGGGTTTCAGTGCCGAGATAGTCGACTCCGAAGACGGGGAGTTTTACCGCGTGATCATCCCCCTGCCTGAGGGGACGGACCCGCAGCAACTCGTCGTCAGCCTCAAGGAAGAGGGCTTCGAGGGTTTTCTCGTCTTCGACGAGTAATCGAAGGCCGGGGCTCAGGCGCCGTCTGCGTCGTCGGAATCGTCGAGCTCCTCGGTCTGCTCGAGGGAGATCGTGTCGTTGCTCGTAAGCTCCACCCCGTCGACGCGCACGCGCGCGGGCGTGAGCTCGAGTCGGCGAACGATGCGATCATCGGCCTCATTCTCCGAGTAGGAAAAGGCGTAGGTGCGATTCTCCACGACGAGCCCGTTACTGTCGACGACCTTCAGTCGCAGGACGTTCCGATCCAACCGGTAGGCGGCAAAACCGCCTTCGAGCTTCTCGTCCTCGGTGCGCATGGTAAACCGCGGTTCGGCGAAGAATATCTCCATCCCGCTGTCGTTGCTGTAGAGTCCCTGAAGCTCCGCGTCCGTTGAGCGGGCGGAGTCCGATGCGGAGGCAAGCAGTGTATCGCGGAGGCCCGGGGTAAGCTTGCGGTAGGTGCCGTTCCAGCTTTCGGCGTCCTCCATGCGCAGGGAGATGCGGTCGATGGTCTCGACGGATATGGAGACCTGCCGGCGGATGTTTTCCAGGGATTCGTTTCTCACGTTGACCCACACGCCGGGCCCGGAGCGGTAAATGGTCTTCTGAGAATCCAGCCAGATGTAGGACTCCAGAGTCTCTCCCCCGTGAAAGGTGATGCGATCTTCGGAGGGGTCGAAAAAGATGATCTCACCCGCCGGTTCGGTGGCGTCTTCGCTTTCCGCCCGATACCACGGTCCGGCGAGGAAGTCCTCGAAGCCGGCGGCGTCTCCATCATAGAGTTCGCTCAGCTGCTCCTCCTCGATACGGCTGCCCGGAACCGAGTCCGTTCCCGCCTCTACGTAAGAGTCCTCCGACTCGCGCCACACATAGGTGTGCTTCACCAGATCGAGCACGTTTTCGGATTCGGGGTCGCGGCGGTAGACGACGATGGGGAAGCTCCGACCGCCTGTCTGAACGGACTGATAGGCATCCGAGCGCTCGGTCTCCTCGATCTCTATGCTCGCGTCCGTGGTCAGGGAGGCGATACGTTCGTAGCGCAGCCCGAATCCACCGAACGCCGAGGTTCGTTTGAACACATCGATTGTCTGGTGCCCCTCGTTATCCATACCGACGGCGACAATCTCCATATCGTGGTCACCGGTAAGGTCCTTCGTGTAGAGGGCGAATGTGCGCACGTTGCTCGCCTGCGTCGTACCTTCCCATGCGGGTACGTAGGAGTTACGAACGCCGTCAAAGTCGGCGACCAGCACGTGTATGCGGTCCTCGGGGTCGTCGCGGCGCTTGAACACGATGATCTGCTCGTCCGCCTGGTCGACGTCGAGGTTGATGTCGATAGCCTGGGAGATGACCGCATCTTCGGACATGCGAACCTTCACGTCGGTGGAGACTTCCCGGTCTCGAATGGAGAGAGACGGCTGACTCCGGGAAGCCAGTCGAATGCCGTCCGCGGCCTCCGGAACGACGACCTGGTTCGTCTCGACACGGGGCGGGGGCTCTCGTTCCTCCGCGCAGCCGCCGAGTACGAGCACGGCCATTGTTGCGAACACCGAAATAGGGTAGAGTTTCATGGGCATATTATCACCGTTTCGGGCACTTTTTTGAAGGGTCCGCCTTCACCTTATCCCCAGGGAGGCCGCCTGCATGGCGCTCGAGGAAACACTGAGTTACGATGACGTTTTGCTGTTGCCGGGGCATGCCGATTTTCTGCCGACGGAGGCGGACGTTCGAACCGAGCTCGCGCCCGGTATCTCGCTGAACGTTCCGGTGCTTTCGGCGGCAATGGATACGGTGACCGAGGACGCTCTCGCCATCGCCCTGGCCCTTGAAGGAGGGCTGGGCGTCATCCACCGCAACATGTCGCCCGAGCAGCAGGCACATCAGGTGCACAAGGTGAAACGCTTTCTCAACTGGGTCATCGAGTCACCGATGGTGGTGGAGCTCGACCAGACGCTCGGCGAGGTGTGGGAGACGATGCAGCACCACGGCATATCGGGGTTGCCCGTCGTACAGCGCGGCGAGCTCAAGGGCATCATCACGAGCCGCGACATGCGCTTCTGCAGCGACTTCTCGCAGTCGGTACGGGAGGTCATGACGCCGGATCCGGTTGTCATGCAGGGAAACCCGAGCATCGCCGCGGCGAAGTCGAAGTTCGACGAGCACAAGATAGAAAAGCTCCCCGTCATCGATGATGCCGGGCGCCTGACGGGGCTTATCACGGTCAAGGACATCGAGAAACACGAGGCCTATCCCCTCGCGGCAACGGACGCCTCGGGCCGGCTTCTCGTCGCCGCGGCGGTGGGGCCGAACGATCTCGAGGAGCGCGTGCCGCGGCTGCTTGAGAGCAAAGTCGACGTCATCGTGATGGATACCGCGCACGGGGACTCGGCGAACGTGCTGCGATCCATCGAGTACATCAAGGGGAAGGCTCCGGTAACCGTTGTCGGCGGGAACGTGGCAACTGCAGCGGCGACGCGACGGCTCATCGATGCCGGCGCGGATATCGTCAAAGTCGGTGTCGGCCCGGGATCGATCTGCACGACCCGGGTGGTCGCGGGGATCGGGGTGCCCCAGTTTTCCGCGGTCCGGTGGGCGTCACGGGAGGCCGCGAAACACGGGGTGCCGGTCATTGCCGACGGGGGCATCAAGTATTCCGGCGACATCACCAAAGCAATCGCCGCGGGGGCCCATGCCGTGATGATCGGGAACCTCTTTGCCGGACTCCGTGAATCGCCGGGGGACGAGGTGATCTATGAGGGGCGCATCTTCAAGACGTACCGCGGCATGGGATCGATCGGGGCGATGAAGGAAGGCTCGGCCGACCGCTACGCCTCCGCGGAGGGCGAGGAGCCGGTGCCGGAGGGAGTCGAGGGCCGTGTTCCCTACAAGGGCGAGCTCTCACCGTTTCTCGCTCAGCTCGTAACCGGTCTGAAAAAGGGAATGGGCTATTGCGGCACACGTACCCTCGGTGAGCTGCGCGAATCGGCGAGCTTTATCCGCATCTCCGGCGCCGGACTGAAGGAAGGGCACGTGCACGACGTGGCGATTGTGCAGGAGCCGCCGAACTATTCACGCTGAAACTTCCAGCGGCCGCCGCATGCACGGTGGGGACCGCCGGCTGAAGGGACGCAGAGATCATGAAACTGGTAGTAATCGGAGCGCAGTGGGGCGACGAGGGGAAGGGAAAGATTGTTGATTTCCTCGCCAAGGACGCGGACACCGTGGTTCGTTTCTCCGGCGGGGCGAACGCCGGGCACACCATCGTGCACGGCTCCAGTACGTACAAGCTCCACCTGGTTCCCTCGGGCATCGTCTACGAAGACACCCGCGTCATCCTGGGCACCGGCATGGTGATCGACCCCGAAGCGCTGGAGACCGAGCTCCAGGAGCTGACGGATGCGGGCATCGAGTGGAACGGCCGCGTGCTGATCTCCGACCGTGCGCATCTGGTGCTTCCGCGGTACAAGCGCATGGACCGGGACCTCGACACCAAACGTGTCCAGCCCATCGGCACCACCGGCCGCGGCATCGGGATCACCTACTCGATGAAGTCCGCCCGTGACGGCGTCCGTGTCATAGATGCCTTTGATGATGCCCTGCTCGCCGCCCTGTCGCAGGAAGACCGCGAGTTTCTGCTTGCGCACCGCGAGTTTTTTCGCGAGATGATGATAGACGTCAACGCCTACATGTCCGAGCACCGCGACGAGAATATTCTGCTCGAAGGCGCGCAGGGAACGCTGCTCGACCTCGACCTCGGGACCTATCCCTTCGTGTCCTCGGGTTCTTCCTCCGCCAACGGCGCGGCAGTCGGTGCAGGCTTCGGCCCGCGGGAGCTCGACCGCGTGGTAGGCGTGTGCAAGGCCTACTCGACCCGCGTCGGAAACGGCCCCTTTCCGACGGAGTTCAAAAGCGAGCGTGACGGGAACCTCGAGCATGTTATCCGCGAGCTCGGCCATGAGTACGGCGTTACCACCGGTCGACCGCGGCGCTGCGGGTATCTCGACCTGGTCGCCCTGCGCTATGCCTGCCGGTCGAACTCGATCGACACCCTCGCGCTGACGCATCTCGACATCTACGACTCCTTCGAGGAGATACAGGTATGCGTCGGCTACAGCATCGACGGGCGGGTAACCGAGCTCTTTCCTGCGTCGCGAACCGCGATCGCGGGCGCGGAGCCGGTGCTGGAGACGCTGCCGGGGTGGCAGGCGTCCTCGGCCGAGGCCCGGACCCGTGGTGAGCTGCCCGCCGGCGCGCAGGGCTATGTGCGGTATATCGAGGAGTACACCGGCGTTCCCGTCGAAATCATTTCCGTGGGATCGGACCGCGCGCACACCATCGTCGAGAGGGATCCGTGGACACCATCCTGATCCTCGATTTCGGAAGCCAGACGACGCAGCTTATCGCGCGACGTATCCGCGAGCTGTCGGTGTACTCCCGTATCGTTCCCGGAGATGCGCGTCTTGCCGACCTGGACCTCGGCGAGGTCAGAGGGATCATTCTGTCGGGGAGCCCGCACTCGGTGCACGACGAGGATGCTCCCGCGCCCGACCCGGCGGTATACGAGAGCGGTCTGCCGGTGCTCGGCATCTGCTACGGCCTGCAGCGGCTGGTACATGACCACGGCGGGAGGGTCGCGCGCCAACAGCGGCGGGAGTACGGCCGCGCGCGCCAACACATCAGTGGCGAGCATCCGCTGTTCGAGGGCGTCGAGGACGGGTTTGTCTCCTGGATGAGCCACGGCGACAGCATCGAGCGCCTGCCGCGGGAGGCGATGCTCGTTTCGCAGTCCGAGCACGGCCTTCCCGGCTGCATTGCCTTCCCCTCGCGCAACTTCGTCGGCATACAGTTCCATCCCGAGGTGACCCACACCGAGGACGGCACGCGGGTTCTCGAGAACTTCACGGTGCGGATCGCCGGCGCGCGGCGACAGTGGACCATGGACGCCTATGCCGAGCAGATGTCGGCCGAGCTTACGGCACGCGTCGGTTCGCGGCCCGTGCTGCTCCTCATCTCCGGCGGCGTGGACTCGACCGTGACGGCCGCCATGCTGCTTGCCGCGCTTCCGCCCGAGCAGGTGCACCTCATGTACGTCGACACCGGGCTCATGCGCCGCGGCGAGACCGAGGAAGTCCGCCGGGGCCTCGAGGCGCTCGGCGCCCGGCATCTGCACATCGTCGATGCCGGGGAGGCGTTTCTCACCGCCCTGTCGGGTATCTCGGATCCGGAAGAAAAGCGCAGGGCGATCGGAGACACCTTCGTTCGCGTGCAGGAGGCGGAGATTCGCTCCCACATACCGGGTGATTACGTCCTCGCGCAGGGAACCCTCTACACCGACTACGTGGAGTCGGGACGCGGGGTGGGGACCAAGGCGCGGGTGATCAAGTCCCATCACAACGTCCGCTCGCCTCTCATCGAGGCCAAGCGCGAGGCGGGTGAGGTTGTGGAGCCCCTCATCCACCTGTACAAGGACGAGGTGCGAGAGCTCGGCGCGCGTCTCGGCGTTCGGGAGGACATCATCCGGCGCCACCCCTTTCCGGGGCCCGGCCTCGCCGTACGCATCCTCGGCGAGGTCACCCGCGCGCGGTGCGACCTCCTGCGGGAGGTCGACCACACCTACATTTCAGAGCTCAAGGCGCGCGGACTCTACGACGAGATCTGGCAGGCCTTCGCGGTGCTGCTCCCCATACGCTCGGTCGGCGTGACCGGTGACGAGCGTGGCTACGGCAGCATCATTGCCCTCCGTGCGGTCGGCTCACGCGACGGGATGACCGCCGAGGTCTATCCCTTTGCGACCGACCACCTGCTCGAGATCTCCTCGATCATCACCAATCGGCATCCCGAGGTGGGGCGGGTGGTCTATGATGTGTCGAGCAAGCCGCCCGCGACCATCGAGTGGGAGTAGGGGATACGTGAGGGGGAGTTCCTTCCGGGGGAAGTGGAGGTGCCCGGAGTCGAACCGGGGTCCTCAGGAGCGCGCATACGCGTCTACAGGCATAGTCTCCCGTTTCAAATCCGGGAATGCGAGGCCGGGAAACGCGCCTTCATTCCCTTGGAGTCCGGCTTAGAGTCCCCCGACGGTGCCGAACGGCCGCCGGAGCAAGTCCTGGTTTCGTGTCAAGCAATCCCGGCGCTCAGAACTGCGCCCCGGGTGCCCGTCGCTGCTATTTACGCAGCGAGTGCGTAATCTGCTTCGTCTGCAGTTACTTTTGTGCCTTTTAGGAGTGGGC
>CAZWNS010000008.1:0-17451 GCA_964635245.1 uncultured Spirochaetaceae bacterium
CCAATAACTCCCTTGTCAATCATGTTCCTACAGAGTATCCTACCGTTACCTATATAGTCCGGCATGATCACAATCCCGATGCATCCTGTCTCACGGAGAAGCGTACGATGTCGACGCAGGCCGAGCGAACCGCCGTAACACCCCTCAGCATGCTCTGCGACTACGAATCTACGCGTGAGGACCTGCTGAAGAGGATAGAGACCGTCGCCTGCCCGCAGATGGACGGAATCCGCAACAGCGATATGGGTGTAGAGAGGTACTGGGGAGGCAGCTGAGCTTGGAGCACGCTCGACGCGCGAGCCAAAAGTCGCATCTCGACGTCGCCGACGAACTGCAGCGGCATTTCGGGCTGATAGTTGCGGCGGCCTCCGTTGCGCTTGCGCCCATCAATTACGTCGCTACCCTCGAACAGGAAATCGGCACCCTGCCCCTGTGGGCTCATCCGGAGGTGCTCCTCACCACCGTCTGGGCGGTGCTTGCCGGCGCGACGGCGCTGAAAATCGGGCGATCCGCGAAGGCCGTTCAGGTCGCGATGGTTGTGGTCGTGATGTTCCAGGCGGCCATGTCCAGCGTCGTGTCCGAGCTCACGAGTGTGCTGTTCCTCGGGATCGCGATCGCCCTCGCCCACGCGTACGGCTTCTTCCGGCGCCACCTCTGGGTATTCTTCGCGGTGCTGTCAACCGCGTTGATTGCCGCGATGACGATTCGGATGATGGCACTCGGGGTGACCAATCCGTGGCACCTCGGGCAGTGGCTTATCGGCTCGATGATGGTACTCGGGCTCTACGCGGCAATCTACCGGGCCACAAACCGCTGGTTCAACGCCCGTCAGAAGCAGCTCGTCCGGCAGGTCGACGCCCACACCGCCGAGCTTCGCGAAGCGCTGGAACACTCCGAGCAACTGCGGGAACGCAACAGAGTTCTTCTGCGGGAGATACATCACCGCACCAGAAACAATCTCCAACTGATTTCCAGCCTGCTGTCGCTCGAACAGGTCGATCCGGAGCTCGAATCCCGATCCGTAAACCACGTCCTGGAGACGGCCCGGCGTCGCGTGCAGGCGATGGCCACGGCCCACCAGCTGCTCCACCATTCGGAACACACCTCCGTGGTGAGTCTGGCTCACTTCATGACGGAGCTCACGAACGAGTTCGTACGAAGCGGCCTGCTCTCGGACGTAACCATCGATATACCGCCCCAAGAGGAACTCGAGGTCCGGATGGATTTCGCAGTTCCTCTCGGCCTGGTCGTCTCCGAGCTCATCGCGAACTCCGCGGAACACGCTCTTTCGGACGGGCGCCATAGTGCCGTGTGGCTGTCCATGCGCACCGAGGGCGAATCGCTTGTCATGAGCATAGAGGATCAGGGCTCTGAGTTTCCGGAGCACGTCTCAATCGATCGTCCCGACACCACGGGCCTGCAGATCGTTTCGGGCCTCGTCGCGCAGATCCACGGCACCCTCGACCTGACGAAGAAGCCGCATACCAGGTGGACCGTCACGGCGCCGTTTCCCGCTGCCGAGGGAACGGATGGGTCATGAGTGCCACGTTTTTCGAGACGGCTTCGCTCGATCGCCCCTACCGGGCCGGAACTCCGTGTCGCTCCGGCTGAGCCCTTTCGTCGCGCGCGCCTGCCTCACACACCTGCCTCACACAGCTAAGAGCTTCGTCGGTGCGGCTTCCCGGACCAGCGCCCGGGCAAGCGCAGTCAGGGGATCCACCACGGGAACGCCGTCGAAGGCTCCCTCGGTGAGGGCGAAGGGCAGCTCCGTGCAACCGAGCACGAGCACCTCGGCTCCACGATCGACGAGCATGCGGGCGAAACGCGTGACGCGTTCGACCGACCGGGGATCCGGGCCGGAGAGCGCTTTGAGGCCCCACTGCCGATGGTAGATGGCCTCGTGTAACGCGTCCTGGTGCTCCTCGGGGATCTCGAGCACCTCGATGCCATGCTCGGCAAGGGTCGACGAGTACACGCCGGTGCCCCGGGTTCCCGTGGTGGAAAGCACCCCGACGCGGGTCGCGCGCGGCGTGAGATTGCCGATCATCCCCGCAGTTTCGCGCAGCATATGCACCAGTCGAACCGGAATCCCCTCCGCCTGCAGCCCGCTCTCGAACCGCTCGAGGATGGGCGGGACATGGAAGGTGTTGCAGGGAATGCCGGCGACCGCTGCGCGGGATTCTACCGCGAGCGCTGCGGCGGCCATCCGAAACACACGCAGCATCCCGGCAACCGGATCCGGAACGTCCCTGCCGAGGAGGAACTCGGTACGGTCGCCGACGATAGGTGAGCGCGAGAGGTGCAGTACCTCGAGGTGCCCCTGATCGGTGCCGTCGCTCTTCGTGTTCTCGATGACTTTGCGGTGAAGTGCGACGCCGGCCATCGGACCGACGCCCCCGCCTATGAGGATTATGTCGTTCATTGCCGTATCCATCGTCAGGTCCTTTGCTCCGCACTTGACACCCGCACCGAAAGAATAGACCGTACGCAGGGTGATATGGCAACGCTTCAAGAGCTACGGGCCACGCTTTCGGAACTGGGCCTCAAGCGCGACTATGGCTATCGCCGTGAGCTCAAACTCCTGCCGGAAATTCTCGAGGCGGACGAAGAGGTTCATGCCGTCACCTCGGGTGTCTACGACGGGTTGCGTCGGCTTGTCGTGTTGACCGATCGCCGCCTGCTCGTGCTGCAGAAACCCACCGTGGGCAAGCCGAACCTGCTCTCCGTCCCGCGGAAGGACGTTTTGGGAGCTGAGGAGAGACGCGGGTTGTTTTTCGCCGCCCTCACCCTACAGACGAGAGCTCAGCCCTTCGTGTTCCACAACGTGCTCAAGAAGAGCCTCGCTCCGTTTCTCAAGAGCCTCGGCTCCGCGTGAAACGGGGCGGCCGCATGGGCCGCCCCCGCAATCCGTGTCACCGCGCGGTTCTTAGCGAGTGTATGCGCCGCCTCAATTCTCCCATTTCGCGAGGTCTATCTCGTCCTCCGACTTGGCGACGACACACGTCACCGCCATGTCGCCGGTGACGTTCAGGCCGGTGCGGCCCATATCGAGGAGTGCGTCGATGCCGAGAATCATCCCGTAGGCGAGCGCCTGAGGCGTGCCGTCCGCAACCGGAAGATCAACCGCCTGCAGAACCATGAGCAACATGATGGCTCCCGCCCCGGGGACACCCGCCGTACCAATGGAGGCAAGCACCGCCGTGACGATGACCATCACCTGTTGAGCGATGGTGAGCGGTACGCCGATGGCGTTGGCGATGAACAGCACGCAGACGCCCATGTAGATGGCCGTGCCGTCCATGTTGATGGTTGCTCCGAGCGGCAGACTGAAGGCGAAGACCGGCCGCTTCACGCCCATGTTACCTTCCACGTTCCGGATGGTGACCGGGAGAGTGCCGCCGGATGAACGGCTGACGAAGGCGGTGATCATGGCCTCACGGGCGCGCCGGATGAACTTGAACAGACCGAAGCCCGACAGCTTCAGGAGGCCACCGTAGATGATGAAGAGGTGCAGCACGAGGGCCAGGTATACCGCAAGCGTCACGATCGCGAGAGGACCGAAAGCCTCCGCACCCTGCCGGCCGAAGACAACGGCGATGAGGGCGAACACACCGATCGGTGCGTATTCGAGCACCCATCCTACGATCTTGTACATGATCTCCGCGCCGCCGTCGAAGAAGCGGAACATCACATCGGCTGCGGACTTGATACGGTCGTTTTGACTGATTTGCAAATACGACAGGCCGATGCCGAAGAGGATGGCAAAGAAGATGATGGACAACACGTCGCCCGAGGTGATGGCATTAAACGGGTTGGTAGGCACGATCTCGAGCAGTGTGTCCACCAACGCCGGCGCATCGGCTTCCCGAGCGACTCCTTCCTCTACCGTACCGAGATCCATTCCGGCGCCGGGGCGGAAGACGTTGCCCATGATGAGTCCCATCATGATAGCCAACGCCGAAGTCACCAGGTACAGCACCACCGTTTTTACACCGATCCGTCCCAGGCGGGCCGGGCTGACACTTGCCGCACCGACGATCAGGGTGAACAGGATCACCGGAACGACGATCATATTCAGCAGCCGGACGAACAGTCTACCCAACGGGTCTATGACCTCGATTGGGGGCCCCACGATCAGACCGACGACGGCGCCGGCGATGAGGCCGATGAGAATGCGCAGAAGAAGGTTCGTCTTGAAGTACCAGCCGAGCACTCCCGACGTACCCGACGATTCCGAGCTCATAAAGCTCCTCCTGTGAGACATGATTACCGATTGTAAATCAGCGATTCCAGTCTCGACCCACTCGTGCGGCGCGTCAAGCTGTTTTCGCAGAGGTCAGCCGCCGGCGCCGGCCGGGGCGACCGCGGCGGTCCTGATCGTGGTCATCGACCCGCAACTCGCGCGCATTCGCCATTGACGGGACGCGCAAAGTAGGCTAAGCTTTTTGAGAAAATCACTTAAAGTCGAAGACTCGCGGAACGGCAGAGTGCGCCTCGCCGGACAGCCGGGGTGTTGTGCGTTCCGACGGCGGGCCTATCGGGCGGTGTGTCGAGTACGGCGAAGCCGTCTGCCGTGTGGGTTCGCGGATGTTCATAATACGACGAAAGCAGAGAGTGAGAACATGGCATTATTGACCTTCAAGAAGGGCGTGCATCCGCCTTCGAGCAAAGAAGCTACGGCGGCCAAACCGATAGAGCGCGCACCGCTCCCCGATACGATCCTCATCCCGCTGTCGCAGCACCTCGGCGCGCCGTCCAAACCGGTGAGGAGCCGGGGCGACGAGGTCGCCGTCGGCGAGCTCCTGTCGGAGGCGGCAAGCAAGATTTCCGCCGGCGTGCACTCACCGGTCGCCGGTAAGATCAAAAAACTCGTGGACAAGCCGCTTCCCGGCGGGAAGATGGCCCAGTACATGGAAATCGCGGTCGACCGGGAGGCCACCGAGGCACACGAGTTCGAGCGACAGGACATCGACCTGTCCTCCCTCGATCGGAAAACCGTCACGTCGCGGATGCGGGAAGCGGGCATTGTAGGCATGGGCGGGGCGGCCTTCCCCACCGACATCAAGTTCTCCCCGCCCCCGACAGCCGCGATCGACACCCTCATCATAAACGGCGTGGAGTGTGAGCCCTACCTCACCTGTGACCACCGGCTGATGCTCGAAAACACGAGGGAGCTTCTCGAGGGCTGCCGGGCGCTCAACGCGGCCTACGGCTTCGACGCGATCTACATCGGTATCGAGTCCAACAAGCCGGACGCAATCGAGGCCTTCGAGAACGAGGCGGCATCCTTCGCGGACCTGCCGCTTCGCGTCGTGCCCCTTGCGGTGAAGTATCCCCAGGGCGCGGAGAAGATGCTCATAAAGGCGCTTACCGGACGCACCGTCCCGATGGGCGGGCTGCCCCTCGAGGTCGGCGTGGTGGTCTCCAATGTGCAGACGGTCTTCGCCACCTACGAGGCCGTCTACTACAACAAGCCGCTCATCGAACGGGTGGTTACCATCTCCGGGGCGGGCGTCAACAATCCGAAAAACGTGCGGGCGGCTATCGGCACTCCCCTCGAGCATCTCGTTGAGTTCTGCGGCGGGATCTCCGACGACGTGGACAAGGTGGTCGTGGGCGGCCCCATGACCGGCGCCGCGCTGCCGACCCTCGACTACTCCGTGGCGAAGGGAACATCCGGTTTCCTCTTCTTTACCGACGCCGACTACACGCCGGAAGGTCCCTGCATCCGCTGCGGCCGATGCGTGTCCGCATGCCCGATGAATCTCATGCCCCTGAAACTTGCCGCCTACGCCAAGGCGGAGAAGTTCGAGGATGCGAAAGCGCTCGATGTAAGCGCCTGCTTCGAATGCGGCTCCTGCGCCTTCGGATGCCCGGCAAAGATCGACATCGTTGCATGGATTCGCTACGCGAAGAACTACATCCGCGTGAAGGGCCTCTAAGGAAGGAGCTGTAGACGATCATGAGTACACGAAGCGAAGGCTTCATCATAACCTCCCCGCCGCACGTATTTGCCACGACGACGACCCAGCGCATCATGCTCGCGGTCATCGTGACGCTGATTCCCGCGGCAGTCATGGGTGTTCTTTACTTCGGAGCGCGGGTGCTGCTGCTGTACGTGGTAGCGATTGCGGTCTCCATGGCCACCGAGGCGGTCGCGAAGATCGCGCGAGGCCGCGACTGGCGAAGCATTACAGACGGCAGCGCCGCCCTGACCGGACTGCTTCTGGTGATGGTACTTCCGCCGACCATGTCGCCCATCCTCGTGGCGCTGGCCGCGGTGGTTGCGATCTTCATCGGCAAGGAGGTCTTCGGCGGGCTCGGCGCGAACATCTTCAACCCGGCGCTCGTGGGCCGCGCATTTCTTTCCGCCTCCTATCCGGTGCAGATCACCAACTACACCGACCCGCGACCCGTCTTCTCGTTCCTGACGTCGGGCGCCGACGCGAGCACTTCGGCCACTCCGCTCTCGGCGGCACGCTTCGAAGGCGTCCGCGTAGACAACCTCGACCTTTTCTTCGGGCAGATCGGCGGCAGCATCGGCGAGACGAGCACCCTGTTCCTGCTGATAGGCGGGATCGCCCTTCTGGCGCTGCGCATCATCAACTGGCAACTGGTCGTCTCCTATCTCGGCACGGTGTTCGTCCTCGGCGGTGTGTTCTGGCTCATCGCGCCGGAGACCTATCCCGACCCGGTGTTTCATCTGCTCTCCGGAGGACTCGTCATCGCAGCCTTCTATATGGCAACCGACATGGTCACCTCGCCCATCACCAAACTGGGGCAGGCCATCTTCGGCGCAGGCGCGGGCATCATCGTCATCGTCATCAGACTCTTCGGCGGGTTCCCCGAGGGCGTCATGTATTCGATCCTGCTGATGAACGCCGTCACGCCCATTATCAACCGCTACACCAATACGACGACCTTCGGCTCGGTGGAGGCACGGGAAGGAGCATCGGCATGAGGAAGATGATCATGGTACTCGGCCTGGTCACGCTGATCTCCGGCGTGGTGCTGGCCGGCATATACTCGGGTCTCATCCCGCGGATTGAGGCCAACCAGCAGGCCGCACTCGAGCGGTCCTTGAGCGCGCTGTTCGAGGATGCGGAGGAACCGGAGTTCGAGGAGCTCGACACCGGAGGACCGACCATCTACCGCGCGGAGACCTCCGGCGGCGATCTCCTCGGCTACGCGGTACGGGTGAGCGCCACCGGCTACGGCGGGGAGATTCGCCTGCTCGTCGGCATCAGCCCGGATCTCTCCTCCATCGCCGGCCTGCAGATTGTGGAGCAGGTGGAGACGCCGGGACTCGGCGCCCGGATCACGGAGGAGGACTTCCGCGACCAGTTCGAGGACCTCGACCCCGGCGAGACAATCAGCTACGTCAAGAATGAGGAACCGGATTCCGAGGAAAACGAGATCCAGGCCATCTCGGGCGCAACGATTTCAAGTGAGGCCGTGGTCGACGGCGTCAACGCCGACGTCGACCGCGCCGTGGAGATACTCCGCGAGGAGGAAGGTCAGTCATGAGCAGCAGTCCAGGCATCGTGTCCCACTTCGGAAAGGGGCTCGTCGAGAATAACCCGGTGTTCGTGCAGGTGCTCGGCATGTGCCCGACCCTCGCCGTTACCACGTCGGTGGTAAACGGACTCGGCATGGGCCTTGCCACTTCTTTTGTCGTCTTCTCGGCGGCCACCATCACCTCGATCGTCAACAGGATTGTGCCCGGACAGGTGCGTATCCCCGTCTACGCGGTCATCATCGCCACCTTCGTGACCATCGCCGACCTCGTGCTCAGGGCATACTTTCCGCCGCTGTCGGAAGCGCTCGGCCCCTACGTGCCGCTCATCGTGGTCAACTGCATCATTATGGGCCGCATCGAGGCCTTCGCGAGCCGGAACCCGGTGGTGCCTTCCATCGCCGATGCGCTCGGCATGGGCGCCGGGTTCACCGCGGCGCTCATGGTGCTCGGCGGCGTGCGCGAGATCCTCGGGAGCGGCGAGCTCTTCGGCACCCCGCTGTTCGGCTCGGGCTACACGCCGATGCTGATTATGATTCTTCCGGCCGGTGCCTTCATCGCACTCGGCCTGCTCATGGCGATCTTCAATCACCTGAAGGCAGGCGGCTCTCTCATTCTGAGAAAGGCGGCGTAGGATGGAGTACATTGCAGTTCTGCTCGTGGCGGTTCTCGTAAACAATTTCGTGCTCTACTACTTCGTGGGCATTTGTCCCTTCATAGGCGTGTCCAAGAAAATCGACGCGTCGCTCTCCATGGGCATCGCGGTGACCTTCGTCATGACCCTCACCGCAACCGCGACGTGGCTCATCAACAATCTGGTTCTGATTCGGTTCGGCCTCCCCTTCCTCGAGTACGTCTCCTACATCCTGGTTATCGCCTCTCTCGTGCAGTTCGTGGAGATGTTCATCAAGAAGACCCTGCCGGCGCTCTACAAGACGCTCGGCATCTTCCTGCCCCTGATCACGACCAACTGTGCGATCCTCTTCGTCGCGCTCGTCCAGGCGATGCGAGAGTACGCCTTCATCAAGTCGATATTCTTCGGCTTCGGCGCCGGTGTGGGTTTCACGCTGGCAATCGTGATCATGGCCGGCATCAGAGAGCAGCTGGAGACGGCCGACATACCGAAGCCCTTCCAGGGCGCCGCGGTCACCCTCATTGTCGCCGGCGTGCTCGCACTCGCATTCATGGGCTTCACCGGCCTGGTGTCGGCATAGAGCCCGTATCCGCAGAGAAGGAGAGTTTTTGAAATGATTCTGCAAGCAGCATTGCTCATGGGGGTCCTCGGACTCCTGTTTGCCATATTTCTCGGGGTCGCAAACCGCAAGTTCCACGTGGAGACGAACCCCAAGATCGATCAGGTCGAGGAAGCCCTGCCGGGCGTCAACTGCGGCGGGTGCGGTTACCCATCCTGCGCAGCCTACGCCGAAGCCGTTGCCGAGAACGGCGAAGACGTCTCTCTGTGCGTGGTAGGCGGCGAAGAGACGACCCGCGCCGTCGCCGAGGTCATGGGTATCGAAGTCGCGAACGAGGATAAGCAGAAACTCGTTGCGGTGGTCTTCTGCCAGGGCGGCTCGGACGCGGCGAGCTTTCCCGGTGACTTCCGCGGCATTGAAGACTGTGCGGCGGCGATCTACTCCCAGGACGTGGCCAAGCGATGCAAGTACGGCTGCGTCGGGCTCGGCTCCTGCGTGCGCTCCTGCCCCTTCGATGCGATTCACCTGTCGGAAACCGGCATCCCCTACGTCGACGCGGAGAAGTGCACCGCCTGCGGCAACTGCGTGGCGGCCTGTCCGCGTGACCTCATCGAGCTCCATCCCGTAGATCACGAGGCCTTCGTCTTCTGCAAGTCCCAGGACCCCGGCCCCATAGCCAAGAAGGTCTGCAAGAAGGCCTGCATCGCCTGCGGGATCTGCGTGAAGGCGGCGGCCAAGGACGAGAACCCCGAGGCCGTGCAGATGAAGGGAAACCTCGCGGTGGTGAACACCGAGAACTATACCGCCAAAGCTGAATACGGTGAGAAGTGCCCGACCGATTCCTACACCACGCGAGCCAACATCACCCGCTACGAGCGTTTCGTGAAGACGCCTGCGGCGGTGGGCGCGGCCGCAGGCGCGGCTGCGGCCGGTGACGCGGCCGACGGCGCGACCGGCGGCGGCGACACCGCCGGGGACGAGTAAGCATCATGATCGAAGAATCGGCTGTTGTGCGACACAGCGACGACGACCGGGTCGTCTTCCAGATAATTCGGACCGGCGCCTGCGATGCGTGCTCGATCCGCGAGCAGTGCTATAGAAACGACGGCGTCGTCTCGGTACCGCGGGATCATGTGAGCGGCGTGGGCGCCGGGCGACTCGGCTCGAGCGAGCCGGTGAAGCTTCGCATTCGCAACACCTCCGTTCTCGGCCTCACAGCCGTTGTCTACGGGCTGCCGCTCCTGGCGTTCTTCGCGGGACTGCTGTTCGGCCACTACGTTCTCTTTCCCGAGGCGGGAGAGGCGCTGCGCGCCCTCGGCGCCTTCGCCGTAGCGGCCGGCATGCTTGCTGCGGCCGGCGTCGCCATCAACCGCTTCGACCGCCGCGTGGCGGGCTCGGTGCGATACGAGGTGGAGCGCCGGTAGCCCGCATCGGCATCCAGGAGAAACACCGCCTACGTGTTCCTTGCCAAGGATAGGCCTTGGCCTTATACTCGGGGTCCACATCGGGAGCGATGAAGCACGAGCGTCCGACCGACACCCCCCTTCGCGCACGCGCGGAGGCGCTGCGGATAACCGCCATCTACCTCGTCCTGGGCACTCTCTGGATCCTCTTCTCGGATTCCCTCATCCTCAACATCGCCTCCGGGCCGACCGCGATCGCGCGGCTGCAGTCGATCAAGGGCGTGGTGTTTGTGGTGCTCACCGCTGCGGTTATCTACGTTCTGCTCCACCACTCCTTCCGCAGACTATACGACACAAACCGTGCCCTCGAGGACAGCACGGAACAACACCGGACCTCGGAGGACTATCTGCGCGCGCTCTTCCAGGCCGCGCCGCTCGCGTTCTACGATCTCGACGTCCACGCCCGGGTCAAGCACCTCTGGAATCCCGCGGCGGAGGCTCTGTTCGGATGGACCCGCGACGAGGTTCTCGGCCGTCCCCTGCCCTTCATCCCCGGGGACCGCGGCGAGGAGTTCCTCGGGCTCTTCGAGGAAGTTCTTCGGGGCAGGAGCATCGTGGCAAAGGAGCTCCCGCGAGTTCGCAGGGACGGCTCGGAGATATACATCGAGCTCTCGGCCGTTCCGCTCTACGACAAACACGGCGAGGTTACTGGGGTGTTGGCCATCGCGAGTGACACGACCGAGAAGCGGCGATCGGCGCTGGAGCTCAAGTCTGCTCTGGATGAAAAGGACGCCCTCCTGCGGGAGGTCCACCACCGCGTCAAGAATAACCTGGCGGTGATGACGGGTCTCATCCGCCTGCAACTGCACGAAGCTTCCGCGGAGGACCGCTCGGCGAGTGCGCTGAGCAAGACCCGGGATCGCATGGAGGTCATGAGCCTCATACATAACATGCTCTACCACGAACAGAACCTCTCCCGGATAGAGTTCGGCGGCATTCTCACTCGAATGGTGAATCAGCTATTCGACCGGTACGCGGCGAGCCGGGCCGTGCGGCTGGAGCTCGACCTCGAGGAGGTTGAGCTCGAGGTAGGCACCGCACTCCCGCTCGGCCTCATAGCCAACGAGGCGGTGACCAACGCGTTGACGCACGCCTTTCACGCCGAGGGAGCGCATAACCGCCTGGTGGTGCGCCTCAGAGCGCCGGGATCCGCGCACTGTATGCTCTGTATCGAGGATAACGGCAGCGGGATCGGTGCGGATTTTGATGTGGATCGGCAGAACTCGCTGGGCTTTCGAATGATGCTGGTATTGGCTCAGCAGGTGCAGGCGCGGCTCGCGGTCGTTCCCGGGGCCGACGACCACGGGGCGAGAGTCGAGGTGTGGCTGCCCGGTTAGCTCGGCCGGGCGCGTCGCCTGCCGGGCGCCGGCCGGCACCGGGCGCCGTGCCTCACCGCGGAGCTACGGACCGGAGGACATCGCCCGGACGGAAGGTTTGACCTCGTACATCCGGCTGTCGGCCAGCTTCAGAAGTGCTTCCGCTTCCTTCGCATGGTCCGGATAGGTGGCGGCGCCGATGCTGGGCCGTGCCGTCAGCTCCCGGGCCCCGAACCTCACCGGCTCTGAGCAGGCGGCCCGGATCTTCTCCCCCACCCCCGGCGCATCCCGTACCGACTGCACGTCCATGAGAAGCACGCCGAACTCATCGCCCCCAAGCCTGGCAGCCAGGTCGCCCTTTCGAATCGCGTTGTGGATCCGCGTGGCCGTCTGAATGAGCACGTAATCGCCGGCATCATGGCCGTAGACATCGTTTATTCGTTTGAAATCATCGAGATCGATGTAGAGAAGCCCAAGCCGCGAACGTCGCCGCGCAGCCGGTGCAAGCGCCCGATCGAGCGCATCGAGAAAGAGCCGACGGTTCGGGAGGCCGGTCAACGGATCGTGGTGGGCCATGTGGTGGTAGTGCTGCCGTTCCTGCTGCAGCCGTCTCTCGAGAAACAGGCGGTAGAGGGCCACCGATACCTGAGCGGCGATTGCTTCGGCAATCTCGAGGTCCGGGCCGGAGAATGCGGAGGCACTGCGGAAATTGTCCAGGTTGAAGTAGCCCACGGCCTCCTCGCCCATTCGCAGCGGAACCGACAGGGTTGCCCGAATGTCGTTGAGCCTGCCGGCCCTGCGAAAGGCGGCGGCCTTCTCGGCATCGAGCCGCTGCTCGTAGTCGTGGATCTCGATCCGCTCGCACCTCGCCCCGCCGCGCCGGGGCCCCAACTCTTCGTCGGACAGGGTGATGGACTTCAACACATCGAAGTCGAACTCGACCGCGGCTTCGAAGTGAAAGAGTCCGTCGTCGTGCCGGACCACAATGCTCCCTCCCTGGGCATCCGGGACGAGCTGGACCGTGCGCTCGAGTGCGGTCTGATAGAATGTGGTATCGAGCGTGGAGGAGAGAAGCTCATTCGTGAGCTCGACCAATGCGGTTCGAAACTGAAGCTCCTGTTCCAGGCGTTCCTGATCGGTCGGGCGCGGCACAACGTGGTCAGTATCCGGTGAGACCGACCTGCTGTCAATAACGAGCCGGGATATTTGGGCGGAACCTGCGACGAGCACGGCCCTTCGATGGTACAATCTCTCAGCACCCCTTCAACAAAGCGAGGCCCGACCGGATGAGACAGTTTAGCTCCACAACACGCGTTCCTCCCGTCACGTGTGCGGTGGCGGTCCTCGTCATACTTTTATTGAGCGCCGAGGGCGCCGTCGCGGATGAGGAGTCCGGCCGGCCGAACATTGTGGTCTTCGTGGCGGACGACGCCGGCTGGGACGACTCGAGCGTCTACGGCAATCGGCGGGTGAGAACCCCCAACATTCAACGGCTTGCCGACACCGGTATGACCTTCTCCCGGGCCTTCGTGACGAGCCCTCAGTGCAGCCCCTCGCGGGCCAGTATGCTCACCGGACTCTACCCGCACCAAACCGGCGCCGAAGACCTTCATGAGCCCATTCCGGCCGATGTGACCATCCTCCCCGACTACCTGCGGGAGGCCGGGTACTTCACCGGCAGTATGCTGAAGCAGCACATCGGCAGAGCCGCGAGCAGTCGGTTCGACTGGTACTCCGCGCGACTGGGCCGTTTCGAGCGTTTTCTCGATCGGGCGGACTCCCGTCCGTTCTTTCTGTGGGTCGGCTTCATGGACCCGCACCGCCCGTACCTGAGCGGCACCATCGCCCGGCCGCACGACCCCGCTGAGGTCCGGGTACCGGCCCATCTGGCCGACACGCCGGAGACCCGGCGCGAGATTGCCCTCTACTACGACGAAATCAGCCGTATGGACGGGTGGATCGGCCGCTTCCTCGACGTACTCGAAGAGCGCGGGCTGAGGGAGAACACCATCGTCTTGTACGTCTCCGACAACGGGTGGCCGTTTCCACGTGCCAAGGGCAGCCTCTACGACGCAGGCATGCGCACCCCCTATATCTGGAGCCGGCCGAACGTCATTGAGCCGGGCACACATCATGGGGGGATCGCGAGCACCATCGATCTTGCGCCGACTCTGCTCGATGCCGCCGGCGCGGAGATCCCCGCCGAGATGGAGGGCGAGAGCATCATGGGGCTCCTGCAGGGCGACGAATCGGGTCAGGGCCGCGAGGCCGCCTTCAGCCAGCGCAACTGGCACGGTACTGAGGACCACATTCGAGCCGTGCGCACCGAAAGGTTCAAGCTCATCGTAAACACCTACGAGAGACAACCGTTCGGACTTCCTCCGGACATCGCTCAGAGCGACACCTGGAAGAGCCTCCTCGAGCGCCGCGAGGAGGGACGATTGACTCCTCAGCAGCGATTGAACTTCGTCCATCCGAGACCGCCGGTTGAGTTCTACGACCTGGAGAGGGATCCGCACGAGTACGTCAACCGGGCCTGGGACCCAGAATACGCCGCAGAGCAGCACCGTTTGTTTCTCGAGCTCGACGACTGGATGGCGCGGACCAACGACTACCCGCCGGGACCGGAACCGCGGCCCGACGCGACCGACCGCATCACGGGCCGGCCGCTGGAATGGCGCCACCGCCTGCTGTTGTGGGCCGAGCGCTACCTCGCCCCATGGTTACTGCCGCTCGTCGAGCGCGAGCCCTGAGAGGAGTCCAAGGCAATGAAGAATCGGCTGAAAGAACGGCTTTCCCAAAACCGCACAACCTTCGGATCCTGGATCACGATTTCGCACCCGGTCATCGCGGAGTTTCTCTCCACGGTCGGCTTCGACTGGTTTGTCTTCGACCAGGAGCACTCCCCGCTCGACGTCGACACCACCCAGACCATGATCCAGGCCATCGCCGCGGACACCGTCACCCCGCTCGTACGGGTTGCCTGGAACGACCAGGTGCGGATCAAGAAGGCCCTCGACATCGGCGCCCACGGCCTGATTATCCCGATGGTGAACACCGCGGCGGACGCAGAGCAGGCGGTGCGCGCCTGCACCTACCCGCCCGAGGGCATCCGGGGGTGCGGTCCGTCGCGCGCGCTCGTCATGGACCCCGAGTACCTGGAGACCGCCGACGACGAGACTCTGGTCATCATTCAGATCGAGTCCGAGGAGGCGGTGGAACATGCGGAGAGCATCTTCTCGGTCGACGGCGTCGATGCATTCTTCCTCGGGCCCGTCGACCTCTCCTACTCCTTCGGCCTTCGGGGCGACCTCGCCGACTCGCGGCTGCAAAGGGCCATCGACCACGTTTTCGAGGTCGCGGCACGCAACGGTCTTCCCGGCGGCATCTGGCAGGGAGCCGGCCGGACGATCCCTGAGCGCATCAGCGAGGGGTGGCGTATGATTGGGGTCGGCTTCGACGCCCAGTACCTGCTCGAGGGCGCGCGGGCTGCGCTCGGACGCACCGGCGTTGGGGACTGATCGGACCTCCCGGAGAAGACGGGTGATTAGCCGGGACGCCTAGCCGCGGCCGACCAGCACGTCCCGCGCCCGCTGCAGCTCGACGAACATGCGCGCGTCGCCGCCCCGGTCGGGGTGATGGCGCATACTGAGGCGGCGGTAGTGCGCCGTCACCTGCGCATGCGTCGGGCGGCGCGCCGGCAGCCCCTCGAGCGGGATCTCCAATACGAAGCACGCAAGGAGCCGCGCGCGTATCTGTGGGTTGAAGCCACGGTAGCGGGCTTCGAGCTCCTCGAGGTGAGATCCGAACGTCTCGATCCACTCGAGTCGGTCGAAGCGCCGGTATGCGTCGGCCTGCTTCTTCGTCGAGGGGAAGAGATGTGCCTGCCACACCGGATAGCGCCGCCCGCCGCTGTACTGCTGCTCCAGGCGACCGAGGTACTTGATGAAATCGAGGACCGGCCCGGGAAGGGCACGCATCGTCTCGAGGATGTAGCGTCGACGGGCCTCTCGGACCCGCTCGCGGTCCCGGAGATAGGCGCGCTTGATCTCGAAGAAGAGCGGGAAGAAGGGATCGGCGGGAAGCCGGTACGTCCGATAGAAGTGATGCAGGTTCTCCGGGGCGATGCGCGCGTGCTGCAACAGCGAGTAGCAGCGCCGGGAGACGCGCAGCCCCCGAAGCGCCGCCGAGTTCCGGTAGTACTCGAGCAAGAGGCCGTAGTGGGGGTGCTTCGCAAGCGACTTCGGCTGCCGCTCGAGCAGATAGGCGAGCGAGTATCGGCGCGCCGGGGATGCGCGGCGCCGCAGCCGGCTCACGCTCCCCCGTCGGCGGGACGGAGCAGCAGCACATCGCCGGGGGCGAGCGGGCTGAACCCGCTCAACAGCTCCTCCACCGCCCGTGCGGCGCGGATGAAGGTCTCGGGGTGCTCGGCGAGAAAACGCTCGATCTCCTCACGTTGGGACGGACGCGCGTTCGCAAACCGCGGGGCGAGCACGCCGCGGAGGTAACCTCGCACTCGGTCGAGAGGTTGCTGCATGAGGTAGGCCTGAAACTCGTTTATCATCAGGTATTCGTCGGCCGGGTCGTAGGTCATGTAGGCCAGCAGGCTTCGCCAGTAGGAGCGCTCCGCCTCCGAAAGCCCGTTCCAGATCTCCGTCACACCATCGCGGAAGGCCGCCTCCTCGTAGAACAGGCCGTGGTAGGCCTCGTGGGTGATGAGCAGCTCGCGTAACTCGGGGTAGGAGCTCTGCGAGAGGGAGAGTACTCCGCCGTCCCCGGGCTCGTAGCCCTCGGCGGTCTCGTGTATCACGCCGTTCGCTAGCAGCACCTCCCGCAGAAGCTCCTCCTCGGCGGTGAGCCGCACGCCGTCCGCCTCTGCCTGCGCGAAAAAAGCTGAGAGCCCCTCGGGACGGTAGTTGTGCGCATTCCACCCGTGGCGTCCCGAGAGTTCCTCATCGGAGAGCAGCCGACCGCGAAAGCCGCGCTTCTCGACGAAAAACGCGAGGCGTTTGAACAGTCGCGACTGGGTCTCGTAATCGGCGGTGTCGAAGACGAGAATACGCGGATAGGCCGTCCAGGAAAAGACCTCGAACTCATCCCGGCGCCAGGCGCTCTGCGGGTAGTCGGAGAGAATGGTGGCAAGATCGGCGGGAATGGGAGCGTTGATGTCCGCCCCGTCGGCCGTGCCTGCCCGCCGCGCCGTGGACTCGTGCCACTGCACCCGGCGCACGGCGACCGCCTCGTTACCCGAGCGCACCGTAACGACAGCCGGAACGAAGCCCAGAGCGGGCGCCGGGATCGCAATAGTGCCCGAGCCCTCGCCGAGTCGCGCCCGGTAGGAGACGGCGGTTTGCGAGGCGGTTTCGGCGTCGGTCTCGCGACCCGTCGATTGTCCCGCCACATCGATGGTCGCCCGGGCGACACGCCTCCGCGCGGCGGACGTTGCCGCATCGGCGTCGGCGGCGACGTCGGAGTCGACGACGTAGTCGATCTCCAGCCTCCCCTCCTCGGTGGTGGTGGCGGCGGCGCCGTCGGCGGTCGGAAGCTCCACGGTCCATTCGAGGGCGGAATCGGACGAGGCGCTCAGACGGGTCCCCGCACCGAGGCGAAGGGCATCACCGGTGAGCACGGCGCCGAAGAGGCGTGTCGTCGAGGTGAGCGATGCCACCGGCGTATCGCCGCCTGCCGATTCGGGCGGCTCTCGGCCGGGCGGCACGTCTACGATCATACCGTGAATGCGGTCGCCGTCGCCGGGGTGAAGCACGTGCTCGCGGCGCTCCCGGCTCAGCGCTGCCGGTACATCGGTAAGTCGTACCGATGCGGTTACCGTCCCATCCCGGTCGAAAAGCCGCAGGTGCGAACCCGCCGGCAACGCGGAGGTGGCGACCAGCAGCGCGTCCCCCGCCTCGCCGACGACAACGGGGGGATCGAAGAGATAGTAGTATGTGGTCGCCTCGTCGGCC